>DUEK01000008.1 GCA_011192155.1 Thermoflexia bacterium
ATTAGATAATTTGATGAGATCGCCGCTTCACACTGATAGATTCTCTCAAAAAACCTCTGTGTGTCTCGGTGAATTCTCCGTGAGTCTCTGTGTAATCATAAACTTGGCAAAAGTGTCCGGTAGCAAATAGCTTGTCAACAGATTGCTGATTGATCGCCGGTCAAAATCAGGTTTCTCTTTTAGCTCAAAGGTCTGACGACCTCCAAATCTGGCTGTTGGTCTGTCTTCTGAACCCGCTCTTTACCCTTTTCCTCTGCCATCCGCCGGTACGAACCCCAATAAGCGTCCACCGATCTCGATGTGCGGTATTTAGCCAGCACCTCGTTGCGCGCCTTGCGGCCCAACGTCTGGCGCGCCTCATCGTTTTGAAGCAATTTGATCACGCCCGCCGCCAGATCAGCGGGGTCCCCGGGCTTGCAGACCACGCCAAAACCCTCCAGCGCCTCCCGCACCCCGCCCACGTCGGTCGCCACCACCGGCCGCCCACACGACATGGATTCCAACACGGTATAGGGAAAGCCCTCAGAGATGCTGGTCAGGATGCTGATGTCGCCCTCGACAAATATCTTGGCCGGTTCGCTGTGGTATCCGGCCAACTCGAACGTCTCTTCCAATTCCAGTTCGGCGATCAGCGCGCGGCACTCTTCCACGTAAGGCGGGTCGGCGGTCAGCGAGCCATAGACGGTGAACTTGACGTCGGGTATGGTCTGGCGCACGATAGCAGCGGTGTGGATCATGGTCAGGATGTCCTTGAGAGGAAAAACACGGGCCGCAGCCACCACAGTCGGCCGGCCCTGGCTCTTTGCCGGCTTGGACGCAGGTACGAACATCTCAGGGTTGACGCCGTTGTAGATGGTTTGCAATTTTTCCTCCGGCACGCCGTACAGCCGTTCCCACTTTTGGTTAAAGTTGCACACCGGCGAGATCTGGTCAGCGTAGGCGTAGCACAAGCGCGACATAAAGGCCGACAGGTTGATCAGAAAGCGCTTGAGGAAATAGGTCATATCGGTAGCCGAGACGTGGATATAGCGCTCGCGGATATATACGCCGTGCTCGGTCAGCAACATCGGCGTGCCGTATTCCAGCTTGGCGATCACGCTGGCCAACCCAACGAAAGCGGCAATGGTGGCGTGGGTGATATCGGTATTGGGGATGGGCGCGTTCAACACCATCAGCAGCTTGTTCAGCCAGCGCAGCGCGGTGGTCAGATCGTAGAGATTGGGTATCTCTTCAGGCGCAAAGTCGTCGGGCCGCTCGCGGTAGGGGCGCAACATCTCTTCCTGAAAAACCTCCCACACCTGCTGTGCCTTAAAGCTCTCGACGTAATCATATTGTCGGAAGTAGTGATACAGTTCGTGGATCACGCGCCCGTAAGGGGCCATATTCAGACTGGTCTCTTCCAGACCATGCAAAAAGCGGCGAAAGAGGGGGATGAACTTTTCCTCAATGATCTGCGGGGTAGTATCCTGCTTGTGCTGGTAGATATCTGAAAAGAGCACATCGGGCAAGATGAACTCGGCCGGCTCCTCCGTGCCCCACAGCGGGACGTGGATGAGTTGCTTCACATTGTCCATCAACTCGTATCTGAGTTTGACGTTGGGATCACCCGTGATGGCGCAAACGTAATAGTCCACCCGCTTGTCCGGCTCGTCCGGCGGCCTGTTAAATTCTCGTACCAGGATATCACACCACGTGCTGACACCCCCACCCACGAAAGGGTAGGTGCCCTCGGTTTCCAATAGAACTGAGATATGCTCGCTCATAGAAATCTCCACTCGGTTTTTAGGGTAGAACGACAGTCCGCCTCGTCGGCTAAATAAACCTTTGATGCCCAAAATTCTTTACAGATGAGACAAGATTTCGGACACGGATGAAGTCGCTTCGCTTACGGGAAAACACGGATTGTAAGCCAAGCGACAAAATCCGTGTGCGCAGCCCGTGTTAATCCGTGTCCCATTTCTTCCCTCTCGTCGGTTTGAGGCGTAGCTTCGCTAGAGTTATACCACTAAACTCACTTTTATGCCAACGGCCCAGCTTTTACGCAGCCGGATACGACCATCGCCTGTGCTTTGGATGCCTGATCATCTTTGAGTGCGGCACGATAGCGTAGGGATAAGCAAACGCTTCGGCGTCAAACCTGATTCCCTCCGGCGGCGCGTCGCCCGCATAAGGCGCGAGCAGTTGAGAAAAGCTCTCGCTGCGCCCGTTATAAGACGGCGCGAGCGGGTCGAGCGAATCCGCCATCTTGACTGCGAGGAACTTGCCCAGGCCGCTAAAGGCGGTCACATAGCTCAACTGCTTTCCGTAATAACTGCCGAACGGATTGAGAAAGATACGAACGCCGCGCTCTGTCACTCGCGTTCGCATGGGGCAAAAAGCGAGCGACGCATTGACGTCAGCCGTCTGCGCCACGAGCAACCCATTGTCCCCGTCCGTCACGGCCACCCAGCCGTGCGTCACGTGATTGTTGAACGAATCAAGCTCCTTGTTCTTTGAAAACTCGCCATAGTCGAGGTCGTAATGGCTCACGTGACCCAGGTAGTTGTGTTTCCACACCCGCAGCGGCTTCCCGCGACGCCCGAACAGGGCCGGGCGCAGTTCGCACGGCATGACCTCGCGCCAGTTACCATCGTACTCCTGCCCAAGCCGGCGCGCTCTTTCCTTGTCATAGTTGTTCGAATGGGTTTGGGGATAAGTGACACGCGTGTCCACGTACAGGTACGGCAGGCCGGCGGCGAGTGTAAACGTATGCTCAATTTCAACCCACTGCCCCTCGCACGGTATCGCGCCCCTCACCCTCACGACCCCGACAAGCCCGTTTCCAAGAACTTGAGCCTGCACGGTCTTCCAACGTGAGGCTTCCGCGATGCGGCCCGCATAGTTGACCGCGCTCCGTATGAACGACCCGTCGGCCATCTCGACTCCCGCGCACGCAAACCCCACCGTCCGCATGGCCTCGTCAAAGCGCAGCGTGATGAACTCGTTTTCCAGCAGACCTTTTTCCACCGACACCGGCTTTTGCACGGGGACGGCGGCGCCCGGCCGGCTGGAAAAATCAATGTAAAAGTCCTTGCGCTCACCGCCGTCCATACTCTCGACGAACAAAAGCTCGGCGTCGAGCGCCCCGCCCTCGCCATCCCCGCGACAGACGGCGGCCGGGCGCGCCTGCCTGTCGGCGTCGAACAACCTGACCATGACCATCTCGGAGACAGAGATGGGTAGCCGCACCAACGCACGGGAGGGCCTGGTCTCGTATTTGACCGCCTCGGTAGATACGCCGCGCACGTAATCGAGCAACGAAAACGCAACCTCGTCCCCTGGTTCGTCAAAAGCGCTTTCCGCGGCCAGGTCGAGCGCGCGAGACGCCTTTTTGACCGAGACATACAGCAAGTTGGCCGCCGTTTGCAGACGGGTGCGGTTCATGACCGGCGACGATAATCCAAAATGCGTGGTCGAAAGCGCCCGCAGCCGGGCCTCGCCAGATTCTTCGAGCAACTCTTCCATCTCCCGGCGCTCGTTCTCGCCCAACGAGTTCATCAACCGCCGCGCTTGTAGCTCCAGTATGCGCGAGCGCTCCACGCCCGTCCACAGTTGATGGTTGGACCATTTCTCGGCCCAGCTAGCGAGACCGTCAAAGCTGCCGTCGGCGGTATCTTGCCCGATGGTGATGGCGCCGACCGGCGGGTGCGTCTCCACGTACTCGCCCGGCGTCGTGAACGCGACATAGTTCAGATCGCGCGCGCTCTCGACCAGCCCCCGCAGCCCACGCGCCGCCGCCAGGAGGTTGCTCACCACGGGCCAATCGTACCCGTACCAGTACTCGTCATCGGCGTCCGCGTCAATCAGCAGCAACAAATCCTGCGGCTCGGCCAGCGACAGTTGCTCGCGTCGCAGCCGCTTCAGCCACCAGCGGAGAGAGACGTTATCGGCGATGTCTCCGTGATTGTAGGCCGGCAGGAGCGTCAGCGTTTCTTCGATGCCCGGATACATCAACGTCAGCGGGTTGTAGCGCTGCTCGACCGGCAGCGGCGCGACGAAATTACTGAACCCGTTAAAGGGAATCGCGCTGTAAAAAAGGCTGATGTGCTCGATGCCGCGCCGCCGGTACAGTTTTAGGTGCAGCGGTGTGTACATCATCTCCTGCGGGCGCACCATAGGGGCGAACGCGCCAAAAATGTCGCGCAAGCCCGAACCGGCGTCGTTCGTGATGGCGCGCCCTATGGCGGCGTCGAACTCGGCGGCGGTGTGGGCGCTGATGAGTCCGTTGTTGTAGGACATCACCTGCGCCTCGTCTCGCTCACTGGCTACCCGCCGCTTGAGAGATGCGATGATATCGGGGCAATGCTGCGGCATGATCTTTTCGAGCGAAAAATAGTTCTCGATATCCCACGCGCCGCGCACCGGGACGCCGTCCGCGTTGAATTCATCGAGCACCTGGATGATCTTGCGAATGACGCGCATGTCCTTGCCAAATCCAAGTTCATCGGGCGTGTCGCCCCGGTAGGAGTGGTAGAAATTGACGTGGAACCTAAAGGCGAGAAATATCCTGGGGTCAGGCTGGGACCTCGTCACCAAATCCTCCTCGCACGCGGGTGAGCACGAGCGTGGACAGCAGAAAAAGCCCCGCATAGATGGCAAAGATGAGCAAGTATCCAATCTCTGGCGATTGTGGGGCGCGCGCGGTGAAATAATCGGCTATGGGGCCGCCGATGTAGGCCCCCACCGCGCCCGCGCCCGCGCCGGCCAGATTGGAGATGCCCAGGTACTTGCCGGCCTCGTCTTTGGGAACGATGTCTGTGCCCAACGCCCAGTTGGTGGTGAAAAACGTGCCCGTGGCAGCGCCGATGAGACAGCCGCCCACATAGATCACAGTCATACTGGGCGAAAGGAGCAGTATCAGTGTACCTAGCGCCGCTACGAGGCCGCTGAGCGCCACCAATTTCTTGCGCCCGATCCGGTCGGCCAGCCAGCCGCTCGGCAGCGCGCACAACAGGATCAAAATACCGACCGCCATCATCAATTGCGAAGCCGGGCCGGCGGCCTCCTCCCCCTCCATCCCCAGCCGGGCCTGGAGAAAGTAAACGGCGAAAGCAGAGATATTAGTGGCTCCCACGAGAAACGCCAGCCGGTTGATCACCCACCAGGAAAAGGACGGGTAGCGGCGCGCACCCTCGCTGCCGATGCTGATGCGCGCGCCGGCCCACACGCCCACAACGACAGCGCCCGTCATCGCCAGCAATCCAGCGACCCCCATCACGGCCAATAGCGTGGATAGTGAACTCACGCCGCTCAAGAGCCGGCCTATCCAATTGACGATCCCCCCCAGGCCAAGAATAACGACCAGAAAGACCAACGTCATAGCTACCAGGCGTCCAAAGGGCTGCCAATCCAGTGGCTCGGGAGACTCGCGCAGCGGCTCCTCCCGCACGAACATAGTGATGAACATGGCAAAGAGCAGGATGCCGACCGCCACCCCGATGCCGGCCCACATCTGACCCGCCGCGATCAATTGGCCGATGGTGAGAGCAACGATGATGACGGGCAGCAAGTCCATCACCGACTTGATGCCGGAAAAGATGCCGCGCCGATCCTCCGGAACCAGGTCGGGAATCAGCCCCTGCTCCGCGCCGTGAGCAAAGTTGGACGCGATCTGCGAGAGCACCGCCGCCCCGAACAGAAACATGTAACCAGGCGAGGCGCCCATAGCGATCACGCAGGCCGCGTTCAGCAGCGTGCCGATCAGGATAAAGGGCCGCCGCCGCCCCCAGCGCAGCGTGCTGCGATCAGAAAGCAAGCCCGCCAGCGCCTGCACCAACAGGGCCACCATCAGGGTGTAGAGCCGCAAGTTGCCATACGCGGTTCCCTGCTGTTCAGGCCCGACAAACCCCTGTATCAGCAGGGGCTGGATCAGCCCATTGGCCTGAGATACCGTCGTCAGGCCCAGCCAGTAGATGTTGATCGTGATGTAATCGTACCAGCGCACCCGTTTCATTGGCCGTCTCCCTTCGTATTGAGTTTGCATTTCGACTGGTGGATGACATCAGTATAGTTCACGTAATCCAACAAGTCAAATTCGGCATACAAAGCCTATTTTCCGCACCTCTGGGCAACTTGATTTGGAGCTTGCCACTTTGTTCTCCCGAACCCAATTTGGGCAGATCCGCCGTCTGAGTCAGTGAGAAACCAGGTTTTTTCTGAAAAACCTGGTTTCTTTCCCCGACTTTTTGAAAAAGATGGGATGGTACCCTATTCTGTGATGAGAAGGTGAATTATTCGTGGGTTGCAATGACATTAGGAGTGTTTTTCTATGCCAAATCCGCCCCCCGTCTGAGTCAGTGAGAAACCAGGTTTTTTCTGAAAAACCTGGTTTCTTTCCCCGACTTTTTGAAAAAGATACAAATAGGCTGCGTCAGGGTGCGAAGAATACCGTAAAACGTTGTAAAATCGCACCCCCTTCGACAGGCTCAGGACTCGGCTTCGATACGCGCTCACGCTGTTCACGCTACTCAGGATGCTCAACCAGAAAACGTCAGAATCAGATACTACGTGAATAGCAATGTTGTTTCTGAGCAATGCATCAACTGACGTTTCTCCCCCTCTTTTCCCAACCCGTCTCACCGCAGAGGCGCAAAGCTGCCGGAGAAAACAACCCACCCCAACTCTATGCGCTCCGCGCCTCTACGGCGCACGCTACTTCCTTTTCGGCTTTTCAGGTTCAGGAACATCCTCTTCAATGTTCATTATCTTTTTGGCATAGTCGACGTACTCCTCCATCGGCGTCGCGAACCTGATGACCAACTTGGCACCATCAGGCGAGCCGCCGCCGTGCATGCAGCCCGGTACCCCAGCGCCGACGGTCAGCCATTCGGCTAGGCGGGCTGCCTTAAAGCGCGTCTCGCCGGAGCAGTCGCCCGCCTTGAGATATTTCTGGAGCAGGGGGCCGTATTCGGGGTTGGCGAGGTCTTTGTAAGAAGGCATACAGCCAGTCTCTGCAATGCCGCCGCCAATGTCCTGAGTCAGCCGCTTGACCTCGTAAGGCAGCGTTGCCACCATAACCTTGTTGGTATGAGCGGTGAGCGGGTCGGCGAAGAACGATCCCGAAGGATGCTGGAAGCCTATGGCGCACGCACCCACTCCTAGCCCATAAGTGATCTGGTTGTTGACAGACATATCCACCAGTTTGTTGGCAAACTTTTTGGCGGAGAGGCCGTTGGCCCGGGCCATCAACACAGAAGTCCCCAACATCACGTCCCCCTGCCCCGCAACACAGGCCCCAATGCAAGCCCGGTAATTGGCTGTAAAGAACTGGATCACCTTGCTGGTGTACTTCCACTCCTTGCACATAAAGACTCGCTCATTGGGCACAAAGACATCCTCGAACAAGAGCCAGCCCTGGGTGATGCCCGTGTTCGGAACCTCGACGTCGGCGGTTTCCTCAAGCTCCCGCCGGTCGCTGGGATGCGTCGCTTCGACGATGGTTAGACCTTCGATATCGCGGGGCACGACGCAGGCCACGGCAAAATCCTGATCCGGTTCGCGGTAGATGCCGCCGGGCAAGACGAAAATCTCGTGCGAGGCCGCGGTGCCGCAGATCATCACTTTGGCCCCCCGGATGACGATACCATCATCCCTGACTTCTACCACCCTCACGTTGGTGTCTGGGTCAGGCTGCTGTGAGGGCTTGAGGCCACGGTTGCCTTTGGCATCGGTCATGGCCCCGGCCACCGCCAGTCCATTGCTCTGGGCCGACAGAATCCAATCCTTTAGCCTTTCTTGATAATTTGTACCAAACTCCTCATCTATGTCGTGAGTGATCGCCCACATCACGTTCTGGGCGTTCCATCCGCAGCAGACGGCGCCGGTGCAGCTTCCGGTGCGCCGATAGTTCTGGCGTTTCATCTTCATATTGGCAATGAGATCGTCCGCGTTCTGCATCATCGAATTCCAACGCAGAATTTTCTCGCCGGTGAACGTGGACACAGTCGTGTACATATCGGCCAATTCCGGATCGTTGGCCGCGTCATAGTTAAGAGCGTGGCTCTCGACCGTTCGTTTCGTCGCCGGGTGCGTCGTCACATCCTCGATCAACTCGCCAAATTTGTACACATTCGGGCGCAGCGCCTGCAGCGCCGCCAGATAATCCTCTCTCGTTTTGATTCCCATGACTAGGCTCCTTTTATTTTTACTTATCGCGCTATGTACAAAAGTTGCTGTCTGTGTTCAATTCTATCAGCTCGATAGACTCAGTAGATCCAAAATGTTACGACAACAAGACCTCGGAGGTCTCTCGAGAGCGCCTTTGCCGGTAAAAACGGACGCAATCTAAGCAATTTTGCTGCCAATGTCACCCTCCGAGACCTCCGAGGTCTGAAATTTGGATCTACCGAGACTCTCCGTCGATGCCTCTGAAATAGAATGCTTTGCCGTTCAGGTCTACCTAGCACATACCATTTCTCCCTACACCTGGCGCCCTTTGATTTTCTCAATCAGCACCGGCACAAACTCCCGGCAATCATCCACGATACCATAATCCACCTGCTCGAATACCGGCGCTTTACTGTCATTATTTACGGCTACCATCACTTGAGCGCCGACTATGCCGACCACGTGCTGCTGCTCGCCCGAAAGCCCCACTCCGATGTAGAGTTCCGGGCTTACCATCTTGCCGCTCTGCCCGATCATTGTCTCTAGCCCGGCCCAGCCTTCGTCAACAACGGGGCGGGTAGAGCCTAGTCCGGCATTGAGCGCCTCCGCCAGTGCGGCTATCTCGCGCCATCCTTCCAAGTCGCCGGCCCCGGCCCCGCCGGCCACGACGATGGAAGCTGATTCCAAAGGCACTCCCTCCGGTTCCTCGCGCACGACCTCCAGCGTCTGAATCCGACAGGGGAGACCGTCTGGAACGTCGAGCGGGACGACCTCTCCCGTCCGGTTCTCGTCCACTGTGGGCATAGGGAAAACCCCCTTGGCGACGGTGGCCATCTGCGGACGCCTGACCGGGCAAGTGATCGAAATCAACCCGCCGTAGGCCGGGATCATCTGCTCCAGAGTTCCATCCTCGCCGAGCGCCAGGCCAGTGCAGTGAGCGGTCAACCCGGTCTCCAATCGAGCCGCCACCAGCGGAGCCAACTCTCTGCCCATAGACGTAGAGCCGATGAGCATAATTTCCGGCTGCTGCCCCTTGGCAAGCTCGACGATGATCTCGACATAAGCTTCCTGCTGGTAAAAGGTCAGGCTGGGGTCGTCGCCCAAATAGACCCGGTCGGCGCCGGCGGCAAACAACTTTTGGACCTGCTCGCCCAACTCGCTTCCTAGAATAACAACCTCCACAGATGTCTCCATCTCATCCGCCAGCTTGCGCGCCTGCCCAATCAGTTGGAGAGACACGGCCAGAACCCGACCATCAATCTGCTCGGCAAAGACCCACACCGGCCCACCTTTACTTCCCACTACCTGAACCTCCTCCACTTGCTACATCACACCCGCGTCAACCAGCTTTTGGATCAGCAGTTCCGCTTTCTCCTCCCTCGCGCCGGTGATGATCTCGACCTCCCGCTTGCTCTCCTGGGTCGTCATGTCAGAGACAACCGTCGGCGATCCCTTCAGCCCCACAGATTCCTCCGACGCGCCCAACTCGCCAATCCCCCACTGGCTGATTTCCTTCTTCCTGGCCTTGATGATGCCAGAAAAGCTGAGCGTCCTCGGCGTGTTCAACTCTCTGGTGACGGTAAAGACCGCCGGAAGTTTCACCCGCACCAGGCGGTGCCCATTTTCCAGGCTGGCCCTCACCTTCCACCACTCCTCACCGCACTCGACAAGCTCCTGCACCATCGTCACCACTGGCGCTTTCAAGAACGTCGCCAACTCCGGTCCGACCCACTCCGTACTGCCGTCGCTACTGGCCATTCCACAAAAGACCACGTCGCACGCGCCGATTTTCTCTATCCCCTGGGCCAGAGTGTAGGCTGTGGCGTAGGCATCTGCGCCAGCAAAGGCTCGGTCAGAAAGCAAAACCCCCCGGTCAGCGCCCAGAGACAGGCACTCTTTGACGATCCTGGCCGCCGCCGGAGGCCCCATACTGAGCACCGTGATATGCGTTTCGCGTTGCTCCTTCAGCCGGAGAGCCGCTTCCAGCGCATATTTATCGAGTGGGTTCAACACCAGCGGGATGTCGCTCCGCGTGAGGGTTTTGGTGCTAGTGTCTATCCTTATGCTGCCCGCCTCTTTGGGGTCAGGCACTGCCTTGACGCAGACAACTATTTTGAGCATTACGCCAATCCTACGTCCGTAAATCCCGCCCATCCATGTTCTAAGCGAGCGCCCAACGAGCGACGATGACCTTCATAATGTCAGAAGTGCCCGCCGACGGCCCCAGGACAGCGGCATCGCGCCAGTAACGGGTCACAGCATACTCTTCCATGCAGCCGTAGCCGCCGTGAATATCCACGGCCATCTTGGCCGCTTTCTGCGCCGCCTCAGTGGTGAAATGCTTGGCAGCGGCAAACTCCCTGTCCGAGCGCAGACCCTGGTCCTGCACAGAGGCGGCCCGGTATCCCAGCAGGCGGCCCGCTTCCAAATCAATCTTCATCTCCGCCAGTTTGTTCTGGATCGTTTGCAAGCGGCTGATTGGTTTCCCATAAAGCACCCGCTCCTGGGCAAACTTTATGGACGCCTCCAGGCAAGCCGCTTGCAGCCCCAACGCGCAGCCTACCATCCCGCCCCGGCCCACGCCGCCGATAGCAGCCATAGCCACCCGCATACCCTTGCCTTCCTTGCCCAACAAGTTCTCCCCCGGCACCCGGCAATTCTCCAAGATCAACTCGCCAGTGTTGCAGCCGCGCATGCCCACCTTGTGCTCTTTGTGTCCGGGCCGGAGCCCCTCCATACCCCCCTCCAGGACAAAGGTGCTGAAAGCATCGGGATTCTCCTCATCCTTCGCCATAACGGTGATGGTATCGGCAATGTGGGAATTGGTGATAAAGCACTTGCGCCCATTGACGATATAGTCATCCCCGTCCCTCTTGTAAGCGGTGCGTCCGCCCTTGGGATCGGAACCTCCGGTCGGTTCGGTCACGGCGACCGTGGCCAACCGCTCGCCGGTCGCTAACCCAGGCAGGTACTTTTTCTTCTGTTCCTCGCTGCCAAACTGGATGATCGGCTCAATACCCAAAGCAAATACCTGGAGCGTCATGGCCGTCGCCACCGAAACCCGAGCGATCTCCTCCAGGGCGATGAGACGAGCGACGTAGCCTAACCCCAGACCGCCGTACTCCTCCGGGATGGTGAGCGCCATCATCTCGGCCTCGCCCAAAGCTTCGATGACATCATCACAGACCTCGGCCGTCTCCTCCATATCGGGAACCTTGGGCGCGATCTTGGTCTCTGCAAACTCGCGCGCCGCTTGCCTGAACAACTCTTGCTCTTCTGTAAAAGTAAAATCTATCATCGTTAACTTTCTCCTTTTATACTAGGTTGGTGATTACCCACATGTTCAAATGTGACTGCATTGATCCTGTTTTCTTTCACCGCAGAGGCCGCAAAGCACGCAGAGAAGGCCTTTTTGACTATCTCTGCGACCTCTGCGCGCTCAGCGGTGAGATGTGGGTAATCACCAGAGCCGGACAGGTCATAGCTCGACCTCTCGTTCAAGCTCGAAGGGAGATGGCGGAGGACTGTAAACCGCAGGGTGGACAAGTTAGGTAGTTGGCGTGACCTTTGACCGACGCCCGCGCTACCGGCGAACGAGCGCCCAGGCAACTAGCGCCAGCAGCACGGTGGAAGAGGCGCAGCAAGAACAGGGGAGTGTAGGAGGCGCACCATCGAGGGGAAGCGTAGATGTGGGCAAAACTGCCGGTTCTGGGATAGCAGTGGCGGCGGGCTGCCCGCGTGGGGCAGTTGGCAGGGGGATGGGGACAATGGTCATCTGGGGCAGCGTCACTGGCGTGGGTATCGAATCCACCGGATAGCCCAGCCATTCTCGCCAGGCCATCTCGAACTCGATCAGGTCCATATCGAGTGTCAGTTGCAGCGTCTCTTCCATGGGGTGATTGTCGGCCAGGGTCAGGATCACCTGGCCCAGTTTATGCTCACCGTAGGTATCGGCGATAAAGGCGACCAGGCTGTATGCCTCAGCGTACCACAGGTGGACGTCGCCGTGAGCCAAGCCGCTGGCCTGTGTGCCCATGTGGCGCAGCGGGATGAGTTCGTCATCGGCGGCCGCTTCTTTGACGAGAGCTGTCTCGACGCTGTGGTCGGTGTGCTCGTTGTAGACGGCGATGCCCTCGTTGAACCAGGTGGGTACCCGCACCCAGGTATCGCGAAAGACCTCGTTGTATAGAACGTGGGCCAGTTCGTGGGGCACCACGTCGTGAGTCAGCCAGCCTAGATCAGTGCCCTGCTGAACCGTGAGGCCGGGGAATGCCTGCCCGCCGACCCAATCTTGGCAAGAATTGGGAGCATAGAAAGCGCAAAAATCGGCATGGTTGTTATAGATAACGACGCGAGCCACGCGCTCGGTCGTGGCGCCGGTGATAGCGGTGACGTGATCGTACCCCCCAGCGGCAGCCTCGAACAACGCTTCACCAAAATCGTCCGGCTTGTCATACCAATAGACGATGACGTGTTCGTCGCCCCGTGACTGCCAATCGTGGGTATAATCAGTGTACTCGATGTGCTCCGGTTCGGTGACGAGTTCGTTCCCGGCGCTATCGGTGATTTGCCAATAGTAGGTGATCTCGACAAACGGCGGCACGGTCTCGCCGTGGGTATTCCAGACGTGGGTGAGAGTCACTTCAGCAGCCGGTGTGAACGGTTCGGTCTGGCCGATTCTCTCCGCCTTTTCCCATCCAACCTGGTAGTAGATGGCGGTGTCTGTGATATCGCCGGCGTCACTGCGCGCCTGGATGGTGAAAGTGAGATCGTCGGGAAAGTGGCTCTCGACCGACTGGGAGATGATTTGAATGGCAGGCGACGGCGCGGCCGCAACCGGCGTCACGAGCAGTAGGACGATAATCAATGAGAAAGCTATTCTTGATATGCGATAAATTCGAGTCATTTGAAAAGTATGAAAGGCAATCTGCTAATGCACGAGCACAAAACACATTACCTGAAGCAATCCGTGGGTGATGGCAAACACAAAGAAGGCTCCAAACAACGGCTTTTCATCTCGATGCCGCAGGTACAAAAGCGCCAACAATAGCCCAATAGCGGCTGTGAGCAAAGGGACAGACCATTGGAGCGCCGGAGACATTCTACTGCGGTGAGGATAGTACAGGTACGTGCTCATCACTTCCAGCAACACGGATATGCCAAAAGCCGCCCACGTCCCCACTTCTGTCAGATGCTCGCGCCCGGTGGCCAGGAGGTAGATGAGCAACCAGCCCAGGGGAAACAGAGACCAATAGATAGCCAGCACGGGCGTCAAGCCTACCGCTATAAAGAATTGCATAGCCAGTCCTAGCGCGCGGTCGGTCGCGTCCCACAAGGTTAGTCTATCGTAAGCCGTTTTCACCCCAGGGGTTGTGCTGGCATAGGCCACACGGTACGCCCCGAAACCACTCGTTTCCAACCAGGTCAAATGAAGATTATTCTGCGCGTCCACTGCCAATGTTGGTTTGAGGGAAGGGTGCTCCGAAGCGGTGACGATATAGTCTGAATGGCGGATGGCGGATGGCGAATTGCCAGCATGGCTCAAGGTATGCAGCGGAAGGTGTAGGGCGATGGGGCTAACTATACGATGCCGCATAATGCCTGCTCCTGAATCCGCCAATCCAAAATTCCCCACCCTGGCCTGATCTCCCGACGACTGCTCGCCGTGCAAGGCGACGACGCCAACCTGGAGCTGCGGGCCATCCGAAGCTATAACCGTCTCGGTCAAAGCAACCAGCAACGTTTCGCGTTGGCCGCGCGCGGCCCAAAGGCTGAGCGGATTGCCGCCGTTTTCTAGTTGCAGGTCCCTAACTTTTTTCTGTCGCGGTATCTCTAGGGGGAAAAAGGCGTACTGGGCGCTTGAAGTGACGTACTTTAGATCCTGAATGACCCACAGGATGTAGCCAGTATCAAGGTCGAGGCCAATGACGGGGTCTTGCACAACTTGGCCGGTTCGCAAAAAGAGCCTGGTCATCTCTTCCGGCTGGCTCAACGCTTTCTGGTCTGGGTCGAAAGAAGCATAGTAAATTACGCGCATATTTGGCCCTGCGTTCTCCAGCCAGACGAGATGAATGTCGCCGGCCCGATCCGCCACTATGCCAGCGCTCTCGCCATCCTTGACCAGCAGGACGCGCTCTTTCTGCATTTCTCCCTCGGCGCTCAGAGTGGCCTGGTAGACGCCGGCCTGGCCAATCCAGAAAACTTCAATTTCACCCCGCTGGTTAAAGATCAAGCTCGGAGATTGTACTTTGTCTCCTGCCGGGGAAAGAGTAAGCGGGCCAACTTGCACCAGACCCGAACTATTCACCTGGGCGTAGGTCAGGAGCGAGCGTTCCTCGCTCGTCTCCCGCCAAACGAGGTGGGTTTCGCCTCCCGGCCCCACGAGAAGCCGTGGCTCTCGCGGTATACCCGTTCCCAATGATGGCGTCCAGTTTGATACAATCTGTCCCCGCGCCCCCAATCGCGCCACGTGCAACCGATTATTGAGGTCAACCCAAGACAAAAATGTCCCGCCGTCGGGGGCGGTGTAGGCATCCGGCCGAACGTTCACCGGCGTTACACTGAGAAGCCGGCCCCGGCTCCACTCTTCCGACGCGCTGGGAGTCCTCAACGGAATGTAGGCCCTGGCCCACCCAATCAGGGCGACCACAGCCAGCAATACCGCTCCAATGCTGACCCAGTATCCCCATCGTTTCATCTCGCCCCCTCTACACAAAAACGGGAGGTACGCCCGATTCTCTCGGCTCGTACCTCCCGTCGCTTGCAGTCACGCGTAGTGCTCTAAGCGGTAGCCGCCGCTGCCTTGCGCGCTTTTTTCTTCTTCCGCCGGGCTGCGCGGACCAGAGCAGTGCCGCGCATCGTCGGGTCCAGCGCATCTCGCAGGCCATCGCCCACAAAGTTAAAGGCCAACATGGTAAAAGTAATCGCCAATCCTGGGAAAATGGTCAGGTGAGGCGAGGAACGCAGACCCCGCCAGCCCTCGCTCAACATCTGCCCCCAACTGGGGTAGGGCGGCGGTACGCCCAGACCGATGAAACTGAGCACTGCCTCGGTGAGGATCAGGCCGGGAATACCCAGTGTCAACGTCACGACGGCCGGCCCCAGGCTGTTGGGCAATAGGTGACGGGAGATGATGCGGGCCGGGCCGGCGCCGACCATCTGCGCCGCCAGGACGTACTCTTTCTCTCGCAGGGACAGGAACTGTCCCCGAATCAGCCGGGCCATACCCATCCACCCCACGATACCGATGGCGATAAAGATGTTGATCATACCCTGGATAGCGGTTTCCGCTGGCAGTACCACCATGACCAGGATGATAAAGAGCAGGGTGGGAAAGCCGTACATCACGTCCACAAAGCGCATCATCAGGTTATCCACCTGGCCGCCCAGATAGCCGGCGATGGAGCCATAGGTGATGCCAATGATCAGCGAGGTCAATGAACCCACGACGCCGACGGTGAGGGAGACACGCGTGCCCCACCAGATGCGGCTAAAGACATCCCGGCCCATCTTGTCGGTACCAAAGATGTGATCGGCCCGTGGAGCGATGCGGGTATTATCATAGTCCGCCTCACGATAAGAATAGGGGGGGAGAAAATCCCCGGTGATAAAGCAGAAAACCATGAGGGCGATAAATAGCAACCCAGCCAATGACATGCGGTTGCGCAGCAACCGATGCCAGGCATCCTGCCATAGGCTCACCCCTCGTTCAGCAAACTGTTCCTCTTCCTCTCGTCTGCGTCGCTCGGAAGCAGTCTCAGCCATAATTTATTCCTCCTTTGCTGGTGTCTACTGGTGTCAGAAACCAGGTTTTTTCAGAAAAAACCTGGTTTCTTAATCGAACCGGATGCGCGGATCAATGAACCCGTATGCAACGTCCACGATCAGGTTGAACAGTACCAGTACCCCCGAGTAAATGATGATCGTACCCATGATCAAAGTATAGTCACGGTCGGTGACCGCGCTGACAAAGAACTTGCCAATGCCGCCGATGGAAAAGACCCACTCCACCATGAACGAGCCGGTGAGCCAGGCAGCCATCAGTGGGCCTAGAACTGTTGTCACCGGGATGAGCGAGTTCTTTAACGCGTGGCGGACAATGACGACCTGCTCCGTCAACCCTTTGGCCCGGGCGGTGCGGATGTAATCAGCGCGGATGACCTCTAGCATGCTGGCGCGGGTCAGCCGGGCGATGATGGCCATACCGCCCGTGCCGAGCGTGATGGCCGGCAAGATCACCTGTTTCCAGTTCTCCCCCCAGCCATAAGTAGGCAGCCACTCCAGAGTCAAGGCAAAGACCAGGATCAACAAGATGCCCAGGAGAAAATTGGGAACAGAGACACCCAACATGGAAAAGAACATTGCCACGTAATCCACCGCGCTATTCTGCTTCAGAGCAGAGACGATGCCCAGGGGCACGCCGATGAGAAGAGCCATACAGACGGAGACCAGCCCTACCTGAGCCGAGACCATGACCGGCGCCAGCGAAAAGAAGCGCTTGATAACATCAAGGCGGGTTCTCCAATTTATGCCAATGTAGCCCACCACCTCTCTATTGGTCTTGACCACCAGAGCCTCGGAATCAAACAGGCCCGGCGGCTCGGCAAAAGTCATCGAACTGGCTTGCACATCGTAACTGGCCCGCAACTGGTCGCGCAGCACCTCTACCATATAGTTGGGGCCAAAGAGCATGCTGGTGACCGTCCGACCAGGCCGCCGCAAGGAAGGGCCAAAGTCAAAGTGCAGCAACAACCGGTCCATATAGCTGAGGTACTGCTGCCACACCGGCTTGTCCAGCCCATACTTGGCTTCCATATTAGCTCGGATCTCTGGCGGCACCGGCCGGCCAGACGCGCTGCCCGAGAAGGGGCCTCCCGGCACGAGCTGCATCATCCCAAAGGTGACGACAGAGATCAGGAGCAGCACCGGAATATTCCACAAAATTCGCTGTACGATAAATCTTTGCATAGCTACACTCTCCTAATCAACTAGTTATTATCAAGGTAACTACGGGCTGTTACACAAAGTTTCACAGAGTATTTCACAGAGGAACACAGAGAAAAGAGTATTTTGTTGTATTCTCCGGCGGATGTTCTTTATCCGCAATCTCTGTATCTTCTCAGGGCTTCTCTGTGCCTAAACTAGAATTTTCTACCGTACATTTTGGGTGAATACTCAATTTCCCATCACGAATAGCACGAATATACGAATTTCACGAATGACTCCTCTGAAAAAAGGTCATCTAACCACAGAGGCACAGAGGACACGGAGAAAATTTGATATTTGGTTTAAAAAAATCCACTTTACACGTCAAAAAGTTAATTTTTCAAGGTCAAGTTTAAAATCTCTGTGTCTCTGTGGTGAAATTCCTAGTTTTTTCAGTAGAGTCACGAATGGCTTTATCATTCATTTCAACACAGATTCGTGTCATTTGTTCATTTGTGACATTCGTGATCACAAAGTGTACGGTAGAGAAAACCAGAACAGCCTGAACAGTTATTTATCAACCTATGATCAAAATCAATTCTCACAAATCCAGTCACGAACCTGCGCCCATACCGCGCCCATCACTTGGCAATCCGTGGATTCGTAAACTCGCGACTGTGCTCGTGAATATGGCTGGGGTGTGTTTCATTTTCGATTGTAGTGTAGGGCCTTGCGCCCGTTAAATGGCCTATGAGACGCCCACGAGGGGCTACCAAACTCTCAACCCACTTGAAACACACCTATACGATTTCACCTCAAGGGGTGGGCTTGGGGCTCCCAGGCGGGAACCCCAAGCCCCGTCGGATAGCCCAAAGGCTATCTGACGATCGTACTAGTTGTTGCACTCGTCAAGCGTATCCAGGTAAGCGGCCCATTCCATGATGGCTACGTTGACATTGATGCCGAGGTTGGTCTCCCACTGCTCGGCGACCGCGTCGAGGGTGTCCTCGTTGCCACGGTTGTACCAGATATTGACGGTGATGTCACCTGGATCGGCAACATCCGCCTCAGCCATGTAGGCATCCAGGTATCCCAGAGCGGCGTCCACGTCGAACTCGTAGCCGACCTCGCCACAACCCTGGTAGCCAGGGATGCCCGGAGGCACCACGCCGCACGCCACGTTGCGCCAGGGCATTTCCAGCACGTTGTCGAGGATGGCGCGCTTGTTGATGGAGGAAGCCAGAGCTTTGCGCATATTCAGGTTGTCCGTGGGCGGGCGGAGGAAGTTAAAGCCGATGTAGTAGGGACCAGGACGAACCAGAACGCGGATGTGATCGGGTGTCTCCTCCAGGAGGCGCGTTATTTCCTCGCTGGGGAAAAGACCAACATCCAACTCGCCCCGCTCGTAAGCGGCCAGCGCGGTGGCGTTCTCGACGATGATGGGGAACTCGACCCGCTCGATGGTCACGTCTGCCGCGCCCCAGTAGTCGGGGTTCTTGTCAATGGCGACGTAATCCTCGTGCGCCCACTCGGTCAGCAGGTAAGCGCCGTTGCCCACAAAGTTGCCGGGTTCGGCCCACAGATCGCCATACTCTTCGATGACGTCCAGGCGGACGGGGTAAGTGGTGGAAAAGGCCAGGATGCTGTCAAAGTAGGAGGCCGCCTCTTCCAGTGTGATCTCTAGCGTCAGGTCGTCAACGGCCTTTACGCCCAAGGTGGAGGGGTCGTCGGTCTCGCCGGTGTTAAAGGCCTCAGCGCCCTGGACGATGTACATCAACCAGGCGTACTCGGCCGCCGTCGCCGGCTCCAGCAAGCGCGTGATGCCGTCCACATAGTGCTGGGCGGTCACAGGCTCGCCATCGGACCACAGAGCGCCTTCGCGCAACTGGATGGTGTAAACCAGCCCATCCTCGGATACCTCATAGCTCACAGCGCCGGCCGGTTCAATGGTGCCATCGGCCTTGTACTCGTAGAGAGAATCCATGATCTGGTGCTGGATCAGGTGCGAGGTGGTGTCGGTAGCGGTGTTCACGTCCAGCGTGGGCGGCTCGGTGCCAATCGCGACCCGCAGCGTGGTCTGGCCCTCGGGCAAGCGCCAGTGCTTGTAGGGGGGCGAGCCAAAGGGCGGGTAGACGGCCTCGATCTCAGGCCGCAACAGCGCGGTGCGGTCATAGTAAAAGATAGGAGCAAAGGCCGCGTAATCGGTCATCATGATTTGCTCGGCCTGTTTCCACAACTCTGCGCGGGCTGCGGAGTCAAACTCTACCAGCGCCTGGTCCACCAGGTCGACGTAGGTCTCGTCATACCAGAAGCTGTACTGGAACGGGGAATCGGGGTGGTAGACGACGTTGAGGACGTTCTCAGCATCGCCATAGTCCATCACCCAACCCATGCGGTAGGCGTTGTAGGTGCAGCCAGCGCCCAGGCCCGGCTCCGCCGTCACTTCGATGATCTCGGGCGGAACTGTCACCTCAACGGGGACCTCGACCTCGACCTCCTCGGGCGGGGCCGTGATAACCACGGTTTGAACTTCGCCCCCACCGCAAGCAGTGAGCGTCAACGCTAAGAGCGTCACTACAGAAGCAAGGATATACCACTTTCTAGAAAACATTCTTTCTCCTCCTAAGTTAGTTTTACGTACAAGCAAGGTTTGTCAACAGCTTCACTCGATCTTTATTCTCTGTCTTCTCAGTAGCCATCACCTCCTTTTGTAATGGTATGCACCCTCCAAACAGCACTCTTCTCAAGACAACCCGAATCAGGTTGTCAACGTACTTAATTCACTTGGCCAGGTTTCACCAGGTGACAGGCGCAAAAGTGGCCCTTCTTTACCTCGACGAACTCCGGTTCCGTCTCAAAGCAGGCATCTATGGCCACCGGGCAACGGGTGTTAAAGTTGCACCCCGCCGGAGGTTTGGACGGACTGGGAATATCTCCCTCCAGGATGATGCGCTGCCGCTTTTCCTCGACCACCGGATCCGGCACCGGCACCGCCGACATCAAAGCCTTGGTATAGGGATGGAGCGGGTTGAGGTAAATCTCGTTCCGGTCGGTCAACTCCATGATCTTGCCCAGATACATCACGGCCATACGGTCGCTGATGTGACGAACCATGCTCAGGTCGTGAGCGATGAACAAATAAGTAAGGCCCAACCGTTCCTGCAACTCTTCCAATAGGTTCACTACCTGGGCCTGGATGGAGACATCTAACGATGAGATAGGCTCGTCGCAGACGATCAGGTCGGGGTTGAGGGCCAGAGCGCGGGCGATGCCGATGCGCTGCCGCTGCCCGCCGGAGAACTCGTGGGGATAGCGGTTGACAAAGTAGGGATTGAGGCCCACCATCTTTAAGAGTTCTTGTACCCGTTCGCGCTTCTCTTTTCCCTGGGCAACTGCATGCACCTCAAGCGGTTCGGCAACAATAGAGCCGACCGTCATACGCGGGTTCAATGAAGCATAAGGGTCCTGAAAGATCATCTGCATCCGACGGCGCATGTGGCGCAGTTCGCTGCCTTTGAGATCCATCATGTCCGTGCCGTCAAAGGTCATCTGCCCCTCTGTCGGCTCGTACAGCCGAAGCATTGTCCGGCCTATGGTAGTCTTGCCGCTGCCGGTCTCCCCGACCAGCCCCAGCGTCTCTCCCTTCTGGATGTCAAAGCTAACGTCGTCCACCGCTCTAACGTCGCCGACGTGGCGCTGTATGATGACGCCCCGCATGATGGGAAAGTACTTTTTAAGATTGCGAACTTGTACCAGAGGTATTGTGTCAGCGACCATCGTCTCCCTCCCAGCGATCTGTATCCACGACGTGTTTCCACTTCCAGCAAGCCACAATATGCCCCTCGCCCACCACTTCCTCCAGCGGCGGCATCTCCTCCAGGCACTTGTCCACCGCGTAGATGCACCGGGCAGCGAAGGGGCAACCAGGTGGCAGGTCAATCAGATCAGGCGGCAGGCCTGGAATGGAGATCAGTTTGGCGCCCGGAGGTGCGTCCAGCCGGGGCAACGATCCCAGCAACCCCCTCGTGTAGGGATGACGCGGCTGCCCGTAGATATTCTTCACATTGCCCCGCTCGATGATGTAACCGGCATACATCACGTTCACTCTGCTGGCCAGCCCCGCCACGACTCCCAGGTCGTGGGTGATCCACATCACCGCCATGCCCAGTTGCTCCTGGAGCCGTTTCACCAGATCCAATATCTGGGCCTGGATGGTGACGTCCAGGGCCGTGGTAGGCTCGTCGGCGATGAGGAGCTTGGGATTGCAAGAAAGAGCCATAGCGATCATTGCTCGCTGGCGCATACCGCCAGAGAACTGATGCGGATAGTCGTCCAGCCGCTGGTCAGCGTCCGGGATGCCGACTAACGCCAGCAGTTCCCCGGATCGCTCCCGCGCCTGTGCATTGTCCATCCCCTGGTGAAGTTTGAGCGCCTCCATGATCTGGAAGCCAACCGTGTACACTGGGTTGAGCGAAGTCATTGGGTCCTGAAAGACCATCGCGATTTCCGCACCACGAACGTGGTGCATCTCGCTCTCGCTCACCTTCAATAGGTCACGCCCATCGAACCAAACTTCCCCCTCCTCAATTCTGCCAGGGGGGCTGGGAATCAAGCGCATAATGGAGAGCGCATGGACGCTCTTGCCACAGCCGCTCTCGCCAACGACGCCCAGGGTGCCTCCTTCTTCCATAGCATAGGAGACCCCATTAACAGCGTTCACCACACCATCCTCGGTGTAAAAGCGGGTGGCAAGGCCTCTTATATCAAGCAAGATATTTGGAGATCGAGTTTGCCCCTGTTCAGACATAAACCCCCCTTTTGGTATAGATAAGAGAATACACAACGTTCAGAGCAAAAAGCACTTTACATTATACCCAATTGCCATAAAAACGCAAGCTCATCAGCAAATTATTGCCTGGTGGATCAAATCAAGGTTGCGTTCTCCCCACCTACTCTTATTTCCAAAGTAAATGCGCCCCAAATATCTAGCACGCTAACTTTAGCATAGAGCTGTACTGTTCAAGAAGGCGCGTCAGCCAGGGATCGTACCTCCACTCCACCCACTCATTCTTAGGCTGAGGCCACTTGAAAGCAGTATATTGCACCGAGAGAAAGGCATCTATCTTTGAGAGCGGTATCGTTGCCATCCGATAGCCGCTGGCGATCAGGTCTACCAACGCCCAGGGTTTGGGTCGCTCCGCGCGCGCGCGAATGCGCTCCCAAACCTGGGGTGACGGGGAAGCGCCGGCCACCCTTCTCCGCAGCGCCCACCGAATCAAGCCGTCTAGCTCGTCTGCCTGCGCTCTCTCTAACACATCCTTACGTAAAATCATACGCCACCTCGGGTGCCAATCTGCGCTCCTGCTCCAGGATAGTTTTCCTCAGTTTTTTCCGAGCATAGTGCAGGCGTGACTTGACCGTCCCTTTTGGAATGTCTGCCACATAGGCAATCTCTTTCAGGCTCAACCCCTCCAGATAGTGCAGAATGATGACCACACGATGATTGGGGGATAGCGCATCAATCGCTTGCTGTATCATCTGTCGCCATTCTTGTTCTTCTACCGTCGCCTCGGGGTACAACTGGGGAGACATGACCAAATGGTCGAGAGTGTCTTGGAGTAAGTAGAACCATCTCTTGACCCGGTTCGCCCAGGTATAGGCCGAGTTAATGGTGACACGATACAACCATGGCTCTAGCGCCACAGTCTCGTCAAGGCGGTCGGCATAGGTATGGACTCGCAGAAAGACATCCTGGAGAATATCCTCAGCCGCTCGCTCATCACGAGTGATCGCTAGAGCCGTTCGATAGACCAGCGCTTTGTATTTCTTGTACAGTTCACCCAGAGCCTCAAAGTCGCCGTCTCGGATGCGAACGACGAGCCAGCCATCTGTGTGCTGTGCGGTCATCTACCCCCCATCTATATATACTACTCAAGACTCAAAAGGTTCAATTGATGCAAGATTTACGGATTCAAGATTTTGGGATTTGGATCAATTGCGCCAAAAATTCTCGATCTTGACGAGTTAAATCGGCTTGTTTCAAGAGATCCGGACGGCGCTCGAAAGTGCGACGCAGAGCCTGCTCGCGTCGCCAACGGGCGACAGCAGCGTGATCCCCGGAAAGCAGCACCTCCGGCGCCTCCCAGCCCCGGAACTCGAACGGGCGGGTATAGTGCGGCCCTTCCAGCAAGTTGCGAGCGTAGGAATCCTCACAAGCAGCGCCGGGATCTCCCAACACGCCTGGCAGTAGCCGAGTCACGGCGTCAATGATGACCAGCGCCGCCAACTCGCCGCCGGTGAGCACATAGTCGCCGATGGAGATTTCATCGCTTGCCAGATGTTGGCGCACTCGCTCATCTACCCCCTCGTACCGCCCGCAGATGAGGAGGATTTTTCGGTGGTGGGCTAGTTCAGCAGCGATGGCTTGGGTAAAGGGCCGCCCCTGAGGAGTCAGGAGTACAACCGGCGCGCCAGACTCTCCCGCCAGGGCCGCCTCGGCGGCGGCAAAGATGGGACCCGGTTTCATCACCATCCCGCCCCCGCCCCCGTAGGGAGTATCGTCGGTGATATGGTGTTTATCGGTCGCATAGTCGCGAATGTTATGCAGCGCGACCGAGAGCCGCCCGCTCTCTTGAGCGCGCTTGAGGATACTCTCTTCCAAAGGGCCGGCAAATATCGCAGGAAAGAGAGTCAAAACGTCAAAGTGCATATTCAATGACCGTTCAAGAATCAATGTCACTTTTGCTACTGTACACTTTCTGCCAAGCAACCAAACCTTTATCACGAATTGTACGAATGTCGCGTTTGTGACATCCGTGATGAAAAAGAGTACGGTAGTGAAATGTTACTCTGGTAAAGCTTCCCGCAGCAGGCGCAACCAGTTACCTCCCAGCACGGCGGTGATATCTTCCTCGCTGTAACCAGCCTCGTTCAGCGCCGGGCCGATGCGGACCAGATCGGCGACGGTGTCCAGCCCGGACGGCGCGCTCTCGGCTCCAAAGCCGCCGTCAAAGTCGGAGCCTACTCCCACGTGGGCCGAGTCTCCCGCTACCTGGCAGACGTGGTCTATGGCGGCGACCACATCGTCCAGAGTGACAGCATCTTTGGGGTCACCCATCGTCCAATCAGGTCGCAAAAAGCTGTTGAACAACACGATCCCGATGACGCCATCCCGCTCGACCAGTCGCCGGATCATCTCGTCGGAGAGTTGGCGGGGGCCAGACACACGGGCGCGGGGATTGGCGTGACTGGCGATGATGCGGCCTTCAAAACGATCGAGCACCTCAAAGAACGCTTCTTCGGCCAAATGGCTGATGTCCAAGACCATATCCAGGTTGGCCATAGCAGCCAACAGATCGCGTCCGATATCGGTGAGCCGGCCAGGGGACGAGTCGCCGCCAGCGTAGCGGGATCCCGTCATCCAAGAAAGACCCACCATGCGCAGGCCGCGCTCGAACCACTGCTCAAGCTCGGCTGGCTCGCGAACGGGGTCCGCTCCCTCCATCAGCGGAACGATGCCCACCTGAGGAATCTCGCTCTCCCAACTGGCGAGCACTCTGTCGAGATCGGCGCAGTTTCCGATCAACGCTACCTGCTCGCACTCGCCGGCCAGACGATGGTAGTAATCTAGTTGAGCCCGTCCCAATGCACAAGCCTCTTCGGCAGTGGTGTAGGTATGGAGTTTCGCGGCCCCCGACCGGGTAGGCGAAGCAAAGACGGTGCCAAAAACAACCGCCACGCTGCCGGACAGCCATTCGGGCAGCCCAACCATGCAAAGACCGCCGTGATGAGAAATATCGGTGTCCTCCTCGCGGCGTCGGGTGTCGAGCGCGCTACGGCGCATATCGCGGCTCAAGTTGAGCGCGTTGAAGGCAATGTCCTCGTGAGCGTCTATTATGACCATAAATCCACTCTATAGCAGCAAGTTTACCACCAAGCGGCGCGTTTGACAACTTTGAACAACAATCATATACTTTAGGCCAGGAGCAAGAGACTAGAAACGTAAAACTGGCGAGGAGAAAAACAATGACCACTGATTCCCGATTGGTAATGAGTCAAGGCCCTCAACCCGGCCAAACCTTTATGATAGATCGAGATGTAGTGACAATTGGACGAGACCCGGCCAACGACATTGTGATCAACGACCCGCAGGCTTCGCGTCAACACGCGCACATCAAGCGCCAGGGCAACCTGATGATAATTGAGGACCTGGGCAGCACTAACGGCACATTCGCCAACGGTGTCCGGCTGACCAACCCACATACGCTGTCCAACGGCGACGTGATTGGCTTGGGAGATTCGGTGAGGTTGACCTACCATGGAGCAAGTCCAGATGCAAGTATGACGGCCCCAACCGAGGTGCTCGTTGGGGAGCCTACCGCGCCGCTGCAAGCGAGCTACACGCCGCCGCCACCGCCCACACCATCACCGTCGCCTCAACCCGCGCCGCCGCCAGCTTATGCGGCCCCTCCCCCGCCGCCAGCGAGCGCGCCACCGCCGCCTTATGCTCCCGCCCCACCGATCGAAGAGAAGAAAAGCAGAACCGGGCTGTGGTTGGGATGCGGATGCCTGGTGCTGTTGGTCATTTTTGTCTGCGTCGGGATGTTCGTGCTCGACTATTTCGAAATGTTGCCGCCCGTTTTCTACCAGCCATTGTACTGGTTAGGGCTGGACAAGTTCTTGGTACAATAATCTCCCCCACTCCCCGATGTTGTGACCTTGCGAGGGGCAGAGAACCTCTCGCAAGGTTTTTATTTCTCTACAATCGTCTCCAGTAATTGACGGGTGAGAGCTTTAGCGCCAGTCCCCACGTCACCGGTCGGCCCCACGCAGCCGGGGCAGCCATCGGCGCAAGGGCAACGACGTGCCACGTCCAACGCAGCCAGCAGCAGTTCGTCGTGGAGTTCATAGATCCGCGCACTCAGTCCGGCCCCGCCCGGCGCGCAGTCGTAGAGCGTGATGGTGGGCAACCCAGTCTCTGGGGCTCGAGATTGCACTGCCGACCCCAGGTCGCCGGGGTCGCACATCAGATGCAAGGGGGCCAAGTTGCGCAGCAGATAGGCCAAGCCGCTCAACGGGCCTCGCGCCCCCCGCGTCCGCTCGGCGCGGCGGTGGCAGGCGGCGCAGAGTGTGATCAGATTCTCCAGCCGGTTAGCGAGCCTGTAAAAGTTGTTCACGCCAGGCACGTAGCCAAAGGCGCGAAAAGGCGTGATGTGATGAACGTCGTGCTGGCGGCCCTCCCGCTCCGGAGCGCCGCATTGCCGGCAGACGTAGCCATCGCGGGCGCGGGCGGCGCCCCGCTGGGCGGGCCAATCGGGACCATAGTCGGTCGGCGGCGGCAGAACCCCGGCTTTCTGTAACCGCGCCGTGATTTCCTCGGAAAGCGTCAGCCAGTAGCCGATGGTGCGCAACTCCTGTTCCGGCAGGTCAATTGGCGCCCAGGCCAACGTCTCGTGCGTGTAACGCTTGATCTTGCGGTAGCCGGTGGCCCGCGTCGTCACCAGCACCTTGCCATACCCTCTCGCCGCGTTCCCTTGCTTTTCTGTCCCCTCGGCCCCGTGACTGGGTAAATACTCCTCAAGCACTCGCACGTCCGTCGTGGACGAGGCCCGCGTGTAATAGTCCAGTTCGGCGGCCCGCACGCAGGCGAGTCCATCCTCCCAGTTCAACGATTCGACGACGTAGGTCGCTCCGCCGTGCAGGTAGACGGCCCCCGCGTGGAGCAGCACGGGCGCGCTGGGACGATCCATCTGACCGATCACGCGCGGTGCGCTATTAACTTTTTGAAACGGCCATTCTGATGGCACGCTATCACTCATCTCTTGGATGACGACGTTATCGGGGATGCCGGTGCGCAGCGACAGCCTCCCCGCCGGGTAGCCCTCGCCGATCCACGTATAGCGGCCGTTGGAGCGGTGCAGCACCCCCTCCTCGGATAACACATCCAAGAGCGCGTCCGCGTCATCCACACTGCCGAAACGCTCACCCGTCTCGAAAGGCAATTCAAAGGCCGCGCAGGCCAGGTGATTGGTCAGCACTGCCAGGTTGTCCGGATCGAGCAACGCCCGCTCGACCGGCTGGCCGAAAAAGTAGCGCGGGTGAGAGATCAAATACTGGTCGAGCGGAAGCGCGCTGGCGACCAGCACCGCGACCGAGGTTCCCACCCGCCGCCCGGCCCGCCCGGCCTGCTGCCACGCGCTGGCGATGGTGCCCGGATAGCCCGTCATCACGCACGCGCTCAGTTGCCCAATATCTATGCCCAGTTCGAGCGCATTGGTGGCGACTACGCCGCGCACCCGCCCCTCGCGCAACCCCCGCTCAATAGTGCGCCGCTCGCTGGAGAGATAGCCGCCCCGGTAGCCCTGAATCGCCTGTGGATCGCGTCCCTCAGCGGCGACAGCATCACGCAAATAGCCCAGTAATAGCTCGGTGGTCAGCCGAGCGCGGGCAAAGGTGATAGTCTGCACGCCAGCGTGCAGAAAGTGGATGGCGATCTCCTTGGCCGCCAGCGTACTGCTGCGCCGGATGCCGAGTTGCCGGTCCACCAGCGGAGGGTTATACAGGATAAAGTGCTTGTCCCCTTGTGGGGAGCCGTCATCGTCCACCAGCGTGACCGGGGCCTCAATGAGCCGCTCGGCCAGTTCGCGCGGGTTGGCAATGGTGGCGGAAGTACAGATAAAACAAGGGTCGGAGCCATAGAAGCGACATACCCGCCGCAGCCGTCGCAGCACGTTCGCCACGTGCCCGCCAAAGATGCCCCGGTAGGTGTGCAGTTCGTCGAGCACGACGTAGCGCAGGTTGCCAAAGAAGCGCGCCCAGCGGGTGTGGTGGGGCAGGATGCCGATGTGAAGCATATCGGGGTTAGTGATCAGTAGCCGGGCCTCGCGGCGGATGGCGGGGCGCTGAGACGATGGTGTATCACCGTCATAGGGCCGCACCGCAACTTGGGCCTTGCAACTTGCCGCTTGCAATTTGAGATTTGCAATTTGGTCGTGGGCCAGGGCTTTGGTGGGGAAAAGATAGAGGGCGCAAGTGTCCGCGTCGTTCAGCAGAGTGTGGAGGATGGGCAGGTTATAGGCCAGCGTCTTGCCGGAGGCGGTAGAGGTGGACAGAACAACGTGCTGCCCCGCCAGTGCCGCCTCGATTGCTTGAACCTGGTGGGTATATGGCTGCTTGATGCCGCGCTCGCGGGCAGTGGCGATCAGGCGCGGGTCGAGCGCGGCCGGCCAGGGCGCGACGTGAGCGGATCGGGCCGGAATGCGCTCCCAGGCGGTCACGCAGCGCATAAAGGCTGGGTCTTGGCGGAAGTCAGCTAACACACCAGATAAAGACATTAGAGTTCATCAAGATTATAGGCAGGAGTTGAGAGAGTGCAAGTGTGCGATGTGCTGCGTTGACATCCTCGCACCGTCGTGATACTATTAGCCTAATTCTGGAAAGGAGCGAGATGCTCGAAAAGGACAAAGTAGAAGCCGTTCTATTCGATCTGGACGGGACGCTGATGGACACCGATGACCAGGCGGTGGAGAAACTGGCGCACCGGCTGGAGCGGCTGCGCTGGCCTCACCCGCACCAGGCCGCCCGCCGCTTCGTCATGGCTGCCGAAACCCCCGGCAACGCCCTGATGACGTTGATAGACATGCTGGGATTGGACGGGCCGCTGGCAGCGCTCACCGACCGACTGCACCACTGGCGCGGCCTGCGCGCGCGGGCCGACTTTCGCATCGTCGCAGATGCAGAAGAGATGCTGGATGCACTGAAAGGGCGCTATCGGCTGGCGGTGGTCACCACGCGCGGCCGGCGCGACGCAGAGGCGTTCCTGGGTCAACACAACCTGCACGACTATTTTGACGCCCTGGTGACGCGCGAAAGCACTTGGCGGCTCAAGCCCCATCCCGCCCCCGTCCGGCGCGCGGCCCAATTGCTAGACGTGCCCGTTGAGCAGTGCGTGATGGTGGGAGACACGCCGGTGGACGTGAAATCGGCCCGGCGGGCCGGCGCGTGGGCAGTGGCGGTACTGTGTGGCTTTGGTGAGCGGGGGGAGTTGGAGCGGGCCGGCGCTCACGTTGTCTTGGAACACACTTCGCACTGTTCGTCATTGCTGTAGGGTCACCTTTTTCACTGCAACTTGATTGTAACTGGCTCGTAACACTGTGTGGTTTAGCGGCGTCGTATAATCAAAGAAACCAGGCTTCTGACCTTTACCGGGAGAGATTATGATGACGAGCAGTGCAACTGAAATACTGCGCCAGGTATTTCCCGGCCTGAGCGAGCAAGACCTGACCGAACTGGCCAGTGTAGCTAAACGGCGCACTTATCCTCCAGATACCATTCTGTGTCACGAGGGACGCGCCGAGGAAATCTTCTACGTCATCGTCAGTGGGCGAGCGGAAATCAGCAAGCATATGGAAGAGGGCGCGCAGCGAATACTGCACCAACAGGGACCAGGCGAGTTCTTTGGCGAACTTGCATTGGTGCAGGAGGGCCAACGCGCCGCTACCGTCCGCACGCTAGAACCAACTACAGTGTTGGAGATTGAGCGTGAAGCCTTTACGAGTGTGCTGCAACGCAGTGCCTCGATGGCAGTGCGCATTATGCTGCAAGTCACCTCGCGCCTGCGTGATTCTGACCAGCGCTCCATCGCTGACCTGCGCCGCAAGAACGTCGAACTGGCGCGAGCGTACGAGGACTTGGAGACCCAACAACGACTGCGCTCCGAGTTCCTCACCACTGTATCCCACGAACTGCGCACACCCTTGACAGCCGCCACCGGCTACCTGCAATTTGTCAACTCTGGCGTGGTGGATCCAGAGCAAACGCTGGATTTCTTGGGCAAAGTATCCCAGAACCTAGAGACTGTCGTATACCTGGTCAACAACATCCTGCTCCTGCAAGAATTGGAGTTGATCACACCAGAGTTCAAACCGCTGAACGTGGCAGAAATAGTGGCTCAGGTCGTCCACGAGATGATAGAACAGGCGGCGCCGGCCGGCCTCACGATAGATACCCACATCGCGGGCAAACTGCCCCATGTGATGGGGGACGCCAGCAGCCTGGGCCGCGCGGTGGGTGTACTGCTGGATAACGCTGTCAAGTTCAGCCCCGCAGGCGGTGGAATCTCCGTCCGAACGCGCGCCGACGATGGCTCGCTGCTGATCGAGATCCGCGACCCCGGCGTCGGATTTCCCGTGGAGCAATTGGAGCACCTGTTCAAGCCCTTTACACGCATTGAGGCGACAGACGGCTACCTGTTCGGCGGCGTGGGGTTGGGGCTGCCCATCGCAAAGCATATAGTGGAATCACACGGCGGGCGCATTGAGGCCGCAAGTGAGAAAGGAAAAGGCAGCACCTTTACAATCGTGCTGCCTATCGCTGAAAAAGTGAAACGTGAAGCGTGATCCGCCAATCCTGCTAACCCACGTTCTGAAGGAGAGGAATTTATGAGCAAACATAACTCGCTGATGTATCTACCCTTCATTGCGCTTGTGATCGGTATTCTGGCCTGTAACGCCCCTGCTCCAACGGCCACAGGCCCACAAGACCCTCCACCCACCGTGACGGCCTACGCCCCGGCTACTTTGCCGCCCCCGCCAACCGAAACCCAGCCGCCGGCATCCGAATCGCCAGAGGCAACAGAGGCGGTGACTGCCACAGTTTCTCCATCGGCGACGACTCAATCTACGCCGGCGACGACGGCCGCGCCCACAGAGACGCCCACCCCGCCGCCCAGCGAGGGCTCGCTGGATTTCGATTCGCCGACCTGGGTGCACAGTTGGGAGTCGCTATCAAACGATCAGTATGAAGTAGTGGTCATTGTAAACATTAGAGGCGGAGCACCGCCGTTTACAATTGAGCACGATCACATTGCAACTGAGGATAGTCCAACTTCAGAACGGGACTATAATCTCACACTCCTCACGAGCGGGTGCGGCGCCATCGTTCACAACATCACTGTTAAATCGGCCGATGGACAAGAGGTCTCCAAAGATTACTATATCGGGATGGACCCCCAGCCCTGGTGCGAAGACTAGCCACAGATGACCAATCTGACACGCAGGGAATTTCTCAAACTGGGCGGAGGTGCGCTGGCAGGCGTCGCCTCTCTGCCGCTGCCTCCCCGCGCTCAGATCGCGCGTGAGAAAGTCCGCCTGGGGCGGATCACCGACTGGTCGGTGCGGGTGCGCGCCGAACCGGACCACAGCGCCCCCACCGTGCGCTATCAGCGTCTCGACGATACCGTCGCCTACTTTGAGGAGGTTGAGGCCGAGGGCCTTAACCCCCATAACCCGATATGGTTCCGCGTCATCGGCGGCTACATTTATTCCTCCTACGTCCAGCCGGTTGAGATACACCTCAACACGCCACTACAACACATTCCCTCCGCAGGTCTGTGGGGAGAGATCAGCATCCCTTACACCAACGCCCGCTACACTCCATCGCCCGACGTTGGCGGCTCCTACCGCCTGCGCTACAGCTCGGTCTACCGCATCGCCGAGGCCGTGTGGGGTACAGATCACCAACTGTGGTACCGGTTGCACAGCAGCCAGTCCCCCACTGCGCGCCGCTATGTCCCTGCTGCCCACGTGCGCCCCATCTACCCGCAAGACCTGGAACCGATCTCGCCTTGCGTTCGCGCCAAACGCATCAAAGTCTCGCTCGCCGACCAATTGCTCGTGGCCTTTGAAAACAACAGACCGGTGTTCGAGACCCGCATCTCTGGCGGCACGGGGGGCGATCGCTCCACCCCCACGGGCCATCACCACATCACCTTCAAAGCCCCCTCGCGCCACATGGTGGGCGATACCTATAACCTGCCCGGCGTCCCTTTCGATTCTTACTTTTGGGGCGCGGTCGCCATACACGGCGCTTACTGGCATAACGACTTTGGCCGTCCGCGCAGTCACGGCTGCGTCAACGTCCCCTCCGAAGCCGCCAAGTGGATCTTTCGCTGGACCCAACCAGTCACCCCCTACGAGGATGACGGACTGCGCGTGCAAGAAGGCGGCACCCCTGTGATTGTCTCCTGAGCGATGCACGACGACCTGCTACGGCGACTGCGCGACCTGGGAGTGGTGAAAGGCGTACGCGAGCTAAAAACGCTGCCTGCCCGCCGCCGCGTCGCCATAGAAGACCTGGTGGATGGTCGCTTTCACGCCACATCTCACGGGCAGTGCTTTGTCGCCGAGGAAATCTATCCCCTCGATCACCTCCACAGCAACCTGCCGCTCTCCTCGTTTCTGGAACTAGCTCCTCAAGTCATCGCACAGATCGCGCGAGACGACGCGCTCGCCAGCCTGAACCTGCGGCGGGCCTGCTTCCTCGATACCGAGACCACTGGCCTTTCCGGCGGCAGCGGCACGATGGCTTTTATGGTCGGGCTGGGCTATTTCTCAGAAGATAGTTTTCGCTTGCAACAATACTTTCTGCGCGACCCTGGCGACGAACCGGCGATGATCGAATCGCTGGCGGAGCTGCTGCACAAGTTCGAGGCTCTGATCTCGTTCAACGGGCGCGGCTTTGACGTGCCCATCATCGAAAACCGCTTTATCCTGGCCCGCGTCCCCCCGCCCACAACTGGGATGCCGCACCTCGACCTGCTCCTTCCCGCGCGGCGATTATGGCGCTACCGCCTGCCCTCGCGCGCGCTGGGCGCGATTGAGCGAGAGGTACTGGGCGTGCTGCGCGAGCAGGACGACGTGCCCGGCGGCGTCATCCCCTGGCTTTACCGCGACTATTTGCGCACGGGCGACGCCCGCGAGATGCAGCGCGTACTCTATCACAACGCGGTGGACATCCTCAGCTTGGTGACGCTGGCGGCGCGACTGTGCCGGGTCTATGCCGACCCCTGGAACGAGCCATCCTTGAACGGCGCCGAGTTCTACGGTCTGGCCCGCTGGTACGAGGCCGAGGGCGCCCTGGACGACGCTGAACAAGCATACCGCGCTGCCATTGCGGCCCCTCTTGCCCCCGACCTGCGCCCCAAGGCTCTGCGCGATCTGGCATACTTCCTCAAGCGCGCTGACCGCCGGGCCGAGGCCTTTGCCTATTGGCAGCAGTTGGCGCTGGAGACGACCGATGACGTGCTGGCTCACATCGAACTGGCAAAGTATTTCGAGTGGCGCGTGGATAACCTCTCCCTGGCGGCAGATTGGACGCGGGCGGCGCTGGCGCGGGTCGAGCGGTGGCCTCGGGGCGAGCGCCGCACCGTTACCCTGGTCGAGCTACGCCACCGGCTGGCCCGGTTAGAGCGCAAGCCAGGAATAGACTCAGTAGATCCAAAATGTTACGACAACAAGACCTCGGAGGTCTCTCGAGAGCGCCTTTGCCGATAAAAACGGGCGCAATCTAAGCAATTTTGCTGCCAATGTCACCTTCCGAGACCTCCGAGGTCTGAAATTTGGATTGAGACTAGTTCTCGGTACAAATTTGTGTATTCTACCTGGACGGTGCGCCCATTCTGTGTTAGAATGTCGCCTGTATCGGAGAACATTATGCGTCGTTACCTGCTCATTATCCTAACATTACTCATCCTGCTGTCGTTGACAGCGGGGGCCGCCGGGGCAACCAACCTGTACGATCCAGGAGAGCCTCACGCGCGCTACGTCTGCGTACCCAACCTCTTTTGGCGCAACCCGGAACAGTGCCCCTCCTACGGCCCCGGCGCCACCCCCTACCGCCTCGCCTCCATCCGCCTGCCCGACCCGCTGCCCGAACTGCCCGTGCTCGAACTTCCGCAAGAGGATGAGGTCGTTCCATATACCTATGCCTACGTCAAAACCTTGCCGCTGAACGTCTACCGCCACCCGATGGAGGCCGCGCTGGGCTTGCCGCCCGCGCGCACGCTGCTCTCCGGCGACTGGTGGGTCAGCGTGGATGGCGCGGTCGAGTACGAGGGGCAGCGCTGGTACCAGATCAATGAGGAAGAATTCGTTCCTGCCGACGCGCTCTCACTGGCCGCCCCCTCCCGCTTCCAGGGTATCTACCTCACCCAACAGCCATCGCACCCCTTTGCCTGGATCAACCGCTGGGTGCAGCCCTCGCTCGTGCCACAGGGGCCGCCCAACACCGAGGCCGAACCGCTTTTGCGCTACCAACTGGTCACCATCTTTGCCGAGGAGCGACGCGGCGACGAAATCTGGTACCTCATCGGCGAAAATCAATGGATCAACCAGGAAAACATCGCCCGCGCCGACATAGACCCGGTACCGGAGGGAGTGCCCCAGGGCGCAAAGTGGATCGAGGTGGACCTGTACGAGCAAACCATTGCCGCCTACGAAGGGGAACGCATGGTCTATGCCACACTCATCTCTAGCGGGCGGACGGGCACTGCCACGCCGCCCGGACTGTACAGCCTGTGGTCAAAAGTGCGGGAAGGCAAGATGAGCACACCCGATGTCGAGGATGGAAGTCCGGCCTGGTACTATCTCGAAGACGTGCCCTGGACGATGTACTTTCACGAGGGTTACTCGATCCACACCGCCTACTGGCACGATGCCTTTGGCTTTACGCGCAGCCACGGTTGCGTCAACCTGCCCCCCCGCGACGCCGAGTGGTTTTTCACCTGGGCCGACCCGTTCATCCCCGACGACGTGGACCTGCTCTACATAGGCGGAGGCGCGCCCAACACCTGGGTCTGGGTGCACTTTTCGTCGCCCTTTGAATAGAACTCGTCATTCGCCCTATGAAACCAACTACTCCATCACGCCGCGCACTGTGGATCACTTCTCTCGCCGGACTGGGCCTGTTAGCGGCACTGTTCGCCGCCTGCGGCAGCCCGGCCGATTCCGACATCACTCCCACGCCCACCCGCACGCCGCGCCCCTCGCCCACGCTGACCCCCTCGCCTGTCCCGCCCACCCCCACTCCCGCCTGGCCGGTGACTGTCTTCATCCCGGAGGGACTGCCCGCACCTGCCGCCGGCACGCTTGACGCCGTGCTCGCCGATCATTCCGACCTCTTTGTTCCGGCTTCCTCTGCCGAATCCGCGGACATAGCGGTGCAATTCGGCCACGATTTTGGCATCCCGCTGCTCGCCGAGTGGGTCTACGCAGTCGTGGCTCCCTTCCCTACTCTGACCGACGAGGTGGCCTGGAGCGACGTCACCGCTGCCTGGGGCGGCGCGCCCGCCGGCCCATTTTCCGGGCGTCCTCTATTGATGACGTCCGACACCGCCGCCGCGCTGGTTCCTCTCCTGGGCGATCCCGCCCCCGGCACAGTCGAGATACTGTCCGCCGAAGAAATCACGCAGCACGCCTGGGACAACCGCCCGGCTTGGGCCATTCTCCCCTTTGACCAATTAGAGCCGCGCTGGAAGGCGCTGCGCGTGGATGGCGTCTCGGTGTTGGATAAAGACCTGGACACTGAAACGTATCCCCTGGTGATACATCTGGGCCTGTCCGGGATGATACGCGGCATCACCAAACTCGAAGAGACGGTGAGCGCGCCCCTCACCAACCGCGACTCGGACAAAATAACCGTGCTGCTGTTGACCGGCGTCACTGCGCTCACTCGCGGCACCGGCATCAAAATGGACCAGCACGGCGTGACCTACCCCGCCCAAGACATCCGCGACTGGTTGCTCGAGGCCGACATCACCCACATCAGCAACGAAGTCTCCTTTGCCGAGAACTGCCCCCCGCCGGCCAACTATACTTCTATGGTCTTTTGCTCCAACCCAACCTACATCGGCCTGCTAGAGGATATTGATGTGGACGTGGTCGAACTGACCGGCAATCACCTGCTCGATTGGGGCCTGGCGGCGATGGAGAACTCGCTACAAATGTACGAGGAGCGCGCCATCCCCTACTATGGCGGCGGCTGGAACGAGACACAGGCGCGCGCGCCGCTGACGCTCACCCACGGCGCGCACACCTTTGGCTTTGTGGGCTGCAACCCGGCTGGCCCGCCCGAAGATTGGGCCACTGAGGAGCGGGCTGGCTCGGCCCCCTGCAACTTTGGCGCGCTGGATGACCAACTCGGCCCGCAGATTCGCCAACTGCGCGAGCAGGGCATCATCCCCATTGTCACCCTCCAATACCTGGAAAACCCCACCTACGAGCCGACCGGCCTGCAGCGGATCGAATTTCGCGCCCTGTCTGAGGCCGGCGCCGTCATCGTCAGTGGCAGCCAGGCCCACCAGCCGCAGAGCTTTGACTTTGTGGACGGCGTCTTCATCCACTATGGCCTAGGCAACCTGTTCTTTGACCAGATGCAGGCGCTGGAATATCGGCAAGAGTTTTTGGACCGGCACGTCTTTTACGACGGGCGCCACATCAGCACCGAGGTACTGACGGCCATGCTAGAGGATTACGCCCGCCCCCGCCCAATGACGCCGGAGGAGCGAGAGGCTTTTCTGACGACGGTGTTTGGGGCCAGCGGGTGGTGAACAGCCTGGCGACAGCATAGCGAATACGAGGAAATCGTATGGACGACACAAAAAGCTCCAATCCCATGAAATTTGGCTCCATGCCGCTCGACCCGATCTATGCCTGGGGGATCGTGCTGGAACCGGTCGAGACGCTCATCGAGCGCACCTCTGGCTTTATCGAGCAACTGGCGCGCGAGTCTCTCGAGCGCGGCGCGGAGTTTGAGGATGAAGAATTGGAGCGCCGCTTTCTGGCTTTCTTTGACCAACTGGTGCAGGAAGGCACGCTCACCCGCCTGCCCGACGCGCCCCCGGAGATGGGCCGCCGCATCCTCGGCCCGCGCCGCTGGCTGCGCGCCCAACGCATCCGCATCAACCGGCTGGTCGAGCATTGGCGCGAGCACGGCGGAGCCGATCTCTAGCCTCCAACCTCTCGTGAACGCCCAACGCAAATTCACACTCGCCTGCTTCACCGTTGTCATCCTCGTCACTGCCTGTCTGCTGACCGTCCTGTGCGGCGCGGGCGGGCTGACTTGGTGGGCAACGACTCGCCCCACATCCACCCCCGACCCTGAGACAACTGCCCGTCACCTGCGCGTCTTTACCGAGCTGTGGGAGATCGTCCGCGATGACTATCTCTACCCCGACCACAATGGCGCTGACTGGGACGCCATCGGCCAGGAGTACCGCGCCCGCGTTCAAGCCGGCCTGGCGGACGAAGAGTTCTGGCTGGCAATGGACAAGATGCTCGTTGAACTGGGCGATGACCACTCTGTCTTTCTCTCCCCCGCCGACGTCGCCGACGAGGAACAGGCGCGCGCCGGCGAGATGGAATACGTGGGCATCGGCGTCTATGCCGTTGGCCTGCCGGAGAAGGGGTACTCGGTAGTGCTGCTGGCGCTGCCGAATAGCCCCGCCGCCCGCGCTGGGATACTGCCCCACGACCACATCCTGGCCATAGACGGCCTACCCGCCTGCTGCGATGAGTTCGGCTACGATTACCTGGATCGGCTGCTCGGCCCCAAAGGCAGCCAGGTTGAGCTGCGCGTGCAGACGCCGGGACAATCGCCCCGCGCGGTGACGGCGACCCGCGCCCTCATCCGCGAGCCATTGCCCGTCGAGGCGCGCCGGTTGGAGGGGAACATCGGCTACATCCTGATTCCCACCCTCTGGGACGAGACTGTCGTCGGGCGCGTGCGGGAGGGGTTGGAGACGCTATCTGCCGAGGGAGAACTGGCCGGGTTGGTGCTCGATATGCGCATCAACGGAGGCGGCAGCGACACAGTGCTGGAAGGACTGCTGGCCTTTTTCGCCGACGGCAAGTTGGGCCGCTACATCGGTAGCTGGGGAGAAGAACCGCTGCGCGTGGAGGGGATAGATGTCGAGGGGTCACAACAAACGCCCCTGGTGATCCTGGTGGGGAGCGAGACGGCCAGTTTTGCCGAGATTTTCAGCGGCGTGCTGGCGGAGGCCGGACGAGCGCGCATCGTGGGCCGCACCACGCCCGGCAACGTCGAGATCACCTATAGCTACGACTTTGAGGATGGGTCGCGGGCCTGGATCGCGCAAGAGAGTTTTCTGCCGCCCAGCGGGGCCGATTGGGAAGAGACCGGCATCGTCCCCGATGTAGAAATTCCGCTCGATTGGGACGAGTTCACCGTCGAGAACGATCCGCAGTTGGAGGCGGCGCTAGACCTGCTGCGCCCGTGAAACGTCAAGCGTCAAACGTCGTCTCCGCCATGCGCGCCACACCATCGCCAGGAAGCGGGCTGAATCCTTCAGCGGATGAAAGTAGCTCACCTCGCCCACGCCATAGATGGTGCGAATCTCCACCCACCCGATACGCATCCCGCGCGACTGCTGCGGCCGCCAACACACCGCCTGGATAATGACCTCGACCTCCAACTCGAATCCAGTAGTAGCCAGGTTGAGTTTTTCTAACAGGCGGCGGCCATACAGCCGGTAGCCGCTCTGACTATCGTGAATGTGTACGCCCAGCGCCCACGAAAGCAGCCGCGAGCCAAAGATGCGGTTGGTGTAATTGCGCGGAAAAGGCATCTGGTCAAAGTCGCGCCGTCCGATGATCAGGTCTCCCGCGCCGGCTTCGTAGGCGGCGAGAAATTTGGAAATTTCGTCCGGGTCGTGTTGGCCGTCGGCGTCGAGCGTGATGACGGCCTCGTAGCCGTGTTCCAGCGCCCAGGTGAAACCCGTCATCAGCGCCGCCCCTTTACCCTGGTTCTGAGGATGGCGCACGACGGTCGCGCCGGCAGCCTCGGCCACAGCGGACGTTTCGTCGTGGGAGCCGTCGTCCACCACCAGCACCGGCAAGTGGGCGCGCGTCGCCTCCACGACCGGGCCGACGCGGGCGGCCTCGTTCCATGCAGGGATGAGGGCCAAAACTGGAATTTCAGTCATCATGCACTCCTCGCGATTCGAATCATCGACATTATATCACCATCGAACAAAGTAGTCGCCTCTCACCGGGCTTGACAAGTTGCCCAAAGTGTGTTATCTTGTCGCCCGTTTGGTGTCCGACAGAACCGCCTCTATGTACGGAGAGGGCAGAGGAGACATTCTGTCTGGAGACAAGAAAGCACAATTAGCAAGTTGGCAAGTCAGCAAGTTTGTAAGGAGGAACGAAAGTTATGGATGATAATGGTCGCACTACCGGAACAGTTCAGTGGTTTAGCCGCGTAAAGGGGTTCGGATTTGTCCGCCCCGATGAGCAGGAGGAAGACGTCTTTGTTCACTACTCTTCCATCAGTGGCGAGGGCTACCGGAACCTGGATGAGGGACAGCGGGTAGAGTTCACTATGGAAGACACCCCGAAGGGTCCTCAAGCTGTGGATGTGGTAGGGCTTGAAACTGAAGCCGCGCCGAGCGCTGTCGAGTTTGAGACAGAAGAGGCTGACACCACAGAAGCATTCCTGTAAAGAATTACGAGACGCCTCTCCAGCCCCGGCGGTTCAAGCCCCGGGGCTTTTTTTTTGTTTCTGGAGTCTGGCAAATTTTCAGAATGCCCACATCTTGGGGTAGGCAACAATAAAGGCGCTAGATATGGGGGTTCGTAGTAGCGGCTTTAGCCGCTTTTGAGCCTTTTGGACGGCTGAAGCCGTCACTACGAACAAAAACGCCAGACTCCAGTATTTGAGTATCACGATCCACAACCGGATTGCAAAAAGCGCCTCGTGTTTCTAAAGCACGAGGCGCTGATGAGTATAACAGCAGGATGGGGGAGGTTACTGGACAACAACCTCCACCGGCCCCAACAACCTGAAGCCGTTCCCGTCGCGGAATTGGACGACTAGCCACAAGTGATACGTGCCGGGGGCATCGATCTTGTTGTGCATCTGGTCTTTGTGGTAGAACTGTTGGTTGGCTGCAAATTCCGAGTACGTATAGCTCTTTTGAACCCGGCCTGTCTCCTCCACCTGCACCCCCAGGTACTCGTACTCGACCGGTGAGGCGGTCTTGTTGGTGATCCACATGTGGAACCATATCGGGTTGCCCAGTTGGTACGGGCCCGGCGCGCCTTCGACCTGAAAATCGTCTGGGTGCAGCCCCCGAACGTCTGCCGCTGGCGCGGCGGTTGGCTGCGGCGCGATGGTTGGAGCGACCGCGGTAGGAGGGATTGCGGTCACAGGGGCGGCCGTCGGCGCGGGAGGCGGCTCGACTTGCGCCACTCCATCCGCGTCTGAAGCAGTGACAAGCTCGCCAAAAACCCAGCCCGTCCCGCCGCTGTACCGGATCTGCCACCAATCGTTATAGCGACCGGTCACGTTGACCTGGGCGGCCGGTTCGAGATACCCCAGCTTGGTATAGTTCGTGCCCGGCCCGCTGCGCACGTTCACTCCCTTTGCTCCCACTGTGGCGCTTGGCGTGGCCGGGACTTTCGTTGGGGCGGAGGGAATGGGCGTGGCTTCCAGGGTGGCGGTGGGCACGGGCACGGGCGTCGCTACTGTCGGCGGAGGGGTGAAGGTAGGATATAGCGCCAGCGTCTGAGTCGGCGCGGGCGTCGCGCTGCCCGACGCTGAATCCCCGGGTTGCTCTCTCGCGTCTTTCTTCAAAGGTTGTATAAAGCCAACCCAGACCAGCCCAATCCCCAGTGCTACCAGAGAGAGCCATCCCAAGATGCCCCATACACTGAGACCTTGCCCAGACGGAGAACTTGATTTCCTCATCTACCAAACCACCTTTCGCTGGAATCAATGCCACCCATAACGGTATCTTAGCACAAGGCGCTAGCGTCGTCAAGGCGAGTTTTGCTACAGGACCTCTTCTAGCCGGATGCCGCGTTCTTGAGCGCGCCGAACCATCCAATCCTCGTCGTCAATTGGCAATGGGGGGATATCGTCTTTGGGACGACGCTCCAGGCTCAGCGCATCGGCGGGGCAGACCAGCGTACACGCTCCGCAGCCCACGCAACGGGCATAGTCCACCACGCAAACATCCTCCGGCACAGCCAGTGCTCCAAACTGGCAGCGCTCGACGCAATCCTCGCATCCAATACACTCTTTGGCGTCCACGACGGCGCGAAAGCCAGAGTGAGCGATGGCGGTGGGGATGCCAAACTCGGCCACGCCGCGCAGTATCCCACAGCAACAGGTGCAACAATTACAGATGTAAGAGTGCTCGTCGCGGTAATTGCCGGTCGAGTGTACCAAGCCCGCTTCCTCGGTCTCGCGCAGGATATGCAGCGCCTCCTCTTTGCTGATGGCGCGAGTTATATCGCTGTTGACGAAGGATCCCTCGGTTGCCGCAAAGACCAGGCAGTTTTCGATCTCGTGATCGCATCCCTTGCCAATGAGTCGCTGCTGGACGCGGCAGATACAGTCGCGAACGCCCCACGCTTTGGCATTCTCCAGCATTTCAGTGGCCTGTTCGTAGGGAAAGATTTCCAGATCAAAGGGGATCGCTTCCTCAACGGGGATGACACGATGTACGGCCGGCGTTTCGTGGAGAATGCTGCCTTGTGTTTCTTGGTAGTACTGCTCGAACAGAGTCGCCATCTCTTTATCCATCCGCTTTAACTGTTCCTCGTAGAGGCCAACAGCAAAGGGCATTAATCCAAAGACAAGGTGTCTGTCTCCTTTCTTGACGCGGATCAATCCCTTGCGGACCATCTGCTTGAGCGTGCGCCAGGCCGCACGACGCTCAACACCAGCGCGGGCGGCGATGTCGGCGCTCGGCTCGCGAGTCAAGCGCATCACGGCTGCCAAAGTAGCCTCTTCTGGTGTAAATATCTTGGCCAGCAGGCGCAGCTCGACGCCGCTCTCAGTGGCCGGGAAACCATTAGGAATAGCGTCTAGCCGCTGGGCCAACTTGCGGTAGATGCCCTCGGACGTTGTTTGATGCATTTTACACTCCTTAACAGTAGGGTGGGGTGGTCACTACCAAAATAGCGCCGTGAATCTCGTGGAGGAACACATCGGGTTGTACAATCTGTCTTGTGCTCTTACATAATTTCGGACAAAAAAATTGAGAGCTTTGCCAATAAAGAGTGGTCACAGCCTATAGAAAGTCGTTTTACCGGTCATTCATTCCTTTGCAAGATTTGCGCACAGAGCTAGATTATAGGCCAAGATTGCGCTTTTGTCTACTCATCGCGCATTACCTCATCCAGTTCACGCTCGTCTAGGTTGAGAAAGGGCTGGATATAACTTCCGACTATATGTATTATGTCAAGCAGATAGTAAAATTACTCTCTACTTGACATAAAGTAGCGTGATTTGGAGCCACAATTGAGTTTGCCTCAATCACAATCGCTGCCAGCAATGAGCAAGCAGGCACTCCAAGCAGGCACTCCAAGCAGGTGCTCTGCGATTGTAAAATCGTGGCTGCAGAACAAGCGTGAGGCTTGAGAGACCTGGAACATTTGTGCTAACCGCAATACGGTTTAGTTAAGGCCGGGAGTCAAGGCTTTAGCCGGGTTTTTCCGCCTGAAGACTCCACTCCAACCGCTTATCTAAACCGTATTGGTGCTGCTAAGAAACAGCTCTTTGGAAAAACCCAAAACCCCGCCCTCGCTGTTTCTCGTAAAATGAAGGACACCGTAGGGGTTTTGGGCGCTAACCCGTAACTTGTAACTTGCTTGCCCACTGCTTTGTGTTAGAATATCACACTTATGTCAACACAGCGTACTCTTCGATTACTCAGTGCCCTTCTCTGCTTTTGCCTGGCTTTTGCCGCCGGGTTCGGCGTTCACCAAGTCTGGGGCGAGTTTGAGCAACAAGCGCAATCCAAGCCCCTGGAGCTGTTCTGGGAAGCGTGGGCGTTGGTGGAAGAATACTTTTATGGCGAGCTGCCATCGCCGCAGGAACGCACTTATGGAGCCATCCACACGGCCTTGACACTGCTCGACGATTCTTACACGGTTTTCGTCGAGCCTCAACCCCGAGAGTTAGAGCGGGATCGGATGCGGGGGGCCTTTGGCGGCATAGGAGTCGTGCTGTGGCGCAGTTCCGCAGGCGAGATGATGCTTTCTCCCCACGCCGACTCTCCTGCCGAACGAGCCGGCATTATTGAGGGCGACGTCCTGCTGGCGCTGGACAGCGAAGAGATCACCGAACTGACGACGGTGAACGACGTAAGCGTGCATCTCCACGGCGAGGTAGGCACACCTGTGACGCTCACTATCTCCCGCCCCCCCACCCCACTGTTCGAACTCGTCATCACGCGGGAGGAGATTCAGACGCCCTCTGTCACCTGGCGGCTGCTCGAGCAGCCGCCCAATGTGGGTTACATCGGCATTGGATCTTTTACTGAGCGGACAGGCGACGAGATCGTGACCGCCATTCAGGAATTGCAGGCGGAAGGCTCCACCAGCCTGGTCATGGACCTGCGCGATAATTACGGGGGGTTGATTGATCCAGCTGTCGTTGTTGCCAGCCAGTTTCTCAGCGATGGCGTCGTATTGTACGAGATGACGCGCGGCCCTGAAGAGCGCGTCATCAAAGTGCAGCCAGGGGGCATCGCCGCCGACATTCCCCTGGTCGTGCTGGTCAACAACGGGACGGCCAGTGCGGCCGAAATCGTCGCTGGCGCGCTACAAGATCACGGCCGCGCTTCCCTGGTTGGAGAACCTACTTTTGGCAAGGGGGCGGTTCAGCTGATCTATGAAATCTCTGATGGCTCATCTGTACACATCACCTCGGCGATCTGGTTGACGCCGACCCGGAATCGAATCGATGGGCGTGGGTTGACGCCCGATATCTATGTTGTGCGTGGCGATGGGCCGCAGGATGAACAGCTTGACCGCGCCATAATACATCTGCAATCACAGGACTAGGAGTTAGTTTATGGATAGCACTCTGCGCAACGTACTAAAGTTCTTGTTTGTGACAACGATCGTCGTGGTATTCTCGGCGACTGCGTTCGTCGCCGGATTTGGCACATCTCACTTGTTGAGCAGGAGCGGCGTGGCACCCGCCTGGTTGGCGACTACTCCAACAGCTACTCCGCTGCCGGTCGAAGGCGACCCAACCAAAGAACCTACCCCCCTACCCTCGCCTACACCCATGTCGCTTCCCACACCAATGAATGAGGACGAGCAAGCCTTTCAAATTTTCTGGGAGGTGTGGGACCTGGTGCAGCGCAACTTTTACGGTGAACTGCCGGATATGCAACAGGTGACCTACGCTGCCATTCATGGTATGCTAGGCACACTGGATGATGATTACACTGCTTTCATTGAGCCAGAGGTTGCTACCGTGATGGCCGAAGACGCTACCGGCGCGTTCGAAGGCATTGGCGCGTTTGTGGACCTGGACGAAGAAGGTAAGGTAGAGCTTGTGGGCATTTTCGAGGGCGGACCGGCCGAAAAAGCGGGGCTACTCACAGGCGACCGGGTCGTAGAAGTGGACGGTGTCTCTATCGTTGGAAAAACACTCTACGAAGCCATCAACCTGATCCGTGGCCCGGCCAACAGCGACGTCGTGTTACTCGTCGAGCGCGAGGGGGAGCAAGAGCCATTTGATGTCATCGTCACCCGCGCCCGCCTGGAAATCCCCATCGTTGAGGTGGAGATGCGCGACGATGGCGTTGGATACATTCATCTATACGAATTCAGCGCCACGGCTCACGAGCGGATGGAGGATGGATTGGAGGAGCTTTTGGCCCAGAACCCAGTCGGCATCGTTTTTGATCTGCGCAACAATCCGGGCGGCTGGCTTGATCAGGCTATAAATGTCAGCGATTTGTTTCTCGACGATGGTGTGATCGTCATTGAACGCTGGAATGACGGCCGAGAACAGCGTATCGAAGCCGACCCTGGAGATGTGGGGGAAGACGTGCCGTTGGTCGTGCTGGTAAATGGGGGCAGCGCCAGCGCCTCAGAGATCGTCGCTGGCGCGTTGCAGGATCACGAGCGGGCTATACTGATTGGAGAACTTACCTTTGGCAAAGGATCGGTGCAGCGACCTTTCACACTCAGCGATGACTCTGAGTTACGGGTCACTTCTGCCCTGTGGTTCACGCCCAACGATCAGGCCATTCACGGCCAGGGAATCTCTCCCGACATTGAAGCGCCGTGGCCTGTTGATGAAGAACTGGAACCGGACCAAGACCCGCAATTGGAGCGAGCCGTCGAGTATCTTTTGACAGGAGAATGATGCCGGGCACTAAAACCGTTGCCACCAATCGCAAAGCCGCTCACGATTTCCATCTGGAAAAGCGCTACGAGGCCGGGTTGGTTCTCAAAGGGACAGAGATCAAGTCCATCCGCGCTGGCCAAGTGAGCTTGAAGGAAGGATACGTGCAGCCCCGAGGTGGGGAATTGTGGTTGATTGATGTACACATCGCGCCTTACGACCCCTCGGGCAGATACGGTCACGAGCCAACGCGCCCGCGCAAGCTGTTGCTCCACCGCCGGGAGATTGACCGTCTCATTTCCCGCGTCCAGGAGCGCGGATATACCATCGTGCCCCTGCGTATGTACTTGAAGGAAGGCCGCGCCAAGATCGAGATTGCGCTGGCGCGCGGGAAACGGAAGTACGATAAGCGACAATCTATCGCCAAGCGAACCGCTCAGCGGGATGTTGAGCGGGCTTTGAAGGAGCGATACGCGTAATGCAACAGCTGCCCCCTCTTTTGCTGGATACGGAACTGTTTTCCATCAACCAGATCAACAACCTCCCCGACGAACAAAGGCGGCAAGTTTACTGTCGCCTGGTGCCGCGCCAGGTTCTTCAGCGTCTTGGAATTGACCCTGAAACGCTGGCTGATGGCGAAGGACGGTCTCTCCTTGAGCTAAAATGCTCCCTTGGCACCTCGTCTGTGGAACTCTCTCTGTACCATGTTTGGGGAGCTGCAGACCCAGCGATGTACTTGCAAATGGCCGATACACCCAACAATCAAATCGAGGTGCTCCTGTTTATCATCAACGATCCATACTCAGAACGGTTCGGCACCGACCGTCTGCCGGACGGGACGCCGACCTATTTTGGTACGTTGGGACGCAACATTGAGGAAGAGGTACGAGCAATGAAGGCTGGACTTGCGCCAGGACAGGTGCATTCTGGTTTGGGTCTGACTCGGCGGCTGATTCCCACCCTGGAGCACTTTGTTGCTGATCTCAATCACAATGCTGTTTACATTCAACCTCTGGCTTATCACAACGCCATTCTCTTTGAGCGCGTTGGGTTTTCCTACATGCTAGGATTGGGTCGGATGGAGTGGATTGGCAAAGAATTTGCCCCTGGGGGATTGTTGTTCAAGCGGCTTGATGGAAGCACCCCATTCCGCCGTCCCGGGGCGGATACCAGTGTCCGTGGCCGAAGTTGGGCCATCCACGACGGCATTCTCGGCGAGCCGTATGCTGGTGTGAAAATGTACAAGCGCGTGGGAGTTCACGCTGGCGTCGTTACCTTTCCCAATGCTGTGTGGTAGACAACTGTGTGGTATTTTCGCATAGCCTAGTTTACCTTCCAAAGTAAGGAAGAGCAGCGGCAGTGCGTTTTGCCTTTAATGACTATGCGAAAAGTCATCCGTTGGCAGCCGTAAAAGCCCTTGACACTTTGAAATCATGCATTATAATGTTACAAAACATAATGCTCAATCAAGCACGTAAAGGAGTACCTCGTGGAACAAGAAGCACAACCTCAAACTATCACCGATTTGCAGCCCAAGATGCAGTTGCAAGGCACCATCAAAGAGACATACCTGTACGGCGCGGTGGTAGACATTGGCCTAGAAAAAGATGGGATGGTTCACATTTCCCAACTCGCCCCCAAGCGCGTTAACCGTGTCACGGATGTGGTCAAGCCAGGAGACAGCGTGAATGTGTGGGTCGTCAAAGTAGATCAAGATCAGGGCCGCATCGGATTGACGATGATCGAACCGCCCGATGTGACGTGGCGCGAACTAGCAGAGGGTCAAGTCTATACTGGCACCATAACACGAATAGAGAATTACGGGGTCTTTGTGGACATTGGCGCTGAGCGACCCGGCCTGCTGCACATCCGAGAGATGGCAGACAGCTACGTTCGTCACCCATCCGACTTGGTCAAAATCGGCGACGAGATTGATGTGCGCATCCTCAAGCTAGATCGCCGCAAGCGACAGGTTGATCTGGGAAGGCCAGATCCCAACGCCATGCTAGAGGAAATCATGGAAGAAGAGGAAAGCGAACCAACCCAGACGGCAATGGAGATCGCGCTGCAACGCGCTCAATCGCAGAAGAAGGGGCGCGGGCAACGTCACAAGAAACGTAGTTCTTTTGACCTATCCGAACGGGAAGATATTCTGGCGCGCACTCTCAAGCAACACTCGCAGAGCTAGTCTCAGTAGATCCAAAATGTTACGACAACAAGACCTCGGAGGTCTCGGAAAGGCGCTCTCGAGAGACCTCCGAGGTCTGAAATTTGGATCTACTGAATCTCCGTTACGACCGCCTTGCGCGCTGCGCGGATATTCGACGTGGGCGCAACAATAGGCGTGACGCACCCCGTACCGAGGATAAAACGCCGCCCGCCAGTCTGCGCAATTGCATCGGCAGCCTGCTCCCGCACTTGCTCTGGATTTCCTCGTACGACCACGTCCCAGCGCTGTAACCCGCCGCATACCGCGCCGCCAAAACGGCGCTGTCCCTCGGCCAACGACGGGAACGTCTCACGGTCGTGCCAGTTAATCACCTGGACAGGATAGTCTGCCAGGAGGTCGAACATCACGTCAGTACCGTGCAGGTGTAGCACGTTCAACCATAACCCTCGCGCCGCTTCCAACACCCGCAGGTCGTATGGACGGCCAAAGAGAGCGTACTCCTCCTCGCCCAACAGATCGTACTGCGCGTGCTGCACGGCGTAAAAGACGCCGGCGACGCCCGCCTCACGCACTGCGGCGATGAACCGGATCGTGCTTGCGGTGATGGTCTCTAGTCCGGCGCAAACCGCATCGGGATGGCGACGCAGATGTACCAACAACTGCTCTTTGCCCACCAGATTCTTGGCCTGAGACAAGGGGTTAAAGATGGTCTGGATAAAAGGTGTATCATCGCCCAATTCATCCGCGATCAAACGCAAGCACTGCAATTGCGCGCCCAGAGCGCCCTGAGCGGGGTCGAGAGGCCGGAGCTTGCGCCAATCATCGGGGTGTAGAACAGGGTAATGAACATACTCGCGAGTGCCCTCCAACTTGTCGCCCATCCAACGATCTCGCGCGCCCCAATCTTGCACGCAAAAACTACTGGCTGGCGTGACCTTGACAAAGTCAAAATCGTACCTGCGCTGGAAGGCGACCGTCGCCGCCGCCAGATCGCCGGGGCGATAGTCGTCTCCCGGAAAGTGTCGCCACAGAGCCACCGGCGGCCGATCCACCGGCTCGCCGTTGATGGCGGCTTGCAGCCGTTCGATTTTCGTCATCTTGGTCATTACTTCCTCCCATAAGAACACGGATCCCAGAATGTCGACGGATCACGGAACCACTTCGATTGAACCAATCACGATGCTATCACCGGCTGTCTGCCCACTTTCATCATACCGTTGCAAGCGATAGCCGCCGGCCGCCGAGTAAAGCCCCACGTTGAGCGCGTACTCCCCCGGCGGCGTCTCCGGCAGAACGTAAATCTCGTACTCGTCCCACACATACTTGTCGAGCGGCCAGCGCGTCGTCGGCAGGTCGCCTGGGTTGAGATGATCCTCCTGCCCCCATAGAACGTGCAACGGTTGGGCCAGGTGGACAAAAGATTGATAGTTCACGCTCAATGGTGCCAGCGCGCGCCAATAGAGCACGACGGAGAACTCCTCTCCGGCGCGAACGCGCTGCCGGGGCAAGTCGTAACCCAAGAGCTCAACCTGATCGGCAAAGTTGGCCCGCAACTCGTGCTGAGCGGCCCATGCCTGCCCCGGCGGTGAGGTGTAGCGCAGCCAATCGTCGCGGGAGTCAATCACACCGCTTTTTAGAGTTATGAAAAGCAAAAGCGTCCCGCCCAGCCAAAAGAAAGTGTGAAGAAGCCAGGTTTTTGTCAAAAACCTGGCTTCTTGAACGCGAGAAACGTCCATTAGTACCAGTGCAATGACCAACACCACCAGGCCGGCCGCCGAGATGATCCATCCGGCGGTGCGAGGCGGGGTGCTCTCAAACTGCACCACTACCTCGTGCTCACCCTCGGGCACCATTAGAGTAATGAATCCTTCTGGATCGCCGATCTTGATCTTGACCTCCTCACCATCCACGTAGGCCCGCCAGCCGGGAAAGTAGAAGGTGAACAGGCGCAAGATAAATTCCTGGGGCATATAAACGGCAAAACGGTCATGGAGCGGGCCGTGCTCGACGATCTCGACTCTGGCACCAGCGGGCAGGGAGGCGCGATTGACTCTATCAACCGGGCCGGGTCGCGTGTAGGATTCGATCAGGCTTGCCTCGGGATGCACCATAACGCGCGCCGCTTCCACCGGCATAAAGTCCGCCGTCGAGGTCGTGCCAAGCGCCAGGCTGCGCTGTTCCCATTCGATAATATCGTGAGGCGCGGTGGGGCCAAAATCGGGCTGCCACATCGGAGGGTAAAGCACCGGCAGCGATAGTAGCAAAATCGCCGCCAGACCGGTCGCCAGCGCTGGATTGCGCCATCGTCCCTGAGGCAAAAGAGTCACGCCGGCGGCGGCGCACAGCGACAGCATTAAATTGACCGGCCCCAGCAGTCGCCACGGGAACTGGAGGTATTCCATCAGCGGGACGCGCTCCCAAACAGACGTCGAGGCCGGCAACATCAAAAAGAGCAACCCTAATCCAGCCAGAGCGAAATAAGATAAAATTCGACGGTTGGGCGTCGCGGGGCGCAGGAGCGCGCCCAACACGGGAAGCGCCAGCAACCATTGAGCTAATCCCAGGTTGAACCGGTAGCGCGGGGCAGTCGCGCCCATATCGAGAATACGTGACGGGGCCAGCAACTCGCTCAGCGCTAGGAAATGCTCGCGGAAATCAAAGTGGCCCGGGCCAACGACGTCCAACCGCACCGCGCCCCGCTCCAATATCGCCGGCAGCCAGAAGAAAGCGACGCTGGCGGCAACCAGAGCGAACACCAGCGCGCCCCACCCCGCCCGGCTGCGCCCAACACCGAACAGCGTCTCCCACGTCCAATAGGCTAACAACAGAGTGACAGAGACCAGGGCGAGTAGGTTGTGGCTGAGGAGAAGAGCCGCCAGCGATAACACGCTCCCCAATAGCGCCCATCTTCCCCCCACCCCGCTCATCAGGCAGCGGAAAGCATAAAAGACCATTGGAAGCAAGCAAATGGCAAAGTGCTCCGCCAGAACGCCGCGAGCGTGGGGGTCAATAAAAACAACATAGGGGGCAAAGGTGTAAGAAGCAGCCGCTAACACGCCCGCCGCCGGGCCGAACAACTCACGGCCCAGCAAGTACGTCCCCAACGAAGCGATAAAGAACCCCAGAACGAACACTGCCTTCACTCCGCCTACAATGTCCACGCCAGGCAGCAAGTCGAACAGATTGGCCAGGTAGTAAGTCAGGGGAGTGTAATAGTTAAAAATTGGGTAGCCGTAGCCATAGTAGAAATCGGGGGCCCAGCGAGGGTAGAAAAATCCGCCTCGGATGGTGTGGCCCAATTCAGCCGCCCGATAGACGTGCAGTTCGGCATCCGTCTGGTGTGGGAGGCCGGGCCGGGTGAGGAAAGGGGCAGCCGCAACGAGGGCCAATACCAAAACCAAAAGGATGAATCGTGAATTGGACATGGTTCGCAAAGCGTGAAAACGTGAGCCGTGTGATCTGGCGGGGGTCGTCTCACGTTTCACGCATTACGTTCCTTGCTAATTTTGCGCCACGAGATCAGCGATCTGCTCCGGGTGCTCGGCCACCCGCACGCCGACAGCCTCAAAGGCGGCGATCTTTTCCGCAGCGGTGCCGCTGCCGCCCTGGATGATGGCCCCGGCGTGCCCCATGCGCTTGCCCGGAGGCGCGGTGCGCCCGGCGATAAAGGCCGTGACCGGCTTGGTCATCCGCTCGGCGACGAATCGCGCGGCCCGCTCCTCGTCGCTGCCGCCAATCTCGCCAATGAGGACTATTTGCTCGGTCAACGGGTCATTCTCAAACATCTCTAGCACGTCCACGAACGTCGTGCCAATGATGGGGTCGCCGCCGATACCCACGCAAGTGGTCTGGCCGATATTGCGCGCGGTGAGCGCATAGACCACCTCGTAAGTCAGAGTGCCGGAGCGAGAGACGAGGCCCACGTTGCCGGGAGCCGCGATGTGGCCGGGCATGATGCCGACCTTGGCCTCGCCGGGCGTGAGCAGTCCGGGACAGTTGGGGCCGATCAGCCGCGCCCCCTGCTGGTCGAGATAGGCGCGCACGCGGATCATATCTAGCGTGGGGATACCCTCGGCAATGCAGACGATCAACCGGATGCCGGCGCTGGCCGCCTCCAGGATAGCGTCGGCCGCAAAGCGAGCCGGGACGTAGGTGATGGACGCATTGGCGTCCGTCGCCGCCGCCGCCTCGGCGACGGTATCGAAAACAGGAACCTTGCCATCACACGCCCACTGGCCGCCCTTGCCGGGCGTGACGCCGGCCACGACCCGCGTGCCGTATTCGATCATCTGCTGGCTATGAAACTCGCCCTCGCGCCCCGTGATGCCCTGCACGAGCAGCCGGGTGTTCTTGTCAACTAGGATTGCCATCTATCTCATACCTCCAATTCACCCCTGGCGGCGGCGACAGCCTTTTGCGCCGCGTCGGCCAGTGTTGTAGCCGTGATCAATTCGTAACCCGATTCAGCCAGAACCGCGCGTCCCTCTTCCTCGTTTGTCCCCACCAGCCGGGCGATCAATGGAACGTCCGGCTTGACCTCCTCAAAGGCAGTGATGATGCCTTTGGCGACCTCGTCGCAGCGCGTGATGCCGCCAAAGACGTTGAACAGCACGGCTTTGACGTTGGGGTCGGCCAGGATGAGGCGCAATGCTGTCGCCACGCGCTCCGACTTGGCCCCGCCGCCAATATCGAGGAAATTGGCCGGCGCGCCGCCAAAGTGCTTGGTGATGTCCATCGTCGCCATCGCCAGCCCGGCCCCGTTGACCATGCAGCCGATCTCGCCGTCGAGTTGGACATAGCTCAGGCCAGCCTCGCGCGCTTCCCGCTCAGTTTCCGTCTCTTCGTCCAGATCGCGCTTGGCGGCCAGGTCGGGGTGACGAAAGAGGCCATTATCGTCGAGCACCATCTTGCCGTCCACCGCCAGCAAGTCGCCTTCGGTGGTGACGATCAGCGGGTTGATCTCGGCCAGCGAGGCATCGCAGGCCACAAAAGTCTCGTACAGGCCGCGCGCGATGCGGTCGAAAGCCCGGCGGTGCTCGTCCGCCAGCCCGATACCCTTGAACAACTCGATGGTCTGATAGCCGCGCAGCCCCAGAAAGGGGTCAATGGCAATTCTTTTGATCGCGTCGGGGTTAGTGCGGGCGACTTCCTCGATCTCTACGCCGCCCTCAGATGAGGCCATCATCACCGGCCGGCGCGCGGCGCGGTCTATGACGATGCCCAGGTAGATTTCCTGCTGGATGTCGGCCGCCTCGTCCAGCAAGACCTTGCGCACGGGCAGCCCCTTGATCTCTAGCCCCAGGATTTCCTCGGCCAATTTTTGCGCCTCGTCGGGGGTCTGGGCCAGCTTGATGCCGCCGGCCTTGCCGCGCCCCCCCACCAACACCTGAGATTTGACGACGACGCGCCCGCCCAGTTTCTCGGCGATACGGCGCGCTTCAGCGGGCGTCGCGGCGACGTCTCCATCGGGAATCGGCACGCCGTGCGCGGCAAAGAGCCGTTTGGATTGATACTCGTGTAGCTTCACTCGTTTACCTCCATTATTTACGGATTACGTCATTACGCATTGTTACTACTAAACCTGGGCTGTTACACAGAGTTTCACAGAGCATTCCACAGAAGAACACAGAGAAAAGGCCATTTTTGTTGTATTCTCCGTGAATCTCTGTGCCTTCTCAGTGGCTCTCTGTGTCCAAACCAGAATAGCCTGGGTTGATGCTTTGTTGCATGGGCCGCCCCCGGGACGGAGGCTGTGAGCGCTCTGTAGGCTCTAGCCCTCGTCCCCGAGGGCGATTTTTGGTAGAAAATTACCCAAAAGTTGATGCTTTGTTGCATAGGCCGCCCCCGGGACGGAGTTCTAGATTTCCAAGGCTCTAGCCCTCGTCCCCGAGGGCGATTTTTGGTAGAAAATTACCCAAAAGTTGATGCTTTGTTGCATGGGCCGCCCCCGGGACGGAGGCTGTGAGCGCTCTGTACTGAGAGAGCATTAGAACTGAACAGCCCTGCGTTTCGATTATATCACAGCGCCCATACTGTGCAAGAAAGCGCCACTGTGATACAATCGAGGAAAGAAGGGTCGAATGGGAAAAACCAATCAAAAAATCATCCCCCACCGTTACCAGGTCGTCCCGCGCACGTTGTGCTTTATCACTCACAGCGACGACGTCCTGTTGCTACGCGGAGACCCCGACAAGCGCATCTGGCCCAACCTGTACAACGGCGTCGGCGGGCACGTAGAGCCGGGCGAGGACGTGTACGCCGCCGCCTTGCGCGAGATTCGGGAAGAGACGGGGCTAGAGGTACGCGACCTGCGGCTGCGGGGCGTGATCAACATCCCTGTGGACGAGCAGAGCAACACGGGTATCTTGATCTTTGTCTTTACCGCCACCTCAGCCACGCGGGACGTCCGCCCGTCAGACGAGGGCGCGCCGGAATGGGTGAGGCTCGACCATCTGCCGCAGTTGGATCTGGTCGAAGACCTCCCCACCCTGCTCCCTCGCGTGCTGGCGATGGGGGCAGGCGATCCCCCCTTTTTTGCTCACTATCGCTACGACGAGCAGGGCCGGCTGACGATCACTTTTTCGGGTGCGTAGGTCGGAATGTCATTCCGACAGCAATTCCCGTTTTGTAGCCGCGATTTCCAAATCGCGGCTGTTTTTCCGCGTAAAGCGCCCTGCGCGATTGCGAAATCGCGGCTATGACCTGACTTTTCCCCCATAACGGGAATTGCTGAGGTACAAGTTGAGCGTTGCCTGGAAAGAAAAAGCAGCCCTGCGCGATTGCGAAATCGCGGCTACGACCTGACTTTTCCCCCATAACGGGAATTGCTGAGGTACAATAAGGGAGCGGCCTGTTACTCAGTGGGATACGTCGCTTATCTCGGTGGGATACGCCACTTATCTCAGTGAGATACGTCACTTATCTCGGTTAGATACATCACTTATCTCGGTGAGATACGTCACTTATCTCAGTGGGATACGTCACTTATCTCAGTGGGATACATCGCTTATCCCGGTGGGATACGTCACTTATCTCGGTTAGATACGTCACTTATCCCGAAGGATACCCTGGACAAATGGCGGGGCGGCGTTTGCACACGGGCCGTTGTTGAGTATAATAGTGGCGCTCGCGTCGGCCTATGACAAAACCAACCTGAACCTATATTTCGCACCCTGACGCAGCCTATTTGTATCTTTTTCAAAAAGTCGGGGAAAGAAACCAGGTTTTTCAGAAAAAACCTGGTTTCTCACTGACTTCAGACGGCGAATCTGCCCAAATTGGGTTCGGGAGAACAAAGTGGCAAGCTCCAAATCAAGTTGTCCAGAGGTGCGGAAAATAGGCTGAAACACACAAAAGGCTAACCCATGCTACCCACCCTCTCCGCCCAAGAATTCGTCGCCAAATGGCGCAACGTCACCCTAAAAGAACGCTCCGCCGCACAAGAACACTTTATCGACCTCTGCCGCCTGGTCGGCCATCCCACCCCGGCGGAAAAAGACCCCACCGGGCAGACCTTTGCCTTCGAGATGGGCGCGACCAAGCAGCGCGGCGGGCAGGGTTGGGCCGACGTGTGGTACAAGGGCCACTTTGCGTGGGAGTACAAGGGCAAGCACAAGAACCTCGACCGGGCCTATCAACAGTTGCTCCAATACCGCGAGGCGTTGCAGAACCCGCCCTTGCTGGTGGTATCCGATATGGAGCAGATCATCGTCCACACCAACTTTACCAACACCGTCAAGCGCGTCGCGCGCATTGGGCTGGATGACCTGCTCGAACCGGAAGGCCAAGAGCGGTTAAAGGCAATCTTTTTCGAGCCGCAACGCTTTCGCGCCCCGCAGACGACGGAGCAGGTGACCCAGGAAGCGGCGAACCAGTTCGCCCGTCTGGCCGACTTGTTGCGCCGCTATGGGGCCGAGCCGCAACAGGCGGCCCATTTCCTGATCCGGCTGCTCTTTTGCCTGTTCGCCGAGGACATTGGCCTCTTGCCCAAGGACTTGTTCACGCGCCTGGTCAACCAGACGCACAGAAACACCGCCGCCTTTGCCGGGCAGTTGCGCCAATTGTTCCAGGCAATGTCTACCGGGGGATGGTTCGGCGCGGACGAGATCGCCAACTTTGACGGGCGCGTGTTCGACGACGCCACAGTGCTGGAATTGGACAGCGACAGCCTCGACATCCTCGCGCGCGTCAGCGGCCTCGACTGGTCGAGCATCGAGCCTTCTATCTTTGGCACGCTGTTCGAGCGCAGCCTCGACCCGGACAAACGCTCGCAGCTTGGCGCGCATTACACCGGCAGGGACGACATTCTGCTGATCGTCGAACCGGTGCTGATGACGCCCCTGCGCCGCCGTTGGGCCGAGGTGCAAACAGAGGCCCGCGAGCTGGCCCGCCGCGCCGCCGAGTCAAAGACCCCGCGCACGCGCGACAACCGCCAGCGCGAGTTGAGCAATCTACTGATGGGCTTTGCGGGCGAGATCGCCCAGGTGCGCGTGCTCGACCCGGCCTGCGGCAGCGGCAACTTTTTGTACGTGGCCCTCAAGCAACTGCTCGACCTGTGGAAAGAGGTCTCTACACTGGCGCGCGACCTGGGGCTGCCCATGATGTCCCCCCTGCCCACGCTCTCCCCCTCGCCCGCCCAACTGCACGGCATCGAGGTCAACGAGTACGCGCACCAACTGGCCCAGGCGACGGTGTGGATTGGCTATATCCAGTGGCTGCACGAGAACGGCTTTGGCGTGCCCCCCGAGCCGATCCTCAAACCATTGGACACGATCCGGCGCATGGACGCCATCCTGGCCTACGACGAGCAGGGGCAGCCGGTAGAGCCGGAATGGCCGGAGGCGGATGTGGTGATTGGGAATCCGCCTTTTTTGGGTGGCAATAAGATACGGTCCGAGTTGGGTGACGACTGTGTTGAATCACTGTTCAGACTCTATGATGGCCGTGTACCGGCATCAGCCGACTTTGTGTGTTACTGGTTTGAGAAAGCACAGGCAATGGTTGAGGCTCAAAAAGTGAAACGAGTTGGATTGCTGGCAACGCAAGCGATTCGCGGTGGCGCGAATCGAACAATTTTAGACCGGATCAAAGAAATTGGAAACATATTTTGGGCACAATCTGACCGTGATTGGATTCTTGATGGTGCAACTGTACACGTCTCAATGATAGGATTCGACAACGGTACAGAGAAAGATTACGAACTTGATGGTGCCCAGGTCAAAAAGATCAATTCTGACTTGACATCCACAGTCGATTTGACACAAGCCAAAAAGCTGAGTGAGAATGAATCTCTAGTCTTTGGTGGAACAAAAAAGGGTGGGGCATTTGATATCTCTGATAATCTTGCAGAACACTTTTTAAGTCTTCGAGGTAATCCAAATGGACGACCCAATAGTGATGTTATCAAACCTTGGGTTAACGGACGAGCTCTAGTCGGGAATCCCGGAAAAACGTGGATAGTGGATTTCGGTGTTGATATGAGCCAAGAAGATGCAAGTTTATATGAAGGCCCATTTGAATACATTAAAGAGCATGTCTACCCAGTTCGTTCAAAGAATCGAATGGCTCGTAGACGCAAGTACTGGTGGCTACACTCAGTTACAGGCCCAGCAATGAGGAAAGCTGTAGCTGGATTTTCAAGGTTTATAGCCACACCTCGCGTTTCTAAGTATCGTATTTTTGTATGGGTTTCATCAAACACAATACCTGATGATGGAGTCTATATCTTTGCGAGAGAAGACAATTACTTTTTTGGTATTGTCCACTCGAAAATCCACGAGCTTTGGGCACGAGGTACAGGGACACAACTCCGCGATGCGGTCAGTGGTTTTCGCTATACACCTAGAACATGCTTCGAAACCTTCCCCTTCCCCTGGCCGCCCGATCAAGAACCCCAGGACGACGCCCGCGTGCAAGCCATCGCCCAGGCCGCCCGCGAGCTGGTCGAAAAGCGGGATCGCTGGCTCAACCCGGAGGGCGCGACAGAGAAAGAACTGAAAAAGCGCACCCTGACCAAGCTCTACAATGCCCGCCCCACCTGGCTAGACCTGGCCCACCAAAAGCTCGACCGGGCCGTTCTGGACGGGTACGGCTGGCCCCACGGCTTGAGCGACGAAGAAATCCTGGAACGGCTGCTGGCGCTCAATTTGGAGCGGGCAGGAGTGTGAAGCGGTCAATCAGCTCACGCCGCGCACCGCCTCAAAGAACGCCCCATAGATCGGTTCTTTGGGCTCGTCGCGCGTATCCACGATGCCCGAGCCTCTCATCTTGTTCGACCAGGCGAACCAAAAGACCACCGGCACCCGTTCCCGATAGCGCTGCTCCACCTCAGCGTAGACGGCTCTCAGATACTCCCCGATCTCGTCCCAGTGATAATCGCTATCGTCCGCCAGTGACCAGTCGTCTATCGGCACGCCGATCTCGGTGATCCAGATGGGAATATCGGGCAGCCCCTGTGTGACTATGTGCAAATAGTCGCGCAGTTGACCGAACATGGTCAGGTGTGGGATCTCTGTGATGCCGGCCGGATACTGCCCATAAGGGTGCATCCCGACCGCGTCTATGGGCCAGTCGTCCATCAAGGCGCGGGTCTGCCGGACATAGTCCACGTTGGCCTGCGCGCCCCCGCACACACCGCCGAACACAACCAGCGCCTCGTCATCCTCCTCTTTGATGGCCCGCGCCGCCGGAAGCAGGATAGAGGCATAGGTCTCTGGCTCGACGTAGATGGAGGTGCCCGCGCCGTGCTCGTTATCGCCCTCGTTCCAAATCTGATAAGCGGCCACCCGGCCACGGAAGCGGCGCGCCACTCCCCGCGCATAGTCGGCGAACTCGCGCGTGTAGCGGGGCCAGTCGCCGTGGTCCCAGGGGCCGTGCCCCCAAAAGGACTCCCAGTTGAGGATCATCAGGGTCTTGATACCGGCGGCCCGATAAGCATCCACGATCTCGCCATAGTGGGCGAGCGATTCCTCCAGCGTCATATCCGGCAGCACGCTGTCTTTGAATACAAAGCGCGCCCACCCCACCCCCTCCAACTCCTCGACGGTAGGCAGGCGGTGCGGGCTGTGGCCCGGCTGAGAAGGGGGGTGAGGGGCCAAGTTGATGCCGTAACGATCGGGCTGCTTGGGCATCTCCCACCCTGGAGCCACTATCTCGCCGCCGGCTGGTTCGCCAAGCGCAAAGCCCCGGATCAGCGGGTACAGGCTGGGGTCAATGGTGTGGATAGCGTAGAGGCTGAAAAAGGTCGGCTCGTGGGCCGCCAGCCGGTCGAGCCAGGGCTGGAACTCGTTCGCCGTCAGCAGCCGCAGTTCGGGTATCTCATGGAACGGGCCTAGCGCGGGGTACATCGCTGGCTTGAAGGTCAGAGCGGAGTAAAAGCTCTCGTACTGCGCATAGGTCCACTCGTCAATCACCGTCTCCGCCTGGTCGGCCGGGCCCACCTGGGTGTCGGAGCGATAGAAGATGGAGTAGGCCATCGGCATCAGCCCGCCCTGGCATAGTGTGTTCAACGTCGCGTAGGGCAAGTCGCTGTGACCGTCAATGTTGGGGAACGAGCAGTTATAGACCCGGCGCGGGTCCACGCCGTGCGAGATGGCGTACTCTACCAAACGCTGCGCTTGGTCATGTTTGCCGTCGCACTGATCCTCGACGTCCAAGATCACGCCCTGGTAACCGTCGGCAAAGGCGCGCAGGATGAGCTGGGCCTCCTGCTCCGGATGCAACAGGCGCATAAATATCCAGGCCAGCGGTACCAGGCCGGCGTCCGAGATCTGCCGGCGCGCGGAGGCGGCGTGATCGTAATACACAGTTCTGCGCACACCATTGTCGAATTCGGGCGTATCGCCCACTTTGGCCAGAACGTGGGTGACGCCCATCGGCTCCGCTTGCTGGGTTGCCTGCGTCACGTGCTCGGCCGTCACGGTCCACACACCCTTTCCAGAAAGTATAATACTCATCGTCTCCCTCCCTATTTACTCAGGAACTTTTCGCAAGCCCCGCGCCACAGCGCCGGCTTGCGCGTCATCTGTTTGACTGTGACATCGGCAAAATGGGGCATCAATTGCGCCAGCACGGCTGGAAGCTCATCCCACTGATCGTTGTAGATTATGGCGCCCAGTTCATCGGCGGCAGGCTCCGTCCAGCGCCATTGCTCGCGGAATCGCTCAGCCTTCATCCAATAATCCCGTTTCTCCCAGGCCTCGATCGTCCGGTCAACAGTATCCGCGATGCCATGCAGAGAGAAAACGATGAGAGCGGCTAAATCTTTGGCCTCGTCATCCAACTGCGCTTTCTGACTCAGTCGCCGCAGCGCCTCGGCGATGGTGCGGCGGTGATAGTTGCGGGCCTTGCCCGGCCCTTGGGTAGTGACAACTCGACTCATTAAGAACTGTTCCTTTCACGCTTCATCCTACCGGTATTATCTCCCTGCGGCGTTGAGCAAACTGCGGTCCATCATATCGCGCAGCAGAGGGTGCTCGACGATTATGCCCTCTTCGAGCGCGGAAGCGGCGGCCAGCGTCCACAGAGGTATTTCCTCCTCCTCGTATAGTTGCGCCAGCAACCACGCCTGACGGCGCAGGCGGTTTGCCAGAAGACGCCGATAGTCATCGTCTATGAGGAACTTGATAGCATCATCTAGCAAAACCTCAAACTCAGCGTCGCCCTCCTCCGCCAGTCCCTTCTGAAGCAGTTCGCGGTAGCGAGAGACGAAGGGTTCCACCTCATCAGGATTAAAGAACCAGAAATCAAATTCGTCCAGGTTCAAAAGTTCCAAGCACTCTGCCAGCAACTCTTCCTGCTGAGATGGTTCCAGAGTGGGCAAGGGGAACTCTTCTATCTGACGCGCATCCTCGCCCTCCAGCCCCCCCCGCCAGGCCACATAAGCGGGCGGCAAACGGCGGCCGGCCTCGAGCGTGACCTGGTAGGCGCGGGCCACTTCGGCCCGGGCGCGCTCCAGGCTGACGTCCACAAACTCATTACCTCCAAACGAATCCGCCATTTCATCCAGCTCATCCTTGTTCACAAAAGCGGTGAAACAATCCTTGATGCCTTCGTGATCGTTGAACATCAAGTCGAGCATCTGTAACTCGCCATCAGGCTGCTCGCGCGCGACCAAGAGCACCTGCCCACCGCTGCCATCTATCGTGCATAGCAGACAACAATCGAGCGGCAGTGGGGAGGCAGTGAACCAGGAGGGAGTGTATTCCTCATCCGGCGCGCCGATGCGTACCTCAAGCCGCAGGGCCGCGTTCTCGGCCGTGTGACGCACCAGGGTGGAAGGATCGTATTTAGCCCGTTCCGCCAGGATAGGGATAGTGGTTGTTTCTTTCATACGTTCGATGGCGTCTATAGCGGCAATGATCACGTCGTCATCGTCGTTGTGCAGCAATGTGGCCAAGAAGAGCAAGAGTCGGCGGTCTGCAAGGGGCGCTAACGCATCCTGCACGTATGCCGCCAGCACCTCTGGCGGCGCTTCCCCCATCATCTCTAGGAAAGCCTCTATATGGATAGGATCTTCAATCGTCGCCAACATCTGCTCCATCGAGTCCTGCATCAAAGCGCCGAGATCAGAGATGGCGCGGCGAAAGGTAGCCTCGTCAACCGGCGCGCCCAATACCTCTAGCGTCTGGATGACCATCATTTTCTCTTCGTCGCCGTAATCAGGGTTGCGCAGTGTGCGCCGCAATGGCCCCACCGCGCGTGTGTCGCCAAGCTCGCGTAGCAGCACGAGCGCCGCGAGACGGTTTTCTTGTTCCAGAGATTCGAGCAATTCTACGATCCGAGGCACAGCATCATCGGCAAGGCCCTGCAACCGCCTGATGATGCGCTCGCCCTCTTCAACGTTCATCTTGGCGCTGTTTAGCCCCTCAACGAAGCGATCAATCAATCCAGTAACTTTTTTCTCATTTTCTTTCTTCACACGTACACCTCCGGATTTATGGCACTGGTTCAGTTGAATGGGATTACGATGTAGCCGAGGTTTCCATACCTCGTAGAGCCTTACGCGCTATGGAAAGCGCGGCTACAAGCTCGTTTTTGAGCCACAATAGCCGATTCCCAGCGCCTATACTTGGGCTTGGAGGGATACCGGCTATTCGCCTGAGCACCCCTGTATATGGCCGCACCACGGGAGTTCCCAGAGAACCAAGCAATGTGACCGAGCATCAGGCCAGCACGGGCGCACTTGGCGTCATCCCCAGGATTGGGTCATCAAAAGTCTCCATCAGAGATCGCGCTGATCTAGCGCCAGCGAAAAGCCCCACCATCACTGCCGCCGCTTCCAGGCTCAAGGCGAGCGCCGTGGCGAGAAACGCCAGTGGCGGGGTCACCACCAAAGCGGCGCCGAGGGCCGTTCCTATAGCCGGTATGCCGACAAAGACCAGCGCCACCCACAGCCCCCACAACGCCAACCGAACCAATCCGCGATTCCAGTTCTTCCAAATCAGCCAGCCCGACCCCCACACGAGGGACTCGGCCACGACCGCTAACCCGGCCCTGGGGCGCGTCTCGATCAGGCGTATCACCCGGCCGACGCCCTTCCCCAACTTCCACAGTTGATAGACCGCCCACGCCAACGCACCCACGATGATCAGCACGATTAACGCCAGCAGCCCCACCAACAGCCAAGGGTTGATGCGGGTCAGAACGTACGCCAGCGCCATCAGAATGACGGCAGCCACGTTTTCCAGAGTCGCATAAGCCGGCGCAGATATGTGGCCCGCCGTCCCCGTGGTGGCGCTGACCGCCGGCTTTGCCAGGAACTTGGCGCCAGTCAGAGCCGAGGCCGTCAGCGCGCCGCCGCCGGCCATCAGCCAGCCTGCCGCGCCGACAGATTGACCACTCGGATCAAAAATTTGCAAGGTCTGAAGGACATCGTAGAGCTCGGGGTTCATCTCGGCGATGACGCCAACCGAGGCCAACGTCAGCAGCGCGGCCGAAGCCGGGACCACGAAACCACTGAGAAGATTGACAACCGTGTTGACCGCGTTCATAACTCCAGGACTGAGAAGTGAACCATAAGCCGGTAGAGTGGTGAGCACCCAGAACACGGCCACGATACCGATGAACCACCACGACTCTATAAAGGCCACCGGATGAGCCACACTGACCAGGTCAAACCTGGCCGCGACCGATATAATGATCAAGCACAAGTATTGATCAGCCGCGCCAGAAAGACCTCCCGTAGATATAGCGGATAGTAGTAATTCCATATCATTCCCCCTTTTCTTGTCGCCAGGTCATTCGAGTTCCTTGCCCTGCTAGTATACCCCTACTCACAATCCGCGCAAGTAGATGATTGCGCGCTCACAAACTTGCGCCATTCGAGCGTAAGAGGTATACTCTTTTCCGCAGCAAACGGAAACCTCCAAATCAGCAAAAAGGAATAAACTATGACTCCTAGAACAATTGGCAAATCCGTCACCCGCGTGGATGCCCGCGACAAAGTCACAGGAAAAGCAAAATATCCGGCCGACTATACACTGCCAGACACCCTGCACGCCAAAATCCTCTTTGCCGGACACCCCCACGCCCGCGTCTTGGGCATTGATACCGCAGAGGCCGAGGCCGTACCGGGAGTCATCGCCATCTTTACCGCTCAAGACGTGCCGGTCAACGAGTACGGCCTGCAAACTCCCGACCAGCCCGTTCTCTGCGGCCCCGGCTCCGACAAGCCCGGAACTGATGTGGTGCGCTTTGTTGGCGACCAGGTAGCGCTCATCGTAGCCGAGACTGAGCGAGCGGCCGCCCGCGCCCGCGACCTTGTTCACGTCGAGTATGAGGAGCGCCCCATCCTTAGCGACCCCTTCGAGGCGCTGGAGCCAGACGCGCCGCAGCTACACCCCTACCGCATGCCCAGCGAGTTCCATCCAGAACTAAACGGCATGGAGGGCAACCGCATCTGCCACCACCAGATCCGCAAAGGCGACATGGCAGCCGGATGGGCGGCTTCAGATGTGATCATCGAGAGCGAATACCGCACCCCCTTCCAGGAACACGCATACCTCCAGCCAGAGGCGGGCCTGGCGTATATAGACAAAGAGGGACGAGTAACGGTCGTGGCAGCCGGACAATGGACGTGGGAAGATCAGCAAGAGATCGCCCACTCGCTGGGCCTACAACCGGAGCAGGTACGGGTGATTTACCCGGCCATCGGCGGGGCCTTTGGCGGACGGGAGGACATGTCGGTGCAGATCGTGCTGGCGTTGGCGGCCTGGAAGCTCCAACGCCCGGTCAAGATCGTCTGGAGCCGCGAGGAATCCATCCTGGGCCATTGCAAGCGCCATCCTACGTGGATCCGCTGCAAACTGGGCGCTACCCGCGCGGGCGAACTGGTCGCAGCCCAAGTGCGCATCGTGGCCGACGGTGGGGCCTACTGTTATACCACCAACAAAGTCCTCGGCAACGCCGCCATGACCTGCACTGGCCCCTATGATATCCCCAACATCAAAGTGGACGTGGACGGAGTTTATACCAACAACCCGCCCAGCGGAGCCTTTCGCGGTTTTGGCGCGCCGCAGGCTCTCTTTGCCGCCGAGACACAGATGAACAAACTGGCCGAGGCGCTGGCAATGGACCCGGTGGAACTACGGATAAAGAACCTGCTGCGCGAGGGCAGCCTGACCGCTATGGGCACCCCTCTGCCTGGCGGCGTGAACCTGATCGAAGTAACCGAGAAATGCGCCCGCGCCGCTGGCTGGCAACTGAAAGACCCTTCGGGTTTCAGAAAACCCGAAGGGTCTCATATCGGCATCGCCGTTAGCCTCAAGAACACCGGTTTCTCCTTTGGTTATCAGGAAAACTGTTGGGCAAAGGTCGAACTGCGTGGCAAGACCAAAATCGAAGAGGCATTGATCTACATCGGCAGCGCCGAGGTGGGGCAAGGAACTCACACCGCCATCCAGCAAATGGCAGCCGATGCGCTGAATTTGCCGCCGGAGCGCGTGCGCCTGATTCCCTCGGATACCGCCACCAGCCCCGGCAGCTCCGGTTCCGTCTCGGCGTCACGGATGACGTTCATGGCCGGTAACGCCATCCAGGGCGCGGCAGCCGCCGCGCTGGCGCGTTGGAAAGGCAAAGAGCGGCCGGCAATCGCCGAGCATACCTACCTGGCTCCCAAGACCACCCCACTTGACCCAGAGACCGGCCACGGCACCCCCAACCTTGCCTATGGCTATGTCGCCCAGGCGGTGGAGGTGGAGGTGGATACCGAAACCGGCGAGCTGCGCATTCTGCGCGTCGTCTGCGCCGACGACGTGGGCCAGGCGATCAATCCGCAGAACATTGTGGGGCAAATTGAGGGCGCTGTGGCGCAAGCAGTGGGCTGGGCCACTTGCGAAAACCTGATTGTCGAGCAAGGCCGCGTGCTGACGCCAAACCTCAGCACCTACCTGATCCCCACCATCCGTGACGTGCCAGAACGGGTCGAATCCATCATCGTCGAGCAGCCCGACCCGCGCGGGCCGTGGGGGGCGCGTGGAATGGGCGAGATGCCATTCCTACCGCTGGCGCCGGCCTTAACCGCCGCCATCCACCAGGCCACCGGCGTCTGGTTCGACGAGTTGCCCCTGACGCCAGAACGGGTGTTGCAGGGAATATCGGCGCGGTAATGCTATCCATCTCGTAACCGGTCAGACCTTCGAGGTTTGCCTGAAACCTCAAAGGTCTGACGCCGTGTTCGCCCGTGTCCAAATCCCCCAATCACCCCTATTTTTCGAGAGCGTACGTCTTTCCCCTCACTACACCCCTTGACCAAATAATTCCATCCAACACCCGCCCAACAAATGCAACCCAGGACGACTATCTGCGTATGTAAAATGACAATAAATGGAGGTGAATATAATGTTGGATTTTCTGATTGGGGTGATCAAGTTGCCATTCCTGCTGCTGGCCTGGCTAATCAAAGCGGTGATAGTCTCAGTGGTCTGGCTGGTCAAACTACCGCTCATCCTGCTGGTCTGGCTGATCAAGTTGCCGCTCGCGCTGACGGCGGTGGTGCTGGCGGCTGTATTTGGGCTGCTAGGCGTGGTCATCTCGCTGGTCGGCGTAGGCCTGACGCCGGTGTTAGGGGTAGGGCTGCTGATCTTGCCCATCGGGCTGGCCTTGCTCCTGGTATCGTGGCTGGTCGCCAAGTTGCTGTAGCACGGGGCAGTTGCTAAGAAACAGTTTTTTGTAACTTGAAAACCCTGATAGTCTCCCTCTTGAGTGTTGTTGACAAAGGCAGTGATCATTCTGCACCGCAGAGTACGCCGAGAGCGCTGAGAAATATAAAAGCTCTGCGAACTCTGCGTTCTTGGCGGTAAAACGCCAACGACACTTTACGGGAAGACTACCAAAATCCTAAAGGTTTCAGAAAACCTTTAGGATTGAGCGCTCACTCCTCCACCCGGCGCTGCAACTCGTACAGTTCGTTGATCGCCTCCAGCGGCGTCATCGTCGAGACGTCCAATCCACGCAGGGCCTCTACCACCGGATGCTCGTCGGCAAACAGCGCCGGCTGACTAGGTTCCAGCGCGGGCGTGCCGGGGCGAAATTCCCCGCTCTCCAATTGGGCCAGCAACTCTTCCGCCCGCTGGGTGACCGGGCGCGGCACGCCCGCCAACCGCGCCACGTGGATGCCATAGGAGCGGTCCGCTCCGCCGGGCGACACCTTGTGCAGAAACACGACCCTCTTCCCCTCCTCCACTACCTCCAGACTATAGTTGCGCACCGCCGGGAGCCGTTCGGACATCTCGGTCAGTTCGTGGTAATGGGTGGCAAAGAGCGTGCGCGCCCTCCGCTGCGGGTGATTGTGCAAATACTCGACCACGGCCCAGGCGATGGAGAGGCCATCGTAGGTGCTGGTGCCGCGACCGATCTCGTCCAGGATAAGCAGGCTGCGCGGCGTGGCGTGGTTGAGAATGTTGGCCGCCTCGACCATCTCTACCATAAAGGTGGATTGTCCCGCGGCCACCTCGTCCTGCGCGCCAATGCGGGTAAAGATGCGATCCACAATGCCGATCCGCGCCCGCTCGGCGGGCACAAAGCTACCCATCTGGGCCATCAGCACGATCAGGGCGTTCTGCCTAAGATACACGCTTTTTCCGGCCATATTCGGCCCGGTGATGACCAGGATACGCTCGTCGCTGTCCAAGCGCAGATCGTTGGGCGTGAACGGTTCGTCGCGCAGCGCCCGCTCAACGACCGGGTGACGCCCGGCGACAAGCTCTAGCACGTCATCGTCGCCCAGTTCGGGTCGCGTGTACCGATTGCGCGCGGCGATCTCGGCCAGCGCCGACGCCACGTCCAACCGGGCCAGCGCCCGCGCCGTCTCGAGCAGCGGACTGCTCCGCGCCCCCACCTGCCGGCAGACCTCCTTGAACAGCCGCGACTCGATCTCGGCCTGCCGCTCCTCGGCGTTCAGGATCAGAGCTTCGTACTCCTTCAACTCTGGCGTGATGTACCGCTCGGCGTTGACCAACGTCTGCTTGCGGATATATTCCTCTGGTACGGCGTCCAGGTTGGATTTTGTGACCTCAATGTAGTAACCAAAAACCTTGTTGTGACCCACCTTGAGGTTCTTGATGCCCGTGCGCTCCCGCTCCCCCCGCTCCATATTGGCGATCCACGACTTGGCGTCCCGCGCAGCCGTGGCGATGCTATCCAGCTCGGAGGAAAAGCCAAGCCGGATGACACCACCGTCCGAGATGCCGGCGGGCGGATTGTCCACGATGGCGGAAGCGATAAGGGAAACAACGTCGTCGCAGCTTGCAGCTTGCAACTTGTAGCTTGCAGATTGCTCTAGTATCTCGACAAGTTCCGGCGCGGCCTCCAGGGTCTTGCGCACGCCGGCCAGGTCTCTCGGCCTCGCTACGCCCGCCAGCACCCGGTTGGTCAACCGTTCCAGGTCAGAGACATCTTTGAGCAGTTCGCGCACCTTTCCGCGCAGGATAGTGTCATCGTAGAACGCCTGCACCTCATCCAGCCGCGCCTCCAACTCTGCCAAGTCGAGCAGCGGCTGGGCCAATCGCGCTCGCAGCAGCCGCCCGCCCATTGGGGTGAGCGTCAGGTCGAGCGCGCCCAGCAGCGAGCCGCGCGTTTTGTGCTCACGGATCGTCTCAGTCAGCTCCAGGTTGCGGCGCGTAGCGGCGTCGAGCGTCATAAAGCGGGCGGTCGAATAGGTGCTGAGTGTCACTATCTGCGCCAGCGCCCCCATCTGAGTCTCGCGCAGATAGTGGATGATGGCGCCGGCGGCCCTGATAGCAAGCGGTTTGCCCGCGCAACCAAAGCCGTCCAACGTCGCCACGTCAAAGTGATCGAGCAAAGCTCGTTGAGCAGCCCCTAACTCGAAGCGGTACAGCGGGAGCGGCGTGACGTGAGCGCCAGAAATTTGGGAATTGGAAATTGGAAATTGGAAATTGGAATCGTCCGGCATCAAGCACTCGCGGGGTTGCAAGCGCGAGAGTTCTTGCTCCACCTCGCTCGTATTTAGCCGAGTGGCAGCGAACTCGCCAGTGGTGATGTCCACGTAAGCCAGCCCCGCCCGTCCGTCCTCGACAACGACCGCTGCCAGATAATTGGCCCGCTTCTCATCCAACAGCGCCGGATCCACGACGGTGCCGGGGGTCACGACGCGCCTTACCTCTCTATGGACAAGCCCCCTGCCCGTAGCCTCCCCCACCTGCTCGGCGATGGCGACGCGGTAGCCCTTCTTGATAAGGCGGGCGATGTACCCCTCGACGGCGTGGTAGGGAACGCCCGCCATCGGCACACGCGTACCCTTGGAGACCGGGCGCGAGGTCAGGACGAGGTCAAGCTCGCGGGCGGCGATCTCGGCGTCCTCGTCGAAAGCCTCGTAAAAATCACCCAGCCGAAAGAAAAGGATAGCGTCTGGATGCTGGGCCTTGATCTGGAGGTACTGTTTGCGAACAGGGGTCTCTTTTTTGGGCATAGTCTCGTTTATCTCACCAATGCCAAAATCTCGGAAGCAATCTCCTCGATTGGTTTATCAGTCACGTCAACGACGGGCCACCCGTGCTGGCCGCGAAAGATGTTCAACGCGTACTCTACCTCACGTCGCACGTGCTCCGGGTCGGCATAGTCGCCCACAGCTCCGCCCAGGTGATCGTAGCGCACCTTGCGAAATTCCACCAGCCGCGCGGGGTTGATCGTGAGGCCACAGACGCGACCGGCGGGCAAATTGAACAATCCTGCCGGTGGTTTTGTTTTCAACACGATGGGCACGTTGGCGACGAACCAGCCCTTGAACGCCAGGTAGATACTAAGCGGAGTCTTGAAAGTACGCGAGACGCCGACCAACACGAGCTCGGCTCCCGAAAGCTCGTGGGCGCGGCGACCATCGTCGTGCCGGTACGCGAATTCCATCGTCTCGATGCGCCGAAAATACTCGTCGGTCAACTGACTCAAAGGCCCAGGCTTCCCGGCCGGTGAGACAGCCAACTGCTGAGAGAGACGCGCCAGCAACGGCCCCATCAAATCAATCGTCTCGACGTTGTACAGCCGACCAGCACGGAACATTACCTGCCGCAGCTTGTCCGAGGCCAACGTATGCACGATGAATCCCCCGGCCTCGGCGGTCTCTTGCACCACCTGGCGCACCTGCTCTTCAGTCCTCACCCCTGATCGTCGCTCAACCTCGACTTTTGCGCCCGCAAACTGCATCAGGGCCGCGCTCAAGACGTGCTCGGCCGTTATGCCGGTAGCATCAGACACCGCAAAGACACGATTCACCCCTATTACTCCCTTATCATCATGCATTGTTCCCAAGTATAGCCCATCGCTGCAGGCTTGACAAGCAACCCTCACCAGAAGTATAATCACGATATAAGGAGACGCTTATGCCCCTATTCTATCCCTCATTCGACGCACTGCGCCTGGCCGACGGCCTACTCGGTGAAATCGGGAATCAGACGCCCGGCTTTGAGGGGCGAGTGGGCGCAGCCTGGTATTGGCGCTTGCCGGCCGGTATCCTAGCCATCGCTCATCTCGATCACACTGTGACCGAGGAGCGTTGGGACATAATCCGCGCCCAGGCGAGTACCCCACGGGCCGGCATCTTTAGCACGGCCGATTTCCCTTTCGCCGCTTATGCCACCTCCGCCACTTCTCCACCCTTCATCCATGACTTGCAGGGGCGAGCGGAGTGGTCGAACCGGCTCTACTTTCAGATGGGGCATTTGATCGGGGAAGTGGCGCATTGGGTAGGCATGTTACACGCTGTCGCCATCTCTCCCCAGATCAGCTCCCCTTCCTCCTTCCCCGCCCTCAGCCCGCTTGAGCGCAAGCTGGTGCAGTACACGCTGGACGACCTGGGTGGAGTTTTCACCATCAAAGCTCTGCATCAGAAATTCAGCGACCACATCTCCCGCCACCGCTTGAGCAAGCTGGCCCGAGCGTGGGAGGCCAGAGAGTTACTCACCTCACGCCCCCGCCGTGTGACCTACGCGCTGCGACTGTTAATGGAGAGGGAAGAGTAAGCAAGCGTGCAGGTAGTGTTTCACAGTACGTCGCCCAGCAATATGCCCAAGAGACCCATGATCACGCCCAGGTGTAAGAAAAGGTGTGTGTGAGCCAACCAGCCAATGACAGGCCAAGCAGGCAACAATTGAAGCACAAAATTGAGCGCCACCAGACCGATAGCAACGAAAACTAAAAGTCCCGGAAACCGGGCCAAGAATTCGCTCGCACGCTTCAGTAGTTCATTCACCATCGCACCTCCAGCAACATTGAGTGCAGCCGCCTGCACGTCAATTCTCCTCGATCATTCCATCAACTCGTGAAAGCGCCCCAACAATCCGCGCGGTATGCGCCCCGCGATGCGCGTTCCCGTCTCTATGTGCTCCTTCTGCTCGATCAGCCCCCGCCGGTGGAACAGGTCAACCAACTCTCCCATCTCGTAGGGGATGAACACGTCGAGCCGCACCATCCGTCTCTCCAGTATTTCCTCGATGCTGCTCAACAACGATTCCAGTCCCACTCCGGTGAGAGCCGAAATGGCGACACTAGCAGGGAACTTGCTGGCCAAAGGAAGTATGGCTTTAGGATCGGGTAGACGGTCAATTTTGTTCAGCACATTGATAGTGGGCTTTTCGGCGGCACCGATCTCTTCCAGCGTCTCGTCCACGGCTTTGGCCTGACGCATCACCTGCGGATGAGTGATGTCCATCACGTGAAGCAGCAGATCGGCCTCCACTACCTCCTCCAACGTGGCGCGGAAAGCGGCCACCAACTGGGTGGGCAGTTTCTGGATAAAGCCGACCGTATCGGTGAAAAGGGCCACACCCCCACCGGGCAGTTCGACCCGGCGCGTAGTTGGGTCCAGCGTGGCAAAGAGCTTGTCTTCCGCCAGCACATCGGCGCCGGCCAGGCTGTTGAGCAGGGTGGACTTGCCGGCGTTGGTGTAGCCGACAATGGCAGCGACGGGAATACCTTCCCGACGGCGCCGGGCGCGATGGCGGCCTCGATGGGCGCGCACCTTTTCCAACTCCCGCTTGAGTTGGGCGATGCGCCGCCCGATCACCCGTCGGTCGGTCTCTAGCTGAGTCTCGCCCGGCCCGCGTACGCCGACGCCGCCGGTGACACCGCCGGCCCGCCCGCCCGCCTGCCGCGCCAGGTGAGTCCAGGCTCGTGTGAGCCGGGGCAGCCGGTACTCGTACTGAGCCAGCTCCACTTGCAATGCGCCCTCACGGGTACGGGCGTGTTGGGCAAAAATATCGAGGATCAGCGCGGTGCGGTCGAGCAGTTTGATCCCATCGCCTAACACCCTTTCCAGTTCTCGCTGGTGACGCGGCGAGAGTTCATCATCAAAGATGACCACGTCCGCAACAGCCTGGGCTGCCTCCTCCGCCAGCTCCTCCACTTTGCCAGGGCCGATAAAAGTAGCGGGGTTGGGACGTTCCAGCCGCTGCATCATCTGCCCCACCACCCCAATGCCGGCGGTGCGGGCCAGTTGGGCCAGCTCGTCCAGAGATTCCTCGACGGGCCAATAGTCATCAAGTGAATGGGCCGCTGGCCCTTTCATCTCTACTCCCACCAGGAAAGCGCGTTCCTGGGGAAAACCGGTTGGTTCGGGTTGTCTCGCGATTTTGCACCTCCTGGCAAATTTACGAATGGACGAATGTAACCATTGAGACAATACCACACCGTTAGCTCTGTGTCAAGCGCCAGCCACAACGCCAAACCCAACGCACACGCCGCTGCAGGGGAATAGCAGACCATAAAGTGATGATGGCGCAAACGCCCACTCGCAGGCCCGCGTCCAACCAACTATAGAAAAAAGGCCGGAGCCAACTCGACTCCGGCCCCGGCCAAGAAATTCGCTGCTCGGCTTCACGCGAGCAAGTTGCGCGAGATGACCATACGCTGAATCTGGTTCGCCCCCTCGTAAATCTGCATCAACTTGGCGTCGCGCATATACCGTTCCACCGGATACTCTTTGCTGTAGCCATAGCCGCCAAAGATTTGCACGGCGTCGGTCGTCACCTGCATGGCGATGTCGGTGGCGTAACACTTGGCGATGGAAGACTCCATATTGTTCGGTAACCCCTGGTCGGCCAGCCAGGCGGCCTTCCAGGTGATGAGACGGGCCGTTTCGATCTTGATCGCCATGTCGGCCAGCATGAACTGGATCGCCTGATGACCAGCCAACGGGCGGCCAAATGTCTGCCGCTCTTGGGCGTACGGGACAGCGGCCTCCATCGCCGCGCGTGCAATGCCAACACTGCTGGCAGCAATGGTCGGTCGGCTCCTATCCAGTGTCTTCATGGCAACCTTGAATCCCGCGCCCTCCTGGCCCAGCAAGTGATCGGCCGGCACGCGTACCTCGTCAAAGATCACCTCCGAAGTATCAGAGCAGCGCTGCCCCATCTTGTTTTCCTTCTTGCCGGTAGAGACGCCGGGCGCGTCCCGAGGGATGACAAAGGCGCCAAATGCGCGATATTTGCGCTTGCCCGGCTCGGCGGTCGCAAAGACGGTGTAGAGCGAGGCCACGCCGCCGTTGGTAATGAACATCTTGCTGCCATTGATCACGTACTCGTCGCCATCGCGCCGCCACGAGGTGCGCAGGTTCGCCACGTCGGAGCCGGCGCCGCTTTCGGTGAGACAGAAAGCGGCCATGATCGGCTTTTCCAGGAACGGGGCAAGGAAACGTTCTTTTTGCTCATCGGTGCCGCTGGCGACGATGGGCATCAGCCCCAGGTTATTGGCCAGCATAGCCGATCCCATTCCCGCGTCACCGGCGAACAGTTCCTCGGCCACCAGGCTCTCTTCCAGCGCGCCAGCGCCGACGCCGCCGAATTCTTCGGGGATGATGGTGTTAAGCAAGCCGGACTGGTGGGCCTTTTCGATCACTTCCCAGGGGTATTCGGCCGCCTCATCGTAATGCTCGGCGCGAGGAGCCATCTCTTTCTGAGCAAAGTCGCGCGCCAGCTTGCGGATGAACTTTTGTTCGTCGGTCAGAGAAAAATCAATCATTTTACACCTCCATTAAGCCAGAAACCTGGTTTTTTCAGAAAAAACCAGGTTTCTCTCTCCTCGTTACGCCAAATTCTCCAAAATGCCGGCCGCGCCCATGCCGCCGCCGATGCACATTGTCACCAACCCAAACTGCACATCGCGCCGCTTCATCTCGTGGATGATCTGCACCGTCAGCTTGGCCCCGGTGCA
>DUEK01000080.1 GCA_011192155.1 Thermoflexia bacterium
ATCTTTCGCCACTGCTGAACCCGCGAGCCATCGCCGTGGTTGGCGCTTCGGAGCGGCCCGGAAGCGCCGGGCGGCTGGTGTTGGAAAACCTGCACCGCCTCGAATACAGCGGCGCGGTCTACGCCGTTCACCCCAAACACGACCGGGTTCTGGGATTCCCCTGCTATCCCGACCTGAAATCGCTGCCCGGTCCGGTGGATTCGGTGGCCGTGCTGCTGGGCGCTGAGAAGGCGCTGCCCATTCTGGAGGATGCGGTGGATTCCGGCGCGCGGGCGGCCTGGGTGCTGGCCAGCGGCTTTGCCGAGGCCGGCCCGGAGGGAGCGGCCCGCCAGGCCGAATTGGTTCGATTCGCCGAAGAGACCGGCCTGCTGGTGTGCGGCCCCAACTGCATCGGCGTGGCTAACCTGGTGGACGGGGCGGCGACGTACAGCGTGGCCCTCGGGCCGGCGACCCACGCCGGCTCCGTCTCGGCTGTGATGCAGAGCGGGGCCATCTGCCTGGGGTTAGCCAACGCGGCCCGCTTCGGCTTCCGCTATCTCATCTCCAGCGGGAACGAGGCCGTGCTGGACAGCGCCGACTATATCGCCTACCTGGCCGGCGACCCGCACACCCAGGTCATCGTCGCCTTTTTGGAAGGCGTCCGCAGCCCGCGCAAGTTCACTGCCGCGGCGCAGGCCGCAGCCGAGGCGGGCAAGCCCATCCTCGTGGTGAAGGTGGGACGCTCGGAGGCGGCGCGACGGACAGTGCAGGCCCATACCGGCAGCCTGGCCGGGTCCGATGCGGTCTGCGACGCCGCCTTTCGCCGCCTGGGCGTGGTGCGGTTGGACACGCTGGACGAGTTGGTGGAGGCGGCGGAATTGTTCATCACCTGCCCGCTTCCCGCCGGCGACGGCGTGGGACTGTTGAGCCTTTCTGGGGGGCAGATTGGCCTGATCGCAGACCTGGCGCAGGATTTGGATTTAGAGTTCCCTGCCTTCTCGGATGAGGCCCGGCGAGCGCTGGCCGAAATCCTGCCGCCCTACAGCCCCATCGCCAACCCGCTGGATGCCTGGGGCAACGGCGACCTGGAACAGAACTATCCGGCCTGTGTGGACGTGGTCTCACGCGAGGAGGACGTTCACCTGCTGGCCGTCAGCCGGGGTACGCCGCCGCAGGTCGCCCCGCGCGAGGTGGAGCAATCGCTGGCCGTGGCGCGGGCCGCTGTGCAGGCCAGGCAAGAGGCCGGCAAGCCGGTGCTCCTCTTTTCCAACTACTCAACCGGCTTTCAGGCGCAAGTGAGGGAAACGCTGGCCGAGGGCGGCGTCCCCTATCTGCAAGGGACGCGGGAGACGCTGCGGGCGATCCAGGCGTTTGTGGACTATGGCCGCTTCCGCCGTCAGCGCGAGCATCCTGCGGCCCGCGGCTGTCCTTCCCCGCCCGATCTGGCCGCCTGGCGAGAAAAGCTGCGCGGTACGCAGGGCGCGCTTTCGGAAATCGAGGGGCGGCGTCTGCTGGCCGCCTACGGCATCCCCGGCCCCACGGAGAGCGTGGCGACCACGGTGGATGAGGCGGTCGCGGCGGCGGGGCGCATTGGCTACCCAGTCGTGCTCAAAATCCTCTCGCCCGACATCCAACACAAGACCGAGATCGGCGGCGTGCGGGTGGGGCTGGCGGACGGGGCGACCGTGGCCGAGGCATTTCGTCAGGTGATGGATGCGGCCCGGCGCCATCACCCCCAGGCCCGGCTGGAGGGCGTGCTCGTGCAAGAGATGGTCTCCGCCGACGCCGTCGAGGTCATCCTGGGCCTGCTGCGAGACCCGGATTTTGGCCCGGTGGTCGTTTTCGGTTCGGGCGGGATCATGGTGGAATTGCTCAAGGATTCTGCCCTGCGATTGCCGCCGTTGAGCCGCGAGGAGGCAGTGGAGATGATCCACGAGACACGCGGGGCGCAACTCTTACAGGGGTTCCGGGGCAAGCCGCCGGCCGACGTGGATGCTCTGGCTGACGCTCTGGTACGCCTCTCCCAATTGGCGGCCGACCTGGGCGACCTGATCGCCGCGTTGGATATCAACCCGCTGATGGTACTGCCGCGCGGCCAGGGGGTGCGGGCGGTGGACGCGCTGGTGGAGATTCGAGCGCCGGCGGGGCCTGGGGGGCGCTTATGACGACCTTGAAACCCCACCCGCGCACCCGGAACGTGTTCACGCGCCAGGGCAAACCACTGGTCGCCAAAGTACCCCATCTCAACGGCGACTACCTGCCGGCGTCGGTGAACGAGGCGCTCCGGCTGCTGGGCGGCCTGGACAAGGCCATCCGGCCCGGCGACCGGGTGATGATCAAGCCTAATTTCAACTGCGCGTACAGACTGCCGCTTTCGACCGACCTGGCCTTTCTGGCGGCGGTCATCGAGGTGTTGCAGGACGCGGGCGCCGACGTGACGGTGGGCGAAATGTCCGGCCGGGCCGACGGGCCGACGGAAAGCGTGATCGCCCGCCTGGGTGTGCTGCCGCTGTTAGAGCGCTACGGCGTAGAGTTCGTCAACTTTGAGCACGATGAGTGGATACCGCTCGAGGTCGAGGGGCGGTATTGGGATACGTTCCGCGTGCCGCGCTCTATCTACGAGGCAGAGAAGCGCGTCTACCTGGCCAACATGCGCAGTCACTCCTCGGCCCGGTTCACCGCGTCGCTCAAGCTGGGTGTGGGATGGATTGACCTCCAGGATCGCAGCATCTTGCACTCGGAACGTGAACTGGTGGAGCACCGAGTCGCCGAACTGCATTTGGGGTGGCAGCCGAATCTGGCGCTGATTGATGGACGACGCAGCACGGTCGCCGCGTATGGGCGGGGCGAGTACGTCTATCCCAACGTGATCCTGGTCTCCGGCGACATGGTGGCCATTGACGCGGAGGCGGTCAGGATACTCAAACAGTACCCGGCGGAGAACCGGCTTGATATTCCTTTGAAGGAGATGGGCCAGCTCAAGACGGCCCAGGAGCACGGGCTGGGTTCGATGGACAGCGTCATAGTCGCAGCGCCGGCCCGCACGTCCACCGAGCAAGAGGCCCGGTTTTGAGTAGTGTTCACAGGACGGGTTCCAGAGGCTCTCTTAGCCAAACTGTGATTGGACACTTTTTGATTGGCACAAAGGCCCGAGAAGCAGGAAGAAAACCTAAAATCGTGTAGAGATCGTCCGTGCCGAAGAGTTTCTCCACCTCCACGTGTCATGACGCCAAGAGGGGGCGTCCCTCGCGTTTGCCAACCCGCAAGACATGCATATCGTGAAGAAAAGCAAACAAATCAAAGAAACGCTGAGTAGCATCCTTGGTGCCAAAGCGGTCCATCTGGTTCGTGTAACGGCGCAGGCAACGGAGCATGTGCTCGACGGCATTGGAAGTGATAGGAACTGCCCATCGTTTGCCCAGTGTCACCCACCTTCTTGAGAGCGACTATTTACTGGACGTGGCGCGCGATCTGAAACGAATTCTCAGCCCCGATCACTATATTGTTTTTGGCCACACCCACCGGGCGACCCTGGAGCGATTGGGGAAACAGATGTAGTACGTCAACACAGGGGCCTGGGCGCCCGTTTACCGGCAGGAAGAGCCAATAGAAGGATGAGAGATGTTGACTTTCTTTCATCTAGCCTCAGTAGATCCAAAATGTTACGACAACAAGACCTCGGAGGTCTTTCGAGAGCGCCTTTGCCGGTAAAAACGGGCGCAATCTAAGCAATTTTGCTGCCAATGTCACCTTCCGAGACCTCCGAGGTCTGAAATTTGGATCTACTGAGACTAGCACCCAGCTATAAAATCAGGGCTGTTCAGTTCTAGATTTCCAAGGCTCTAGCCCTCGTCCCCGAGGGCGATTTTGGGTAGAAAATTACCCAAAAGTTGATGTTTTGTTGCATGGGCCGCCCCCGGGACGGTGGCTGTGAGCGCTCTGTACTGAGAGAGCATTAGAACTGAACAGCCATGGCTATAAAATACCCACCTGGCTGTGATCGCCCAGAGTCAGCTTGTACGCCTTGGGCTTGATGGGAGAACGGGTCAGGCTGACGTGCCGTCCAATGATGCTATCCTGGATGCGAGCCGGGATGCTGTGTATCTGGGTGTGTTCCAAGACGATGGTTCGTTCAATCTCGCTATCTTTAACCACGACGTCGTGATAGATTGAGGTGAAAGGGCCAACGTAAGAGTTGACGATGCGAGTGCGCTCGCCGATGATGGTCGGGCCTCGCACTACGCTGTTGACGATCTCCGCCTCCTTTTCCACTGTCACCCTGCTATCTACCTCCGAATCGCGATCTACATATCCCTCGACTGTTGGCGTCAGTTCCTCCAGCACCAGGCCGTTCGCTTCCAGCATGGCGCTGGGAGCGCCTGTATCAATCCACCAGCCCCGGTGGACGTAGGGGTAGACCCGATAGTCGTGATCCACCAACCACTGGATGGCGTCCGTGATCTCTAGCTCGCCTCGCCAGGAGGGCGCGATGCTCTCTGTCGCCTCGTGAATGTGATGGTCGAACATATAGATGCCCACCAACGCCAAATCGGAGGGCGGGTCTTTGGGTTTTTCGATCAATTGCACGATGCGCCCGCTATCATCCAACTCGGCCACGCCGTACTGCTCCGGCTGCGATACCCGCGTCAAGACGATCTGGCTGTTCCATTCGCTCTCGGCGAACTGCCCGATCAGTTCCGAGATGCCCCCCTGGATGACGTTATCGCCCAGAAACATCACAAAGCGCTCGTCGCCCAAAAAATCTCGACTCACCTTGACGGCGTGGGCTAGCCCTAGCGGCTGATCCTGGGGGATGTAGGTGATCGCGATGCCCCAGCGCCCGCCCCGCCCGACGGCGGCCTTGATCTCTTCAGCGGTGTCGCCAACGACGATGCCAATGTCGGTGATGCCAGCGTCGCGGATGGCCTCAATGACGCGGAAGAGCACCGGCTTGTTGGCGACGGGGATGAGTTGCTTGGCGCTGGTGTAGGTCAGTGGGTAGAGACGGGTGCCCTTGCCCCCGCTGAGAATTAGTCCTTTCATTCGGTTCCTCCCTGGTCAATATCCTCCCAACGCCACGTCGCGTGGGGCGTTATTCAGCACGGCCCCCACAATGCGGACGTGTCCCCGCTCCAGCAACTCTCTGGCCCGCTGGGTGTGCTCCCGCCGCGTGCGTCCGGCGCAGACGACCAGCAACACGCCATCCACCTTGGTGCCCAGCACAGCGGCGTCAGTCACGGCGACTACCGGGGGCGCGTCAAAGAGGACCACGTCGGCGCGAGTCTTGAGCCTGGCGATGGCTTCTTCCATGCGGCGCGAGCCGAGAATATCGGTCGGATTGGGGGGCAGCGGGCCGCTGGGCATTAGCTGCAGATTGTCCACGCCCGTATCCAGTAACGGCGGATCGTCGAGCGCCGCTTCTTCGACGACCATCGTGGTCAGCCCTCGCTCGTTCGCCACGCCAAAGATCTCGTGCAAGCTGGGGCGGCGCAGGTCGGCGTCTACCAGGATGACGTTCCGCTCCCCTTGCGCCATTGTGACTGCCAGGTTGGCGAGAACGGTGGATTTATCCTCACCGGGCGCGGGCGAGGTGACGAGCAGCGTCTCGATGGGTTTGTCGAGCGCGGCAAAGGTCAAGTTGGTGCGCAGCGTGCGGTACGCCTCGGCCGCCGGGCTGCGGGGGTCGGTCAGGGTGATCAAATCTAATTGTTCAGTCATAAGTTACCTCTCGTAGGGGCGCGGGAACCGCGCCCTCGTGCCCTTACCCGGTTGGGGGGATAGCCCCCATCACGACTAGGTCCAGTTGGCGCTCCAGATCTTGCGGGGTGCGGACGACGCCCGCCTCCAGCCATTCCAGAAAAAAGATGACCACGCCGGCGATCACCAGACCAAAGACACCGCCCGCGGCGGTGACGACTTTGGTCTTGGGCCACGATTGGACATAGCGCGGCTCGTCGCGCAGATAAGCGTAGACGCGATCTTCCTTGTTCTGCTTGGAGTTTTGCTCGTCGCGCCAGTGAATCAGCAACACGGCCCAGGTTCGGGCAATATCGTTAGCTACGTCGCCATCGGAGGCATCAACCTCTATCTTGATCACCATGCGGTCGTCCTCGGCGGCAAAACGGGCGTCGGCGCGCAGTTGTTCGAATGTCATTGGCAACTGCAACCCATCAATTACCTCCTGCGCCTTGTAGTTCGAATCTATCACGGTCATATAGGTGCGCAGGAGCATCTTGGCCGATTGGGCCAGCCCCCAGTCAGGCCGCGCTGGTTCGATGACGATCTCGGCGGTGGACGTGTACTCAGGGGGCTGGAGCTTGCTAAAGACAAACGCGCTGCCGGCGGTCAATACGATGGCGGCGACGATGATCCACCAGCGTTTGCGCAGGATGCGGACGTAATCGGTAAATCCCATATTTTTGATCCTCCATCGGAAAAGCGGGCGGTATTGTACCATAACCTAGTCAATTTACAATGACCAATTAACAACAGCAATTCCCGTTATGGGGGAAAAGTCAGGTCGTAGCCGCGATTGCGAAATCGCGCAGGACGCTTTACGCGGAAAAACAGACGCGATTTGGAAATCGCGGCTACAAAACGGGAATTGCTGAATTAACAATGACCGGGGGAGTGTTGGCTAGGTTTTTGCCTTCTGATGATGGCGCGCGCCTGGGCAATGTCCTCCTGAATCTGCGTCGCCAGTGCCTTGACGGAGGGGAAAGCTATCTCGTCCCGCAGGCGGGCGACGAAATCAAGCGCCAATGTCTGCCCGTAAAGATTGCCGTCGAAATCCAGCAGGTGGGCCTCGACGACCAATCCGCTTCCCTCGAACGTGGGGCGGGTCCCCACGTTGACCACCGCCGGATACGCTCCCTGGCGCGCGGTGTGCGCGCGGCAGGCATAGACCCCCCTGGCGGGGATCAAGCGCTCCGGCAGGAAGGCGAGATTGGCCGTGGGCGCTCCGATCTTGCGTCCCTCCCCGCGCCCGCGAACGACGTTGCTTGTCAAGCAATAGGGGCGGCCCAGGCAGCCTGTCGCCTGGGGGATGTCGCCCGCCTCCAGCGCGGCCCGTACGCGACTGCTGTTGACCGGCTTACCCTCCCACACCAGCGGTGCGACGACGCGCACGCCAAACCCGCGCTTTGCTCCCAACCGTCGCAGAAACGGCGCGTCTCCCTCGCGCCTGTGGCCGAACGCAAAATCCGGCCCGCCCCATAACTCGGCCAGACGCAGGCGTTGGATCAACGGTTCGGCAAAATCGGCGGCCGGAGTGCGGGCCATTTCTGGCGTGAAAGGGAGCACGGCCAGCAGGTCGAGTCCCAACGCAGCCAGTAGATCGACTCGTTCTTCCACTGTTGTCAGCAGCGGAGGCGGGTCATAGCCCAACGCGGCGGACGGGTGAGGATCAAAGGTGATGACGGCAGCGACGCTCTCCGCTGCGTGCGCCGCTTGCGCCATACCACCGATGAGTTGTTGGTGTCCCCGGTGGACGCCGTCGAATACGCCGATGGTGACGTAAGAGCGGGAGGTGGGGTGGGCTTGTTTCAGATCGTGGATGATGCGCATTACTTGATTTGTTCAAGACCCTAAAGGTTTTCTGAAACCTTTAGGGTCTGATCGCAGTCACTTTAGCTTTTCCCCCGCCCCAAACTCCCGATACAGACTCAGTTCCTCGAGGATTTGTTCATCCTCCAACGTCAGATCGCCCTGCACCAGCGAGGTCAGCAGAACGCCCATGCCCGGCCCCAGCATATACCCCTGCCCGCACATGCCGACGGCATAGATGTACCCCTCCAATTCCCGCGCCCGGCCGACGATGGGAAAGCCATCGGGCGTCATGGGGTAGAGGCCGCGCCAGGTGCGGCGAACCTTGACGTTGGCCAGCTTGGGCATCAGGTCCACCATGCGCCGGGCGACCATCGGCAAAAAGACAGAGGTCTCACGCCGGTCGGTGCCGACGATGGGTGGTTCCGGCGTGATGCAAAAGATGATGGCCCCGGTGGCGTGCTGGTAAAAATAATAGTTCTTGGAACCTTCGGCGGGGCGGATGTCTACCACCATCGGCTCCACAAAGCGGGCCACCGGCTCGGTGATGCCGCCCTCGTGGCTATCCGGCGCCACGGGCACATCTAGCCCGGCCATCTGTGCCAGCGCCCGCGCCCAGGGCCCAGCGGCGTTGATGACGGTCTCTGTGGCATAGCCGCCCTGGTCAGTGCGCACGCCCACCACTTTTCCCCGGCGGCGAATGATGCCAGTGACACGCTCGCGGAAACGGAACTCGGCTCCGCGCTCCTTCGCCCGGGTGTAAAAGGCGTGGGCGGTCAAGAGCGGCGAGGCCGACCCATCTCCCGGCGAGTAGGTGCCGCCGATGATGCCGTCGCTGTTCAGGGCCGGGATCATTTCCAGCATGTCGTCCCGCTCCAGCCAGCGGATATCCAACCCATACCCCTGCTGGATTTTGAGCAGGTCTTTCAGAATGCGCTCCTCCCGCTCCCCGTAGGCGACGAAGGAGTAGCCGCCCTGGTACCACTCGATGTCGTCCCCGTAGGTCTCTTGCCAGGTGGAGAATATCTCTAACGACTTGAGGCAGAGGTTGATCTTGGAAGGGGCGGAGTGGGTGGCGCGAATGCCGCCGATAGCGGCCTTGTTGGAACCCTGGCCGGGGCTGGCGAACTGGTCAATGACCAACGGTTCAAGCCCGGCCTGAGCCATGTAAAAGGCGGCCGGCAGCCCAACGCTCCCCGCACCGACGATGATGGCGTCGTATACTTTGGTAGTCATTTCTACCTCCTGTATCGCGGTTGATTGACGTACATCGTGTCTCTATTGAGCATAGGCTTATCTTACCACAAATTCTCCATTCTTGACAATTGCTTCATACTGAGCGCAATTGAGTTGAGTGAATTTGGATTGGAGGCTTTAGCCAGATTTGACCCAGTTTTGCTACGTTTACCCGGCTAAAGCTTCTATTCCGGTCCTCTTGCGATGTTTTCGAGACTGGAGCAATTCACCCATTTGATTTGCGTTCAGTATACCGTAAATGTTTGTCAGACGCTTGCCAAATCCCCTCTTTTCGTGTACCATTGCAACCAGGTTCATCGCACACACGCCTATAAACTCCACGCGAGGTTTTTATGCTCGACACTTTCTTCCGCCCCCAATCCGTCGCCGTCGTCGGCGCCTCCCGCGAGCCGGAAAAGCTGGGCTACTCGGTCCTGGCGAACATCCAGGAGGGAGGGTACGAAGGCCACCTCTACCCGGTCAATCCCAAGGCCGACGAGATTCTCGGCCTGAAGGCTTACCCTTCGGTGCTAAAAATCCCCGGCCCGGTAGACTTGGCGGTGATCGTCATCCCCTATCGCTTTGTGCCGGCCGTGCTGGAAGAGTGCGGGCAAAAGGGAGTCTCGGCCGTCGTCGTCATCAGCGCTGGTTTCCGCGAAGCCGGGCGGGAGGGGCTGGAGCGGGAGCAGGAGTTGATCGAGACCGCCCGCAAATACGATCTGCGCCTCATCGGCCCCAACTGCCTGGGCGTGATCGATACCGATACCCCGCTCAACGCGACTTTTGCCGCCGGCATGCCGCCCGGTGGCCCCATCGCCTTTATGTCCCAATCGGGCGCGCTGGGCACGGCGGTGCTGGATATGGCGATGGCCGGGCGGGTCGGCTTTTCCAAGTTCGTCAGCCTGGGCAACAAGGCGGACGTGAGCGAGATTGACCTGCTGGAAGCCTGGGGCGACGATCCGGCCTCGCGCGTGATCCTCATCTACGTCGAGGGAGTTCCCGACGGGCAAAAGTTCATCCAGGTGGCGCGCAAAGTGACGCGGA
>DUEK01000081.1 GCA_011192155.1 Thermoflexia bacterium
CGCAAGGTTTTCATTGACGCTTATACCGGAGATGTGGTTGGCCACAACGATTTTGCGGAGTGAGGTTAGATATCAAGGTGCGACGCACTTCCCAAGTGCGTCGCACCTGCTTCACCGACGACTTTGACCGTCCCGACAGCAGTGACCTGGGACCGAACTGGGTGGAGGAAGCGGGCGATTGGGACATCGTGGACGGGCAGTTGCACACTCAGGCCAACGGCGAGCATGGCGTGGGCGCCACCGAGTCCCTCAGCAATACCCGGTACGTCGTCGAGACCCGCTTCCGGGCCACCGGCAACCTCAACCAGTGGTATAACGCCATCGCCCTGGGCTTTGGCGGGACCGAGGAGGGGATAGACTCCACCGGCTACAGCGTGGCCTACATTCCTGCCTGGGGCAAGCTAAAGCTCACCCGCGAGTACACCTTCCTGGACCACGCCTCGGTCACGCTGGTCCCGGGCCAGTGGTACCAACTCAAAGTAGTGCGCGATGGGGACACGGGCCTGATCCAGGTCTACCTGGACGAGGGCCAGGGCTATCCGGAGACGCCCACGCTGGAGGCGGTGGACAGCGCCTACCCCGACCTGCGGAGGCTGGGTTGGGCAATGCTGGGGAGTGGCTACGATCTCTACGTGGATTGGATTGTTGCCCAGTGAGTGAGATGGACCCCTGAACCAGGGAGACAGATATGGAATGGAAATGGATTGGGCGGCTGTTGGCGGTGGTGATAGAAGGGTTGCTGATTGCATCGTGTAGTGTCTTTGTGTCACCGACCCCCACTGCTACTCCCGTGCCGACACCGGGGCCGCCGCTGACGGCCAAAGAGGCCTATCGCCTGGCCGAACCCGCCATCCGCGCCTGGCACGAGGATGCAGTGGTTGAGTACGTGGGCACGCCCACTTCCAATCACTGGGTGTACGATGATGGTACGTCACAAGTGTGGTACTTCGGTATCACGACAGTGCATACAAAGACAGGAGTTGTTGTCTATGGCAAAGGAGCAGTGCCCGTTATTGGCTACCAAGGTATCCCTGGTTTTGAAAAATCGGGTGTCTTGCCAGACAATCCTATCTCTCCCTTGGATGAACTGGAGATTGATTCCGATGAGGCCGTGGAGATCGTTCTTCGGCACGGCGTGAGCAGCGAGGATCGGTTAATCGAGATAGAATTGACACCGCCTAGTTCATACTACGGGGTGCCACTGTCCTGGAAATTGACTTACGGTGATGCAGATGATATCCACTCCTACCGCAAGATTTTCATTGACGCTCATACCGGAGAGGTGGTTGGCCACAACGACTTTGCGGAGTGAGGTTGGACATACAAGGTGCGACGCACTTCCCAAGTGCGTCGCACCTGCTTCACCGGCGACTATTACCGACAGCCCCGGCCTGGTGCAAGCTAAAGCTCACCCGCGAGTACACCTTCCTGGACCACGCCTCGGTCACGCTGGTCCCGGGCCAGTGGTACCAACTCAAAGTAGTGCGCGATGGGGACACGGGCCTGATCCAGGTCTACCACGTCGTGCATGACCCAATGCGCAGTGGGATAAAAGAGCGCAAGACAGGTCAAAGCTGTGGCCAGAAAGCCAAAATTGACTGTCTTGGTGGGGTTTTCATCATCTCGTCCTCGCACCAGAAACACACCGACAGTTGTGTTTTGTTGCATGGGCCGCCCCCGGGACGGTGGCTGTGAGCGCTCTGCACTGGGAGAGCATTAGAACTGAACAGCCCTGAGATTGTAGCAACGTGGGAAGAATTTTATGCCAGGAACGGGAAAGGGTCAAGTTGGCCTCGCGCGCGCAAGAATAGGCCAGTGGTGATTCGTGCCCTTTGATACATTGCAGTATACTACACACAACGTGAGTCGTAACTCTCGGACCGTAATTCCGAATAAAACTGCCAGTAAATACGTTGAAAGAGTAGAAAGGACAGAGATTATAGTGAGCAACCGGCCAGCGCAACCGGCAGACGCCGAACTCGAGCTGATCGCCCAGTCTCAACAGGGAGATAGGCGAGCCTTTGGCGAACTTGTTCGTCTGAACCGGGAGGGGGTCATCAACGTGGTGTACCGTATGTGCGGGAACGTGAATCTAGCAGAGGACGCGGCGCAAGAAGCGTTCGTCCGCGCCTGGAAACACCTCCCCAATTATCGGCCCCGATCCTCATTCAGAAATTGGGTGTATCGCATTGCCACTAACGTCGCGCTTGACGCGCTGCGCCGTGAGCGGGAGACGATGGACATAGACGTACTGCCGCTGACTACCTCAGACGAGGGGCCGGAAGCTGCGGTGGAAGAAGCAGAACGGGGCGAGCAGGTGCGGCGGGCAGTGCTGGCGCTGCCGCCGGCCAGCCGCGCAGTGATCACCCTGCGCGAGTACGAAGGATTCTCCTATCGAGAGATCGCCGACACGCTAGATATCCCCATCGGCACGGTAATGTCGCGGCTGAACTATGCCCGCAGCAAATTGCGCCAGACGTTGGCCCCTTATCTGGAGGCCCTATGAACGAACACGTAACCCCCTGGCTGAACGCATATCACGATGGCGAACTGCGGGGCCGCCGCTTGCAACAAGTCAAAGAGCACCTGGCGCTCTGCGCGACGTGCCGCGCAGAGTCAGAGAGCCTGCAAACGCTGGCGGCGCTGCTGCAAGATGCCCCTGTCGCCGAGACGCTCACACCGCCCGACCGCTTCGTGGCTCAGGTTGGTCTGCGATTGCCCCGCCGCCCAACGCAGCCTGCTTGGAAGAGCGCGCTAGAGACCGGCTGGCGACTGGTTCCGGTGGGGCTGCTCGGCGCGTGGGCCTTTGTTCAGGCAGTGTTCATCGTGTCTGGTGTGGCGCTGAGAGCACTGCAAATGGGCCTGGGGGGCGATGCGGCAGCACAATTGTTGCCCGCCTCACAGCAAGCGCTATCACTGACCGAGCTATTGAGTTCATCGGGCGCCAGTTTGAGCGACGTCGGGCAAACCGCACTGCGGCTACTCGGCGACGGAGGTCCGCTGGGCTGGGGAGTGATGCTGAATCTGGCATCGCTGGCCGTGATCGGTCTGTTGTATTGGAGTTGGTTGGCTAGCTGGTGGGCCCGTCGCCAGCATCACAGTGAAAGTGGGAGGACAGCGTGAGTGTGAAATCCAAAAGGTCCCGGCGGCACCCCTCTTATAAAGGGTAGCGAAGCGGCGTTTCCTGGCGCTGCCCAGGGGAGCCATCGGCGTGACGAGGCTGGCATGTTGTGGCCCGACTGCATTGAGCACGCAACAGCCGGCAGTGAAATTTATCCAATCAAATTATGGAGGTGAAAACGAAATGAGTGACAAAATTTTGGTGACCTACGCCAGCAAGTGTGGATCCACCAGCGAGGTGGCCGAGGCCATCGGAAAAGTATTGTGTGATAAAGGCGCAGCAGCGGACGTGCGCCCGGCAAAAGACGTGGCCGACGCGAGCGACTACCAAGCCGTCGTCGTGGGCAGCGCCATCCGCGCGGGACAGTTGTTGCCCCCAGCGACAAAGTTCGTAGAGACACACCAGGGTGCGTTGAGCCGGGTGCCCGTAGCCTACTTTGTCGTCTGCCTGACGATGAAGGATGACACAGAGGAGAACCGCCGCACGGTGGCGGCCTACCTGGACCCGGTGCGCGAGATGGTGCAGCCGGTGGAGGTGGGCCTATTTGCGGGAGCGATGAACTATAGCGAGCTCCCCCTGCCAATGCGACTGCTGATGAAGGCGATGAAATCGCCCGAAGGCGACTTTCGCGATTGGGACAGTATCCGCGCCTGGGCGGACGGCTTGCGCCCGATATTGTTGGGCGCATAGCCATCGGCGCGGACAAATCAAGATAAAAGGTAACTACCCAGCCACTGCTTACAGCCCCCGTCCCGGGGGCGCCTTGTGCGGAGGATGGCTACTCAGAATACAGTGCTCTCGCCCACACCGCCCTCGGGGACGAGGGCTGAGAGCCTGAAACGTTCAAATTTGCGCTGGTCTGGGTAGTTACCTCCATTATACAGAGGGGGGATGAATCCGGGTCAAAGTTCACCCGGACTCACCCCCCAATCACTTTACTTCAAGTCAGACGCTCGAACACCAGTCCGACCATAGATATGCTTACTCCTAGTAAGTCCAAATCGGCACGTACTCGCCGCCCGTGATCTTGTTGACCGCGATCTTGGGATCAGCGCAGTCACCGTACTCGTTGCAGGTCAGCACGCCGGTGATGCCCTCAAAGTTCGAGGTGGCGAAGACGGCGTCGTTCATCGCCTTCCGCCCAACGTGCAGTGTGCCATCCTCATCCTGTGTCGCGACCTTCTCGATGGCGGCAAAGAGCATGTTTGTCCCGTCGTAAGCGTGAGCATAAAAAACAGACGTCGGATCCCCACCGTACTGTTCTCTGTGGACCTCCATAAAATGCACGGCCAGATCGTTCTCAAAGGACAGGTCCGGGCCAGAGGCGTACATGCCCTCGGAAGCATCGCCGGCGGCTTCGATAAAGTCCGGTGACATACACCCATCCACGACCGCCAGGACTGTGTTCTCCAGGCCGGCGATCTCTTGCGCCTGCACGCTGATGAACCCACCCTCGGCGATAAAGATCGGGTAGTAGAGAAGCTCTGGCGAGTCGGCGGCGATGGTCGTCAAGATAGGCCGCATATCGGTGTCGCCCGTGTTGACCGCCTCTTGGGCCGTGATGGTGCCGCCCAACTCTACGAACGAGTCGGCGAACACCTGTTGCAACTGGTCGGCGTAGGGGCTGCCGTCGTGGATGGTGGCGGCGGTGCGCAGGCCCAACTCGTTGTATACAAAAGTCGCCATAGCCTTGCCCTGGACATTGTCGTTGTGGCAACTACGCAGATAGGTCTTCTCGTGCATATCGGGCGCCGTCAGCGACGGGGCGGTGTTGGAGGGCGAGATCATCACCACGTTGGCGTCGGCCGCGATCTTGGAGGCCGGCACGCCAGCGCTGGAGCAGTTGGGGCCGATGATGCCCAGCAAGCTGGGATCAGAGACCAACTTGGTGACGGCCGTCTGTCCACCCTCGGCGCTGCACAGCGAGTCCTCACCAACAATCTCGATCGGGTGGCCGAGAAGTTCGCCTTTGTCGCCAGCGGCAATCTCGACGCCATGCACGCAGGCCACGCCTAATGACTCGTTCGGGCCACTGATTACCAAAGCGTAGGCAATGCGAACAGGGTCACCCGGGGCGATGGTCACACAGCCCCACTCATCTGTACATTCAAATGGCTCCACCTTGGGGCCGCAAGCTGTCATCAACATGCTGATGAGCAATACAAGACTAACAATCGTTAGCTTTTTCATAATACTTGTTTCTCCTCCTGTGAAATTTTTAGGGAACAACCACGTCAGACAAACTCTCTTACCGCACTATGGGGATGCCGCCCCCGTTGAAGAGTATGAGGGAACAGATATGAGCGCCCACCACCTCCTTTCGCCTGGCCAGTGCAAACTTTAGGTGCGCCAGTCATATTCAAATTCCACACGCTGTACTGAGGATCACTCTTGAGAGTACATCATTGGTAAGTTTGAGATACATACCCGCGTGTGGAAAACTGCTATATTGTACCTAAAACGGGCCTATTGTCAAATCCGATATTTGCCATCAACAGGGCGCGCCAGACGCTCAATGCTGCCGCCGGATTTGACTTGTTTGCAATAGATGCGTATAATCTATAATTGGCTAAATCACCCGTATCGCTTGTGACATCTAGTATCTGAAATATACAGGAGGAAAAATGACCGTGACTAGGAAATGGGTTTATCTATCTCGTTCGGCAGAGAAAGAGTTGGCCGAGACACAGGGCCACAAACCCGAGTTGAGCGAAGTAAAGATCATCCTCGGCGGCAAGGGGGCTGGCCTGGCTACCATGACAGGTTCAGGTTTACCTGTACCGCCCGCTTTCACTATCACCACCGGAGCCTGCGTCGAGTATATGAACACTGGCGAGTTCCCCGAGGGCATGTGGGAGCAGACCGTCGAAGCGTTGAAAGACATTGAGGCTCAGACTGGCAAAAAGTTTGGCGATCCGGCAAATCCACTGCTCCTCTCCGTTCGCTCCGGCGCGCGCCAGTCTATGCCCGGCATGATGGATACCGTGCTCAACCTGGGGCTTAACGACGATACGCGCGTCGCGCTGGCCGATCTGACCGAGAACGAATGGTTCTCCTACGACGCTTACCGTCGCTTTATCACCATGTTCTCCGATATTGTCATGAACTATTCGCGCGAGCACTTTGAGGAAAAGCTGGAAGAACTCAAGGAGCAAGAAGGCGTTCGCACCGACCCCGAGGTGAGCCTGGAGGGAATGAAGGAACTGGTCAAAGAATATAAGGAGATGTACAAGGCGCACTTTGGCGAGGACTTTCCCACCGATCCCTACAAGCAACTCGAACTGGCTATCAAGGCGGTCTTTGATTCGTGGAACGGTATGCGCGCGATTGCATACCGCAATCACGAGGGCATCCCCCACGACTGGGGCACCGCCGTCAACGTCCAAACAATGGTCTTTGGCAACATGGGGAATGATTCCGCCACCGGCGTGGCCTTTAGCCGCGATCCGGCCACCGGCGCACACGAGTATCTGTACGGTGAGTTCCTCACCAACGCCCAGGGCGAGGACGTAGTGGCCGGCATCCGCACTCCGCAGCGCATCACGCTGGCCGGCTCGCGGGACTGGGCCAAGAGCCAGGGCATCTCTGAAGAAAAACGCGCCAAGCTGTACCCCAGCCTGGAAGAGACCATGCCAGAGATGTACCATCAATTCCTGGAAATCTCGGAATCGCTAGAGGCCCACTACCGTGACATGCAGGATATGGAGTTCACCGTCGAGCGTGGCAAGCTGTGGATGCTCCAAACCCGCGCCGGCAAGCGTACCGCCGCCTCCCACGTCAAAGTAGCAGTTGATCTGGCCAAAGAGGGTATGATTAGCAAAGAAGAGGCCATCATGCGCGTCGACCCCGATTACGTCGACCTGCTCCTGCGCCCCAGTTTTGACCCGCAAGCCCCCAAGACCGTGATCGCCAAGGGATTGAACGCTTCCCCCGGCGCGGCGTCTGGCATGGCCGTCTTTGACGCCGAACGCGCCAAGTCGCTGGCCGACGAGGGAAAGAACATCATCCTCGTTCGTCCCGAAACCGCCCCGGACGATGTGCCCGGTATGCTCGCTTCCAAGGGCGTGTTGACCCAAAAGGGCGGCGCGACATCTCACGCCGCCGTGGTCGCCAGGGGCAACAACCTGCCCTGCGTGGCTGGCTGCGAGGCGATCTCGGTTGACGTGGCTCGCCGCCAATTCACCATTGGCGATACTGTGATCAAGGAAGGCGACACCATCTCCATTGACGGGTTCAGCGGTGAGGTGTACACAGGCACCGTGCCGACGATCGAAGCAAAGTACGAAGAGCAGACCGATCTGATCACACTGCTGGAATGGGCCGACGATATCCGCACGCTGGGCGTGCGCACCAACGCCGATCTCCCCCTAGACGCCCGGCGCGCCGTCGCCTTTGGCGCCGAGGGTATCGGCCTCTGCCGCACTGAGCACATGTTCTTTGACGAACGCGCCCGCGATGCGGTCGTGCGCATGATCATGGCCGGAAATGACAAAGAGAAACGACAGGTCGCGCTGGACGAGATGCTCCCCTTCCAGGAACAGGACTTTGAGGGCGTCTTTGAGGCTATGGATGGTAAACCGGTCATCATGCGGTTGATCGACCCGCCCATGCACGAGTTCTTGCCCTCGCGCGAGGAGTTGATCGAAGAGGTCGCCACCCTAAAGTGCACCGACCCCGACTCGGCGGAACTGGCCGGGAAAGAGAAAATGCTCGAGTTGGTCACGTCCCACTGGGAAGTCAACCCCATGATGGGGCTGCGCGGTTGCCGCGCCGGTATTATGTACCAGGGGTTGACCGAGATGCAGACCCGCGCCTACTTCCAGGCCGCTTGCCGCTGCGCCAAGCGTGGCATAGACGTGATCCCAGAGGTGATGATCCCGCTGGTCGGCCACGTCAACGAGTTAAAGCTGGAACGGGAAAAGCTGGAAGCGGTGGCAAAGCGTGTAATGGAAGAAGAGGGTATTGAGGTCAAGTACATGTTCGGCACGATGATCGAAGTGCCGCGCGCCGCCCTCACCGCCGCTGAGATCGCCGAATACGCCCAGTTCTTCTCCTTTGGCACCAACGATCTGACGCAGATGACGTTCGGTTACAGCCGCGACGATGCCGAGGGCAAATTCCTGATGACATACGTGGATGGAGTTGATACAGGTGAAGTGGATGCAGAGGGCGATCCCGTTCCCTTTAAAATCCTGGAGGTCAACCCCTTCCAGTCGCTGGACCAAACCGGCGTCGGGCGGTTGGTGCAAATGTGCGTGGAGGAAGGTAAGGCTGCCAAACCAGATCTCGAGATCGGTATCTGCGGCGAGCACGGCGGCGACCCGGCCTCGATAGACTTTTGCCACCGGGTGGGGCTGGACTATGTGAGTTGCTCCCCCTACCGGGTGCCGGTGGCCCGGCTGGCGGCGGCTCAAGCGACAATCCGGCACGGCAAGTGACGTTTTCGTTGTAAACTCAGTGTGGCAGGCGGCGCGGGCCGCCTGCCACATTTTTATTTTCTCCCGTTCCCCACTTGCCTATATACCAAGTATGAGTACAATAGAACCAACCGCCTATCTTGGTTAAAGCTCAATCTGAACTCGCCGAGAATTCTCACTGGAATGTCGAATGAGCGTTGTAGATGAAATCAAGGAAAGACTCGACATTGTCGAGGTTATCTCATCTTATACTCCGCTGAAAAAGTCGGGGCGGAACTATAAAGCCCTGTGCCCTTTCCATTCCGAAAAGACCCCCTCCTTCGTCGTCTTTCCCGAAAGCCAACATTGGCACTGTTTTGGAGCCTGCGCCGAGGGCGGCGACCTCTTTTCATTCGTGATGAAGCACGAGGGCTGGGACTTTCGCACCGCGCTGGAGGAACTGGCGCGGCGGGCGGGCGTCGAACTGCGACCCCGCACCCCGGCACAAGTGAAAGAGGAGGAGGAAGCTGACCGGCTGCGCGAACTGCTGACGACGGCGGCCCGCTATTACAACCACCTCTTGCAGCACGCATCAGAGGCTAAAGCGGCGCGAGCCTACATCGCCAGACGCAGCCTGGATGACGAAACAGTCGAACGCTTCCGGCTGGGCTATAGCCTGCCGGGCTGGAACAGGTCGCGCGATTACCTGACCGAGCAAGGATACACAATCGAGGAACTCGTCAAAGCTGGGCTGTTGGTGCGAAAAGAGACCGGTTCCACGTATGACCGCTTCCGCGAACGGTTGATGATTCCCATCCGCGACGCGCAGGGGCGCGTGATCGGCTTTGGGGCGCGGACGCTCGACCCCGAGGGAGTGCCCAAATATCTCAACTCTCCCCAGACGCCGCTCTTTGACAAAAGCCGGACGCTGTTCGGGCTTGACCTGGCCCGCAAAACGATCCGGCGCAAGGATCAAGTCGTCATCGTCGAGGGCTATATGGACGTGATGCAAGCCCAGCAGGCCGGGTTCGCCAACGTGGTGGCCCAGATGGGAACCGCGCTCACAGAACCACAACTGCGGCAACTCCAACGCTATACCAAACGGCTGGTGCTCGCGCTTGATCCCGATGCAGCGGGCGTACAGGCGACTCTGCGCGGCGTCGAGGTAGC
>DUEK01000082.1 GCA_011192155.1 Thermoflexia bacterium
CCTGAACTGACCAACACGCTCCCCACACCCACTCTCACACCCACGCCCCCGTTTCTGTTCCGCCTGAAACTGGCCGAGCAGGAGCAGATATGCGAGCCGGAGCAGCCAGAGCGCATTGAGGTCGTGGTGCGGGATGAGCGGGGCGCGGGAGTGGCCGGCGTGGAGGTCTGGCTGATGTGGGACGGCGGGGCCGACCGGGCCGTGACTGGGCTCAAACCCCAGCACGGGGCAGGGCACGCGGACTTTGAGGCCGCGCTGGGTGTGCGCTATTCAATCGGCGTCGGCGAGCTGGGGATGCCCCTGATCAGCAACCTGCGGCTCGAACCATGTCCTGGTGACGAGGAAACAGGCTCCTGGCGCATCCTGCTAGAGCCGCGCATTTTTGAGACCGAGTAGGGGATTGCCAAAAAGTTTGTGAGAAACAGGATTGCCCGAATGATGCAGGAAATAGCAACGTAGCATCTCGCGGCGTGGATTTGGGTAAAGCAACGTGGCTGTAGTATAATCTCAATAGGGTGATTTGAGAAATGGCTCAACACCTTTTTAGGGGAGTCAACTCTTAAACATGTCTCTCATAGATTTACTTAGCGTCGGTCCCGGCACGTCCGTCTACCATTTCCTGGTACTTCTGGCGCTGAGCGCGATGGGCGGCATCGCGCTCATTGAGTGGCGGCACACCGGCAATCCCGACTATCGCCGCGTCTTGTGGGCTTTTGGGGGGCTGGCGGCGCTGCGTCTCCCGTTGCTGCTCATTGAGCCGCGACTCGTCGGGCCAGACGCCCCGGCCATCGTCGCCCCGCTCCTCGGCGGTATAGAGATCGCCAGCCTCACACTTTTGGGATGGGCTTTCCTGGCCCCGAACCTCAGTCGGCGCGATGGAAGGCTGTACCTGTTAGGCGGCCTTGGCGCGGCGATCTTTTGCGCCATCACTTTTCTGCCGGGTTGGTACAAGGCTCTGTCGCGGTATCCCAACTTGTTCTACGTCGCTTTTTGGCAGCAAGTCCTCTGGTATGCGGTGGATATGTTAGCCGCCGCGTTGCCGGCCCTGATTCTACTGCGCCGCTCAGAAGAGGAGAAACAATGGCAACTGGTGATCGGCTTTGCCATTCTCTTTCTCGGGTTCGTTTTCCTGAGCGCCGGTTCGCTCATCTTGACGATTGGCTGGTGGGGCATAGATGCGCACACCCTGATCGGGATGGGGCGCTTCATCCACCTGCTGGGCTATCCGCTCTTTGCCGTCGCCGTCTATCGCGCCGCCCTGCACGATATGTGGGCCTACCGCCACGAACTACAGGCCATAAGCGAGGAAGCGCTGCGCCAGACACAAGAACTGCACTTTCTCGTCGAGATCAGCCAGACTCTCGGCGACTCGCTCAATCTGGACGCCATCCTGCATCACGTGGTCGAAAGCGTCACAATGGCCCTGCACGCCGACCGTTGCGCCATCTTTCTGGTCAATCCCAACAAGCCAGAAACAACTCGACTGGCTGCCCAATACACCTCCCTGCAACGCGCAGAACGGCCACCCCAGCAGCCACCCCAGCCCCTCAGCGAGCAGCCCACGCTCGATCATGTGCTACAGCGACGCAAGCCATTGCTCCTCAACGTCGAGGCGGACAACGCGCGCTTGCAGGCCCTATACAAACTGCTTGGCAGCCAGGAGGCCGGGCCGACCATCGTGCAGCCGCTTCTCCGCCAACGGCGCGCGTTGGGCATACTGGTCGTGGGGAACGATCACAGCCAGCGACCCTTTGGGCCGAACGAGGGCCGGTTGTGCCAAAGCATCGCCACACAGATTTCCGCGACTTTGGAGAACGTCCACCTCTACCGTGACCTTAAAGCGCAGGCGCGCCAACTGGCCGAGTTGTTGCAGTCGCAGGAAGACCAAGTTCGCCGGAGGACGGCCATCCTGGAAAGCATCGCCGAGGGAGTGATCGTCAGCGATAGTGAGGGGCGCGTCGCTGATGTCAATGCTGCGGGCGAGCGCATCCTGGGCGCTCCCCGGCAGCGCATCCTGGGGCGTTCACTGGAGAAACTGGTGGGCAACATCACGTTTGGCCCCAATACTGACTGGAAATCAATCGCCCAGTCCGACGCCCCGCTCCAAACGGTGTTCGAATTGGAAAGCAGGGTCGTACACACCAGTACGGCCCCTGTTATGACTCCGGCCGGCGATCAGTTGGGCATCGTGGCCGTTCTGCGGGACGTCACCAAAGAGACCGAGGCCGAACGGACAAAGAGCGAGTTTATCACCGCTATCTCCCACGAACTCCGCACCCCCCTCACGGCCATCCGGGGGTACGCCGAGGCCCTCACCAGCGGCATGGCCGGGGACGTGGACGAGACCCAGTCTCATTTTATCAGCATCATCCGCGATAATGCGTTGCGTATGGTCAACCTGTCCGATAATCTTATCGCCATCGCGCAGCTCGAAAAGGGATTTATCCAATTGGAGTATGGGAATACAAACCTAAATCTGATCGTTGGCAACGTCTTGCGCTCTTTTCAGAACCAACTCGAGAGCCGCCAACTAGAGGTCTCGCTGGAACTTGCCGACGACCTGCTCCCGATTGAGGCAGATCCAGCGCGGATACGGCAAGTGTTGGATAACCTGGTCGGTAACGCGGTCAAATTCACCTACCCAGGCGGGCGTATTACCATCGGCACTTGTCTGTTATACGACGGTCCTGACAACGGTGAGCAAGGAGTGCCACATTGCGCTGTCTGGGTCGCTGATACCGGCATTGGCATTTCGCCTGAAGAAAAAACTCGCATCTGGAAACGATTCTACCAGCCCACGAATACCCTGGCTGCAGAGTCCAGCGGGCTAGGAGTGGGACTCTCCATCGCTAAATCGCTGGTTGAAGCGCACGACGGGAGGGTGTGGCTAGAGAGCACATTAGGGAAAGGAAGTAAATTCACGGTACTATTACCTGTCGAGCGCGCCCAACCGGTTGGCGAGTAGTCGCCGACGGATTGACTGTCAACCAACTCTGGTGTACAATCAGATTCAAGATGCCCACGAGGGGCGAAACTAGCTCAAAAAACAGCCAACTGTAGACAATCAATGACTTTTCTACAATATTTTGTCAAGAATCTCATCGAATTGCTCACCAGCCCAAACGGGAGCCTGATCTATCACCTGGTGACGCTGTTCGCCATTTACCTCATCTTGGGGATAGCGTTCGGGCACTGGAACCGCCAGCGCCGCGATCTGGCAGCCGCGCGCTTGCTGGTGGCCGGAGCGGGATTTGCGCTAGTGCGTATGTTATTGATGCTCATCGCCGTGCTCGATCTCGCCGGCATGGTCTCATCCAACGGGTTTCTGCCGCCCCTCGAACGCTTCCTTGATCTCGCCACGTTGCTGCTGGCTATCTGGGCGTTCCTGCCGATTCTGGAGCAACATACACGTCTGGGAGTGGGCTTGTTGCTCGTCACTCTGCTGGCGACGGCGGGGGCTTATGCGGCCTTTGCTTCCCTCTGGCCGCAGGCCGAAGCTCAGTCTATCCCTTACAACGGCTACTGGCAAGAGACGGCGTGGGAACTTTTCGATATAGCGATCCTCGCGCTGGCGATCCTGGCCGGCCTGATCTGGCGCAAGGGGGATTGGAGCCTGACCGTTTGTCTGTTCGCCGTCTGGCTCACCGGCCATATTCTGCAATTTGCTTTTCCGACCTTCCCGCTCGACAGATCCCACACCGCCGGGTGGGTGCGGGCAGCCAATTTGATCGCGCTCCCGCTGCTGGCCAGCCTGACGTACCGCCGCGTGTTGAGCGTGCGTCCGGACGCCGGCGGCGACGCCGCGCTGGAACTGATCAGCGTCATCAGGGCCGCCCGGCGCATTGAGGCGGCACGCGACGCCGAGACCGCGCTGGGGTTGGCCGCTTCGTCTATCGCGCGCGCGCTGGGCGCCGATATGGTCGCCATCGGCTTTCCGACCACAGAGCCGCCCCAGGGAGTACGCATCGTCGCCCTTCATCCAGCGACTAGCCTAATGCTGGCGCAGCAAGAGCTAGAGCTGCCTGCATCCAGCCATCCCTTGCTGGCAACCGTTCTCCAGACCTCCCGTCAGCAGCACGCGCACACGCCGCGTAAAGATTCCCCCACTGCTGCCCTGTATGACAGCCTGGGCTTTGAGCAACCAGGCCCCCTGCTGATCCAGCCCTTGACTGATGGGGGGACTATACTGGGCGTCATGCTGATCGGCAATCCAGACTCCCAGCGGCGCTGGACGACGCGCGACGAACGGATTATCCAGGTGATGGGCGCAATGATTGCGGCATCCCTGGCCGGCGCCCGTCGCAGCGCAAGCTACGATCGCAGCGCCGAACTGCAAAAGGCCCTCGGCGAGGCAAACCGTTTGGCCCAGCGGGCGGTGGAACTGGAAAGCGAGTTAGAGCGCCAGCGCCAGCGGGCAGGAGAACTGGCTACCAAGTTACGTTTGCAAGAGCACGAGGCTGCCGCTCAAGACCAATCCGTAACAGAAGCCGCTATCTGGCAAGCAGAGATACACGAGCTGGCCGAGGCCCGCGCCTCACTGGAATCTGAACTGACCGAGTGGAAAAGGAAAGCCGAACAACTTGCCCACTCCAAAGATGATCTACAGATACAACTGGCGCAGGTACAGACTGAACTCAGAGATGCACAACTCCAGGAGCAATCATCCACAGAATGGAAAGAAAAAGCTGAACAACTTGCCCACTCCAGGGACGATCTACAGAGCAAGCTGGCACAGGTGCAGACTGGCATCCAAGAAGCGCACAGCCAGACGGCGACGCTGGCCGAGTGGAAAGAGAAGGCGGAGCAACTCGCCCACTCCAGAGATAGTTTGCAGACCCAACTGGCACAAGTGAAAACGGAGCTTCAGGAAATGCGCAGCCAGGCGGTGGCGTTGGCCTCGGCCGAGCAGCCAATCGTAGGCAGGCTGGGCGGCACCTTGTTGGGCGATGAGCAAGGCAACATCATCATGGTCAGTCAAGGCGCTCAGCAACTCATCGGCAAGTCCCGCTCGGTACTGGCAGGCACGTCCCTTTACGCCCTATTCGATGAAGAGCCGCTGTGGTCTCAAGCAGTAGGCAACCTCTTGCGCGAGGGGGCCCAGGCTGGCGAGGCCGTTTCAGTAACGCTCGAACTGGGTAAACAGATGGTGCGGGCAGAACTGACACGCCTGCCGGGAGTCGCCAGTGTGCCGGGGGTGCTGGCCGTCATGCTCTACCCAGAGGAAGAAGGCGGAGCAGTCCAAACAGAGATGGTATCCTCGCTCATCAACGAGCTTCGTACCCCGATGACTTCTATCACCGGTTACACAGACCTATTGCTGGGCGAGACTGTGGGCATCCTGGGTGAAATGCAGCGCCAGTTTTTGCTGCGCGTCCAGGCCAATATTGAGCGTATGGGCCGGCTGCTCAACGATTTGATCAGAATCACCACCATAGACACAGGGCAGATTCTACTTTCACCCGAACCGATTGATATTGTCAGTGTCGTTGAGGATGTGATTATGTCCCTATCCGTCGAGTTCAGCGAGCGCAAGCTGACCGTGCAACTCGATATGCCGCCGGCGCTTCCTCCTGTGGAAGCGGATCGGGATAGTCTCTACCAGATTGTGTTGAACCTTCTTTCCAACGCCTCTCAGTGCTCAAAGTCAGAGACCGAAATCCTGATCAGGGCCAGACTGGAAGAGCACGACGACCAGGTAGCGAACCTGCCGGACTATTTGCTCGTGTCTATTACCGACACGGGAGGGGGAATATCTGCCGAGGACCAACGCCGGGTTTTCCAGCGCTTGTATCGGGCCGATAACCCACTCATCAATGGCTTGGGCGAGACAGGGGTTGGTCTATCCATTGCCAAGGCTCTGGTAGAGGCAAACGGGGGTCGTATCTGGGTGGAAAGCGAGATGGGGGCAGGCAGTACCTTTAGCTTTATCTTGCCGCTTTCGTCCAAAGTCGGAGGCGGCCTTCCACCAGAGAGTTGAATCAGGGCGGGTTGAGGTGAAGGGTGAGTGAGCGACTGCACGCCAGCACGGGTCAATCCACTGGCATAAGACAACTATTTGGCAGCCTTGTCATCACGCTCGTCAGTGTGGGTATGCTGGTGGGTGGGTTCTTGTTGAGCCAACTCGATGCTGTGGGTGTACGGCCACTTTCCACCCAGGAAATTGCCCCACCACAGTCCTCACCCACGTTGTTTCTGCCCTCGGCCACTCCCTCCCCATCTCCCACGACTGCTCCTGGTTCACCATCACCTGTAGCAGAGACCACTACCCCATTGACGCCGATTTTTACACCCCCGGATGCCCCCACCGCAGCGCCTGCTTCTCCCACTCCTACCCCCAAACCCACTCCCTGCGGCCCTCCTCTCAATTGGGTCGTGTACTATGTGCAGCGGGGCGACACTCTCTTCTCCCTGGCGCGACGATTTGGCACGAGCGTTCGGGCAATCCAGCACGCCAACTGCCTATCTGACTCCAAAATCTATGTCGGGCAGGCGCTCTTTTTGCCTCCATTGCCGCCCACACCTATCCCCACTCCGACGCCCACTGAGACCCCTACACTCACTCCCACGCTCACTCCTACACCTACGGAACCGCCTTCCCTCACCCCAACGCCTATAAACAGCGCGACGCCCACCGCCGCCGAGCCTCCCACTTTCACGCCTTCGCCTACTTTGACTACCGCCACGCACACACCGACTCACACATCTACGCCGACTGAATCGCCCGGCCCCACACCCACGCCAACGTACACGCCAACGTACACGCCAACGTCAACCGCGACCTTTACACCCACATCTACGTCTGCACCTACGTCCACGGCGCCGCCGCCCACGTCCACCCATACGCCAACCCCGACCGAAACCCCTTCCGACGGTTAAGACGTTGTTCAGCCGTTGCTGGTAACCAGCAATTCCCGTTATGGGGGAAAAGTCAGGTCGTAGCCGCGATTTCGCAATCGCGCAGGGCGCTTTACGCGGAAAAATACACGCGATTTCCAAATCGCGGCTACAAAACGGGAATTGCTGCTGGTAACGCCAAGCGTTCGTGGTATAATGTGACGGAACTGGTGGGAGTGAGGGACGACTGCAAATAGGTCACCTACGCACCAGATTCAATAGATCCAAAATGTTACGACGACAAGACCTCGGAGGTCTCTCGAGAGCGCCTTTGCCGGTAAAAACGGGCGCAATCTAAGCAATTTTGCTGCCAATGTCACCTTCCGAGACCTCCGAGGTCTGAAATTTGGATCTACTGAGACTCAAAATACCAAGCTGTTTTTGTGCCTTTTTAATAGATGGGGGTGAGGTGGAAGAACGCCAGCATCTTGCTGGCATCTAGCGACCAAGATGGTCGCGTTCCCCCAAGATACTGAGAAGATACTTTTTGAACGACTCCCAGGATGGGAGCCGGCCAGCCCTCCAGATTATGTAGGGGCTGGCCTTTGTATAGGAGAACCAATGACCATCCAGGAACTCACCGGCGAGATGAATCACTTTGTAGAGGCAATGGGCTGGTACAGAGACGATTCACCACTGCCGCAAACGGCCCGCAATATCGCGATATCGCTTTCATTGGAGGCGGCCGAAGTGCTGGAGCACTTTCAATGGGGCGAGCAGGCCGATAGCGGCGCGCTGGCGGAGGAACTGGCCGATGTGGCGCTCTACCTGCTGCAACTGGCCTATCTGACCGGCATAGACCTGGAGCAGGCAATCCGCGACAAATTGGCCTTCAATTATGGCCGAAACTGGGACTCGGAGTGAACGAGCGTGAAAATCCTCGCCGTCAGTGATCAGATAGTCGAAACTATCTACGGCTCGCGCATCCGCGAGCGCTTTGGCGACGTGGAGATGGTGCTCTCGTGCGGCGACCTGCCCTACTCCTACCTGGAATATATCATCTCGATGTTGAACGCGCCCTGCTTCTTTGTCCACGGCAACCACGATAAACCCGAGTACATGGCGAATGGACGCACGCTCACCAGACCAGGAGGGTGGATCAACCTGGATGGGCGAACCGTAAAGGTCAAAGACATTATCCTGGGGGGACTGGAAGGCTCAATGCGCTACAAGCCCAACGCGCCTTTCCAGTACACCGATAGCGAGATAGCCCACAAAGCCTGGTGGTTGACGCCGTCCCTGCTTATGAATCGTCTGTTTCACGGGCGCTATTTGGATATTCTCATTGCACATTCACCACCCTTTGGCATCCACGACGGAGAGGATTGGCCCCATCGCGGCTTTAAGACATTCCTGCGGATGATGGCTCGCTTTCGACCTCGCTACTTGCTCCACGGTCACAAACACATCTACGGTACAGAACCCTGGCAAACGCGCTACCTGGATACTGAAATCATCAACGTCCACCCGTTCCGTGTGATCGAGTGGTGATGGGCAATGGTCAGTGAAAATCAGCAATTCCCGTTTTGTAGCCACGATTTCCAAATCGCGTCTGTTTTTCCGCGTAAAGCGCCCTGCGCGATTGCGAAATCGCGGCTACGACCTGACTTTTCCCCCATAACGGGAATTGCTGAGTGAAAATCAAGCCTCAGTAGATCCAAAATGTTACGACAACAAGACCTCGGAGGTCTCTCGAGAGCGCCTTTGCCGGTAAAAACGGACGCAATCTAAGCAATTTTGCTGCCAATGTCACCTTCCGAGACCTCCGAGGTCTGAAATTTGGATCTACTGAGCCTAGAGGAGTCCAGCACAGATGATGTCAAAGACTGAGGCTGACCGGAAGAGTTCGCCACGCCCAAGACGTCGCCCCTCCTGGCTGCGGGTACGCGCTCCTACGGGTGAAGCCTACCACTGGCTCAAACGACTAATGCGGGCCAAAGAGCTGCACTCCGTCTGCGAGGAGGCCCACTGCCCCAACATCGGTGAGTGTTGGGGAAACCACACCGCCACCTTCCTCATCCTGGGCGATACCTGCACCCGCAACTGCCGCTTCTGCAACATCCAGACGGGCCGCCCATCTCCGCCCGACCCCGCCGAGCCGGAGCACGTGGCCCAGGCGGTGCAGGCGATGAACCTCAAGCACGCCGTCATCACCTCGGTGGACCGGGACGACCTGCCCGATGGTGGTGCGGGCGCCTTTGCCGCCGTCATCCACCGCATCCGCGAGCTGCAGCCGGGCTGCACGGTCGAGGTGCTGATCCCTGACTTTCGCGGGCAGATTGAGCCGCTGCGAGTGGTGATGAACGCCCGACCGGATATCCTCAATCACAACGTCGAGACCGCGCCGCGTCTCTTCCGCGTGGTGCAGCCGCAGTGCCGCTACGAGTGGTCGCTGGACGTATTGCGCAACGCCAAGCGACTGTGGCCGGAGGCGATCACCAAGAGCGGCCTGATGGTTGGCCTAGGAGAGACAACGGACGAGGTACTGGGGGTGATGAGCGACCTGCGCAAGTTGGACGTGGACATTCTCACCATCGGCCAGTACTTGCAGCCCACCAGGCAGCACGTCCCCATCGCCCGCTATTATACGCCGGATGAATTCGAGATGTTCCACGAGCAGGGGGACGAGATGGGTTTCCGCTGGGTGGAAAGCGGCCCATTGGTGCGAAGTTCATATAACGCCGAGGCGCAGGCACGGGCATTCAGCGGTTGACCAGAATCAGATTCTTTGGTATACTCCCCTTGAGCCGGAGTGGCGGAACAGGCAGACGCGCGCGACTCAAACTCGCGTG
>DUEK01000083.1 GCA_011192155.1 Thermoflexia bacterium
CCACCCGAGCAGTCTCCATCGCCAATTCCGAAAGCGTAGCGTCGTCGCGCGCCATGACCAGTTCCAGCAACATCGGCAGGTTCGCCCCGGTCACACACTCGACGTTCTCCTTGAGCGTCTGGCGAGCCGCCGCGGTATAAGGCGTCCCGCCGAATAGATCAATCAGTACTAATGTCTCTTGACTCTCAATCCCCTGTAATGTTGCTTCCAGCTTTTCCCCAAAACTCTCTGGACTTTCGCCAGGGAGCAGAGAGATCGAGTAGAGACCCTCGGCCTGCCCCGCGATCATCTCGGCCGCCCGGATCAGCGCATCGCCGAGATCGGCGTGGGAGACTAGGACAATGTTAATCATAGACATCACTCAACTCTTCCAGCAACATACTCATCCGGTACCATTCTCCGCAATAAGTTGCGAGGGAGAACTCGATTACCTCGCCCGTGTCCAAAAACGTCGTGCGCTCGGCGCGTAACACGGCGGCGGGATAAACGAGGTTCAGCATCTCTATTTCCTGCTCATTCGCCAGAGCGGCGTACACTTGCTCCTCGGCCTGCGCGAGCCGCAGGCCATATTCGCCGCACAATAGTCGAAACACCGATTCCTCCGCCAGGTTGTGCTGTAAAACCTGCGGGCAAAAGCAATAGTTGAGGTACGCGGTATGAAGGGCCAAAGGAGTATTGTTGACCAGGTAAAGTCTCTCTACCTGTACAATTTTATCCCCTGTTTGCAACCCCATAGCCTCAATTATGGCAGGCAATGGTGATGAGACCAGCCCCGCGCCAAGCAAGCGGCTGGATGTCGCCATCCCCTGGCGACTCGCGTCTTCCGTGAAACCGGCCAGGGAAACCTTGACCGTCAAATCGAGTTGGGATGTGGCAACGAAAGCGCCGCGACCAGGTACCGTGCGGATCAGGCTCTCCTGATTCAATTCGCGGAGCGCCTGACGCACCGTTGTGCGGCTGAGATCGAATTCTTTGCAGAGTTGACGTTCGGAGGGAAGCGCGTCGCCAGGCTGAAGACTGCCGTCCATAACCTGGGACGCCAAGAATTCCTTGAGTTGTAGATAGAGAGGGGTTAAACTTTGCCGGTCGAGGCTCACTGGTTTCTCCCGCCCGCGGAATCACAATTGCTACTGGTACGTACCAGTCACGACCGCGATTGTACCACAAAGTCCCGGCGTGTCAACTGGTCACATCCGGTACGTACCAGCTTTGACCGCTCCGACACCTGTGCTATAATCCCTCTACTAGCTACCCGACACTTTTGACAGAAGACTCAGAACCCTATCACGAATGACACGAACTGACAAATATCACGAATGTTTTCAGGATGATTTATAACAGGATTCGTGCTATTCGTGATCTAAACTGTCGGGTAGCCAGATCCCTCTACACTGCTTTGCGAGAAAAGTATACTGATGCCAGAAATCACACTGACCATTCACCACAAAGCGGGCCTGCACGCCCGCCCCGCCGCATCGTTCGTTCAGACGGCCCTGCAATTCAAGAGCGATATAAAAGTCACCCACGACGAGCGCGAGGCTAACGGTAAAAGCATTCTCAAGGTGCTGACGTTGGGCGCCAACCAGGGAGCCGTGATCACCATCCGCGCCGAGGGAGAGGATGCTGAGGCGGCGCTGGCGGCGCTGGAGGCGCTGATCGAGAATAACTTTGGGGAAGAGGAATGAAAACCCTACAGGGCATCGCCGCCTCGCGTGGGATCGCCATCGGGTCGGCTTTCCGCTTCCAGAAAGCCGACCTCTGCTTCGAGCGCTCCACCATCCGGGATCCAGCCGTAGAATGGGCCCGCTTCCAGGCCGCGCTAGACACAGCCTCCAAACAACTGGCCGCCGTGTGCGCCAGAGCGGAGGCCGTGTCTGGGGCCGAGAACGCCGCCATCTTCCAGGCCCACGCGCTGATGCTCGATGACCCCGAACTGCTGGATGCGGTGCGGACGGCTATCGAGGAGCAATGCATCAACGCCGAATCCGCGCTCAGCGACGCCTCCGAGATGTACATCCAGTTGCTAGAGTCGCTGGACAATGAGTATCTCAGCACCCGCGCTGCCGATGTGCGCGATGTCACAGAGCGCGTACTCCGCATCTTGCTTGGCGTGGTAGAGTCCCCCATCGCTGACCTGACCACTCCCTCCATCATCCTGGCCCGCGATCTACCCCCCTCCGACACAGTGTTGCTGGACAAATCGCTCGTACTCGGCTTTTGCACCGCCGAGGGCGGCCCCACCGCCCACACCGCTATCCTGGCCCGCGGGCTGGGGCTGCCGGCCATCGTGGGGATTGGGCCTGACCTCTTGGAGGTTGCGGATCATACTACCCTGATACTGGATGGTGGCAGCGGGACGCTGGTAGTGGAGCCAGACGAAAAAACGGTAGCGATGCACCGGACCCGGCAGGCGGTTGCTACCACAGTGCTGGCACAAGCCCGCGAGCGGGCGCACGAGCCAGCCATCACCCGCGACGGCCACCGTGTCGAGATAGTCGCCAACATCGGCAATGTGGAGGGGGCGTGGGCCGCACTGGAGGCCGGCGCGGAGGGCGTGGGCCTCTTGCGCACCGAGTTCCTCTACCTGGAGCGCGACCGCCTGCCAGACGAAGAGGAGCAATATCAGGCTTACAGGGCCATCGTATACGAGCTCGGCAACCTACCCGTCATCCTGCGCACGTTGGATATCGGCGGCGATAAGGAACTGCCTTACCTTGATTTACCACAAGAGATGAACCCCTTCCTGGGCGTGCGAGCCATCCGGTTGTGCCTGGCGCGGCCCGAGTTGTTCAAGCCACAACTGCGGGCCGCACTGCGGGCCGGGGCCGGGCGCAATCTCAAGTTGATGTTCCCGATGGTAGCGACGGTGGCCGAGGTGCGGGCGGCAAGAGCGATACTGGCAGAGTGTCAGGCCGAACTGCTGGCCGAGGGGCAGCCGATAGCGGAGGAAATGGAGGTCGGCATCATGGTCGAGATACCCGCCGCTGCATTGATGGCCGATCACCTGGCGGCAGAGATAGATTTCTTCTCCATCGGCGACAACGACTTGAGCCAATACACGCTGGCGGCCGACCGCGCCAACGCCAACGTAGCCTCCCTGGCGAGTGGATTTCAACCCGCCGTGTTGCGCTTGGTGCGTGACGTCATCACCGCCGCCCACGTGCAGGGCAAATGGGTGGGGCTGTGCGGGGAACTGGCCGGAGAGCCACTGGCCGTGCCTATCCTACTTGGTCTGGGTCTAGACGAGTTCAGTATGAACCCGCCTGCCATCCCTCTGGTCAAACAGATCATCCGCGCCCTCACGCTGGATGAAGCGCGGGCGGTAGCCCAGGCCGCGCTGGAACTGGACAACCCCGACGCAGTGCGGGCGCTGGTGCGGGAACGAGTGACTGCGGCTAATTTGTGAAGGTATTGACAAGGCTTGGAACATCTACTCAGCCTATGGTTACACAGAGGAAAATCTCGATTGTTTGTCAGTTCTCTGTTAATCTCTGCGCCTTCTCTGTGATGCCCTGTATCCCAATCGGGATTGCCTGAGCCTATTTTCCGCACCTCTGGACAGCTTGATTTGGGGCTTGACACTTTGTTCTCCCAAACCCAATTTGGGCAGATTCGCCGTCTGTCAGTGAGAAACCAGGTTTTTTCTGAAAAAACCTGGTTTCTTTCCCCGACTTTTTGAAAAAGACACAAATAGGCTGCGTCAGGATGCGAAATATAGGCTGAGTAGCTTATAACTCGTACCCAAACAACCCCGTCGTTCCGCCGGTGTGCCAAAAGAGCACCCGCTCCCCCTCACCAAATGCGCCCCGGTGGATCAAATCCAGCAAGCCCCCACAAGCCCGCCCGGTGTAGACCGGATCGAGCAGCACTCCCTCCGCGCGGGCCATTGCGCGGACCGCGCCTCGCTCCAAATCGCTCACCACCCCGTACCCGCCGCCCAGATAATCATCGTTCACGGCGAAATCCTCCGGCGCAAAGACAAACCCCAATTCCAGATGCTCCGCCGTCGCCGTCGCCAGGTCGGCCAACAACCGCTGGAGAGCGCCGGTCAGCAGATCTATACTGATGCCCAGAATGCGTCCCTCGAACCCCAACGCCCGCGCTCCCACCATCAGCCCCGCCTGAGTGCCGCCGCTGGAGGAGGGCAACACGATGTGATCAAAGTGCAGGTCGCGTTCTTTGCATTGTGCCAGTAACTCTTCCATCGCCGCCACGTAGCCGCTGGCCCCCACAGGATTGCTCCCGCCGTAGGGAATGACGTAGGGGCAGCGGTCCGATACCCGCAGCTCCTCGGCCGCCTGGGCCATCACCTCGTCCAGTGGCCGGCCCTCGGCCCAGACCACGTCCGCTCCCAGCAGCAGATCCAGCAGTAGATTGCCCCGCGCCTGCGGCGGCTTTGTCCCCTTCAGCGCCAGCAGGCAGGCCAACCCGCACTTGGCTGCGGCCGCCGCCGTCTGACGGGCGTGGTTCGATTGGGCCGCGCCGCCAGTGATGAGCGTATCGGCCCTGCGCTCACCCGCCTCTGGGCGGGCCGCGTCGGCGACCAGGAATTCCAACTTGCGGCTCTTGTTGCCCCCGGTCGCCAGCCCCGTCTGATCATCCCGCTTGATCCACAACTCTGGCCCGCTCAGTTGCGCCGTCAGGCGAGGCAGCCGCTCCAGCGGCGTGGGCAGGTGAGCGATAGTAACCCGCGCTAACTTTTCCGTCAACATAATTGTCACCTCCATAAAAAGGTGCGACGCACTTGTCAAGTGCGTCGCACCTCAGCCTGACCATTGTGCCGAATCTATCCGAGCTTTTCCTTGAGAGCCTCAGTGAGCGGCGGCACCACCTTGAACAAGTCATTGACGATGCCATAGTGCGCCAATTTGAAAATCGGCGCATCGGGGTCCTTGTTGATGGCAACGATGACCTTGCTGGTGCGCATGCCGGCCTGATGCTGGATCGCGCCGGAGATACCGCAGGCAATGTACAGATCGGGGCTGACCGTTTTGCCGGTCTGACCCACCTGATGATCGTAGGGAATCCAGCCAGCGTCCACCGCCGCGCGAGAGGCGCCCATTGCGGCGTTCAGCGTTTGCGCTAGTTCTTGCACCGGCTCAAAACCCTCTGGCCCACCGACTCCCCGCCCGCCGGAGACAATGATACTGGCATCGGCCAGACTCACGCCCCCCTCGGTCTCGTTAAAGCCCGTCACCTTGGAGGCGATGTCCTCCTCCGCCAGCGCCGGCTCCACCTCGACCACCTCGCCGCTGCGGGCCGAATCCGGTTCCGGCTTGGGGAAGGCACGCACGCGGGTGGTAAAGATCTGCGGGCGTCGCTCCGGGATGATGCACTTGGAAAGCAGCTTGCCCGCATAGATGGGACGCGTGGCGACCAATTGGTCGTCCTCGAGCTCCAACGTGACGCAGTCGGCGATGCAGCCGGTATCCAGCTCCACCGCCAGCGCGGGCGCCAGATCGCGCCCACGGAAGGTGGCCCCGATGAGGACTACTGCCGCCTCGCCCTCGCGCGCCGCCTTAGCCAGCAGCGCGGCCTGCGGCTCGACGCGAAAGTCCGCCAGCGTCTCGTCCTCGGCCAGCAGCACCTTGTCGGCTCCGTAGGCGATTGCCTCCTGCGCCAGCGGTTCTACTCCCTCACCGCCAAAAACGCAGGCAACCACGCTGCCGCCCGTCCCATCCGCCAGTCCCCGTGCCGTGCCGATAGCTTCCCAGGAAGCGCCTGTTACCTGTCCTTTGAACTGTTCTACCCAGACGAATATGTCATTGCTCATTGCATCGCCTCCTAGATTACCTTCTCGGCCAACAGTTTTTCGACCAGGATGGAGACCGTTTCCTCGACCGTTTCAGCCTCAATGATCTCGGCCTCGCCCTCGCGCGCGGGCGGCGCAAAGACCTGCGGCCAGCGCACGCCAGAGCCTGCCGCGCCCACCTTGTCCACCTCCGCGCCGATGTCGTCCAGCGTTTGGAGCGGATACTCCATCTTGGCCGCCTTGCGGATGCCAATGAAGGAGGTATAGCGTGGCTCGTTGATGCCCTTGGTCGTGCCGACCACTGCCGGCAGCGAAGACGAAACCTCCTGCCGTCCCTCCTCCAGCAGTCGTTCGACGACGATTGACTTGCCGTCGGCGTCCAGCGCAGCGATGTTGATGGTGTACATCAGAGAGGGGTAGCCCAGACGGTGGGCGACAGCGCCCGCCGTTTGCCACGTCTCGGCGTCAATCGCCGATTTGCCAAAGAGAATCAGATCCACGTCCTCCATACTTTCAATGGCCTTAGCCAGCACGTAGCTGGTGGCGAGAGTGTCGGAGCTGGCGCAGGCGTCGTCCCAGATGCGGATAGCCTCATCGCACCCCATCGCGACGGCGTGCTTCAACGCCTCCAACGCCTCCTCCGGCCCCATCGAGATAACGGTGACCTTTCCGCCATGTTCATCACGGAGCGTCAATGCCTCCTCCACAGCGTACTCGTCCCAGGGGTTGATGATCAATGGTGACTCGCCCCACGAGACATTGCCCACATCGTCCACCGACATCTTGGCTTCCGAGTCGGGTGTGTGTTTGGTACATACCACGATATGCAAGATGCACCTCCTTATTACGCATTACGTTTACGTTTTACATATTAGCAACAATTGACCGGCAGTCAGTTATATTATACTCACGTCTCGTCCACGCACAAATCGCGCTACAGCTTGTCGGCAACGGCCTGAGCCATTTCCAGCGTAGTGGCATCGCCGTCCATATCGTAAGTGCGTGTCTCACCTTCCTCAATGACCTCGGCGATGGCCTGCTCCAACCGTTGCGCCGTATCGGTCTCGCCCAGCCAGTCCAGCATCAACTTGACCGCCAACAGCATCGCCGTGGGGTTGACCTTGTATTGCCCGGCGTACTTGGGAGCCGAGCCGTGAGTCGGCTCGAAAATAGCCAGATCGTCGCCAATATTGCCGCTGGCGGCAAAGCCCAAGCCGCCCACCAACTGCGCCGCCAGGTCAGAGACAATATCGCCGAACATATTACTCGAAACCATCACCCCGTAATTCTGCGGGTTCTTGACCATCCACATTGCCATCGCGTCCACGTTTGTCTCCCACAGTTCGATATCGGGGTACTCGGCCGAGATCTTGCGTGCCTCGCGCACCATCAGCCCGGAGGTCTCGCGGATCACGTTCGGTTTTTCGACCAGCGTGACGGTGGGGTAGCCGAACTTGTTGGCGTACTCAAAGGCGGCCCGCACAATGCGCTGGCAGCCCGCGCGGGTAAAGATGCGCGTGGAGAGGGCAATGTCTTCCGAAGCGACGCCCTCGAAGGCGCCCATGCGGGGACTGAGTTCCTCCAGCTTGGCCCGCAGGTCGTCCGGCAGCGGGTGGAACTCGACGCCGGCATAGAGACCCTGTGTGTTCTCGCGGAAGGTGACCATATCAATGCCGTCTTGAAAGTTGAGCGGATTGCCCTTGAAAGCCTTGCACGGGCGCAGGTTGACGTAGAGATCGAATATCTGGCGCATGCGCACGATCGGGCTGCGATAGGTCAGCCCTTTCCCCTGCAACTCGGGAACCAGTTCCGCCTCGGCCTCCTCCTTGGGCTTGGAGGTGATGGCGGCGAACAGTGCGCAGTCGCAGGTCTTGAGCGTGTCAATCGTGCGTTGGGGCAGTGGCTCCCCCTCCGCGCGCCAAAACTCCCAGCCGATGTCGGCGGGGACGTACTCGGCGTCGAGCGCGATCTTGTCCAGCACGATCTTTGCCGCGTCCATCACGTCGTTGCCAATGCCGTCACCCGGCATCAGCGCAATCTTGTACTTTGCCATAACTTGCATCCTCCTCAATACTTGTCTACTTGTCTACTTGCCACTTGCCTACTCAATGCCCAATTGTTTGCGGGCGTGGGGGATCAGTCCCCCATCCTCCAAAATTTCCATCACCTCCGGCGAGAGCGGCGGGAAGGTGTACTCGCCCTGGGGCGTCGTCACCGTGCCGGCGCTAAAGTCAATCGTGATCTCGTCGCCCGATTCCACCCCGTCCACCGCGTCGCAGGCAACGATGGGCAGCGCCTGGTTGATGCAGTTGCGAAAATAGATGCGGGCGAAACTGCGGGCCACGATAGCGCCCGCGCCGATCTCTTTCAGGCAGACCACGGCCTGCTCGCGCGAACTGCCGCAGCCCCAGTTCTTGCCCGCGACGATAATGTCGCCCGGCTGCATATCTTTCACAAAGGTCGGGTCCAGGTCTTCCAGCGCGTGCTCCGCCATCTCCTTTGGATCAGAGATAGAGTAGGTGTACTTGCCGGGAAAGATGACGTCGGTGTTGACGTCGTCGCCGTATTTCCACACCCGCCCGGTGATTTTGGTTTCCATCTAGCCTCCTTCTTGACAAACAGAGTAATATCCAGTAAAACATGGTCAGAAAGCGGGACTCGCGAGTCCTGGACCGGGCTGCTCGTGTGTAAGCACGTGATACTCCGTCGTGGCCGCAAGGGCCTGCCTTTGGGCGTGAACGGTGAGAATCGGCCCCCAGAGTGAGCCCGTTTTTTGTTTCCCAAGAAACCAGGTTTTTCAAAAAAACCTGGTTTCTCACACTTCTCTCGGATCGGTGATGACGCCCGCCAGCGCCGAAGCGGCCACGGTGGCCGGGCTGGCGAGGTAGATGAATGCCTCCTTGGATCCCATGCGCCCCTTGAAATTGCGATTGGCGGTCGAGATGGTCGCCTCGGCGGGGGCCATGCAGCCCTCGTGCGCGCCCAGGCACGGCCCGCAGCCGGGGTTCAAGAGCGTTGCTCCGGCGGTCACCAGATCGCGGACGTACCCCTGCTCGATGGCTTGCAATAAAATCTCCCGCGAGGCGGGCAGCACCAGCAAGCGCACGCTCGACGCGATGTGCTTGCCGCGCAGAATCTCCGCCGCCGCCGCCAAATCCTCCAGCCGGCCGTTGGTGCAGGTGCCGACGAGCGCCTGGTTGATGACCGTACCCGCCGCCTCTGTGACCGGAACCACGTTATCTACTGTGTGGGGCTTGGCGACCTGCGGAACCAAATTGCTCACGTCGTACTCGATCACGCGCTTGTAGCTGGCGTCCGGGTCGGCAAAGATCTCCTCGTACTCGTGCGTGACCCGGCCTTTCAGCCACGTCCGCGTTTTCTCGTCCGGCTCGACGACGCCGTTCTTGGCCCCCATCTCGGCCGCCATGTTGGTCAGCACCATACGGCCGGCGATGCTCATCTCGCGGATCGTCTCGCCAGCGAACTCGACCGAGCAATAGTTGGCCCCGTCGGCACGCAGGTCGCCGATGATGTGCAGGATCAGGTCCTTGGCCGAGACCCGTTCCGGCAGCTTGCCGCTCACGACGATGCGCACGCTCTCTGGCACGCGCAGCCAAATCTTGCCGGTCGCCATCACCGCCGCCGCCTCCGTCCGCCCGATGCCGGCCGAGAACGCCCCAAACGCGCCGTGCGTCGGCGTGTGCGAATCTGAGCCGACGATGACCGCGCCGGGCCAGGCGTGTCCCTGCTCCGGCAGCACCTGGTGGCAGATGCCCTCGCCGATGTCATAAAAG
>DUEK01000084.1 GCA_011192155.1 Thermoflexia bacterium
CGCGCCGTCCTACGTCGAGCCTTGCCATTGAGGTGCAGAGAGTGCGATCCTGGCGAACACATTTGATAGCGTTGGGCGGCGTTGCCCTTGTCCTGACCTTTGGTCTGTTGGGAATCCAAGAGACCGTGAAAAAAGTTCACACCAAGCAATCCCACACCAACAAATCAGTGGGCGAACTGGTTGCCTCTGCGCAGGTGGGCCAGACCTTTACCGCCGAGCACTCTGGACTCTTTCTCGTGGAGGTGCGGTTTGCTACCCTCGCCCGCGAAAACACCGGCCCCCTAGTCTTCCGCCTGAAAACCTCCCCGGATGCCGCTCAAGACCTGTTCACCACCACCATAGAGACCGCCGACCTCGAAGACAACGCCTATCACGCTTTCGAGTTCCCCCCACTCCCCGATTCCGCCGGCAGCACCTTCTGCTTCTGCCTGGAAGCGCCGGAGGCGGAACCCGGCAACGGTATCACCGTATGGGGAGCAACGGAGGATGAGTACCCCGACGGTGAGGCAGTCCTGGTGGGGTTGGATGATCGTGGTGTGCGCGACCTCACCTTTCGCCTGGGGTACGATCCGCCATTAGGGGAAAAGGCCAGCATTTTGCTGAATCGCCTGGCGGCCAACAAACCCTCGCTCTGGGGCGATAAGCGCTTCTACATCCTGCTGGCGGTGGCTTACCTGGCGCTGCTCTATGCCCTGTTCGCGCGAGCGGTGGGGCTGACCGCTTCCGAAGAAAACAAGTGACGCTCGCCAACCCTCACACGTGTACCGCCAGCACCTCGAACGCCGGTTCGAGCTGTTGATGCCCTTTGAGCTCTACCATGCCCACCGGCCGCGCCTCGACGTAACCCTTCACCAGGCCATAGACCTGCTGGCAGATCAATATCTGCCCGCCCTGAGCTTGCTCCTGCAACCGCCGGCTCATATTTACCGCGTCGCCAATGACGGTGAAATTCATCAGCTGCGATGTGCCGATGTTGCCAACCAACGTTTCTCCTGTGCTGATCCCCACCCCGAACTGAAGTCGCGAGGCCGGAGGGAGGGAGCGGGATTGGTCAACCGCCCGGCATATCCGCCACGCCGCCCGCACTGCCCGCAGCGCGTGGTCCGGTTGGGGAAGCGGTGCGTTGAAATAAGCCATCACCGCATCGCCCAAGAACTTGTCCAGCGTCCCCGCTTCGGCCAGGATGGCCTCGGCAGCCACGGCGATGTGGCGGTTGAGAACGTCCACCAACACCTCTGGCGTGGTGTGGGCGCTAAATTTGCTAAAGCCGCGGATGTCGGCAAAGAGGGTGGTCACTATCTGGCGCACGCCGCCCAGCTTGATGGCCTCGGGTTGGGCCACGAGCTTTTCCACCACGCTGGGCGCGACGTAGCGCTCGAACAATGAGAGTAGCTGCTGCTTCTCTTTGTCTTTGGCCTGTTTGGTCTGTTGGAGCAGGCGGGCGTTTTCAATCGCGATGGCGGCATAATCGGCCAGCGCCATAAGCAATCGCCGGTCGTGATTGTCAAAGAAGCGGGCCGTGACCCTGTTATTCACCCCCAGCGCGCCGATGGTCCTTCGGCCGACCTTTAGCGGCGCGTAGAGCATCGCGCCCGTCATAGTGGCATCGCCCTTACGCATAGCGTCAACAGCCAGTTGACTCTCGCTACGCCGCGCTACCTGTTGTTTTTGCCCCGCGACGCGCTGCTTGCGTACATACTCGCGCAGGTCGCCTTCCCCTCCATTTTCCAGGAGAATCGCGCCCTCCTCAGCGCCGGTGACATAGAGCGCGGCGTCTACCACGCGCTCTAGCAGCTTGTTGATCTTTAGCAGCGACGTGACCGATTTTCCGATTTGGTAGAGTATGTCGAATTCGCGCAGCCGCTGCTCCAGTTGACGGTTGGTCTGTACCAGTTTGGTGGTGAGGGCTTCTTTTTCGTGCTGGAGTCGCACGCTGGTCAACGCTCGTTCGATGGTCTCTAGCATATGCGCGGGCGCAAAGGGCTTGATGACGTAATCCCGCACGCCCTTGTGGAACACCTCGATGGCGATGGCCTCTGACCCGTGAGACGTCATCAGGATAACGGGAACCTCGGAGCGTCGGTCGCGCAAACCGTCGAGTACCTCGAAACCGTTCATCTTGGGCATTTCGAGGTCGAGCAGGATGAGGTCAACCTCTTCTTCGAGCGCTCTACGCAACCCCTCGGCGCCGTCGGCGGCTTCCAAGACCTCAAAGCCGTGCGGCTCCAGAACGTATTGGACGACGAATTTGCGTATCTCGTGGCTGTCGTCTATGACTAGCACCCGGATGTGGGACAAGTTATCTCCTATTGCTCGCTGATCTCGTAATTGTATGGCGCTATCTCCGTCGTCACCGGTGCCAGGCCAGAGATGGCGATCACGGCTCGATCTGTGTTGCCATCCAACGGAATGACCCACTCGCCCGTCTGGTCCTCGTCCAGTTCCAACCGCTGCACCGTCGTATCTGGGCCAAAGAGAATCAGTTGCACCAGCCAGCGTTGCGGTAGTACGTTAGCGTGCCGCATAAAGCCGGCCGTCTCCCACCCATCCTCCCCCTCCTCAAAGTCGCTAGAGTAACCGATCTCTGGAATGGCGACGTCGTCCACCACAAAGCCGGGCCGGTTGACCGCGTCGTCGGTCACGTACTCGAAGCGGATCAGTACCTCCTGCCCGGCGTAGGCGGAGATGTCCACCTGCTCCTGGATCCACCCCCCGCTGCTGCCGGTATAGGCCCAGCCGAACGAGTTGCCGTTGGGATTGGTGCCGACGCCAGAGGGAGTGGTCAGTATCTCCCAGGTCGCGCCTCCGTCGCTGCTGGCCTCCACGTAGGCATAGTCCCAATCCTCCTCGATGCTGTACCAAGCCCAGAACTCCAAGGTGGCTTGGTTCACGTCGGAGAGATCAAACGCCCGCGTGAGCGTCATATCAGAATCGTCGCCCCGGTTCGACCACCAGACGTACTGCCCGCTATGAGCGACGGTATCCACTAGGCCCACCTGGGCGGAGCCGGTGAAACGGAGCGTCAGCGGCCGCTCGCCGTACAGTTCGATATAGTCGGCGCCGTGCTGGTGCACCGTGCTGCTTACAGAGACGGGGTAATCCGACTCGTAGTAGCTGGTTTCGATGTCGAATGAGGGCGGGTCAATATCGTCATAGCCGTAGCGCCCGTCGCCGATGGCGGGGTCGTCCAACAGATTAGCCACGACCCAGTCGGCGAACAGATCCTCGTAGGTCAATCCGGCGCCCAGTTCATCCAGCACCCCCTCCACGCTGGCGAAAGAGTTTTCGACGTGGCCGACCAGCGCCTGGGTGGCTTCAGCGCCGAAGCGGTCGAGGAAGTAGGAGGTAAAGAGATAGCCCGCGCCATAGTTGGCCCCAGCCGCGCCAGGCCCTTCGGGCCAGGAGTTGAGTTGCGTGTCGGGGTTCGAGGCGAACGTCCAATCGCTGCCGCCGACGTCAAAGCCGTTCAAACGCATCGCCAGCTCGGAAAAGCCCTCGTTTATCCAGGTCTCCTCGTTCCGGTCGTTGTGCCAGTGAATCATGTGCTGGAACTCGTGGGCCAGCACGCCGTTGTAGAAAGAGTCGTTGATGGTCACGTTTTCGATGTTGATGTAAAACATCTCCATCTCGTTAGAGTCATCGCGTACGGCGGAGACAAACTCATCGGCGCTGGAATAGTAACCGGCGACGGAGTTTCCCAAATCGCGGGCGTGAAGAATGCTGACGTGGGGATCGTTGTCCACGCCGGGGCTCCACTCGGAGCCGAAGAAAGTGCGGTCAGTGGTGTACGTGTGTTCCTCGAACAGATCCGCCGCCGCGCTCAGGTCGTCCTGGTCAAAGCGTACATTCTCCTCGACCCACATATACACGTGTTCGGTCTTGTATTCCAGGATGGCGTGGATGTCGAACTGCTCGTCGGTATCTACGTTGGAGACGTGGAAGAGACGGCGAGTGCCTACGGCGTAATCGGGCGAGCCCCCAGGATTGACGGTGCGCTCCGTATCGGCGGGCAGTCCCCGCAGCCGGATCGCCAGTTCGTGCAGGTCGCGCACCGGCACGATGGTCGTCTCTAGCAACAATTCCGTCTCGGCCCCCAGGTCGCCCGCCGGCTCGCGGGTGATGACGGGTGTGGGCTTGGGAGTTGGGGTGTCATAGTCCGGCGGCGCGGGTGTCTCAAAGATCAGTGTGGGCACAATGTCCCAGTCCCAATCACTAGGGTCGAGCCCGCCGCAGCAACAACAGCAACTTGCCGCTGCCAGCAGGGTGACCGCGGCGACGAGGGTAGCTAGAGTACGATTCATTGTTTTCTCCTATTGTGATAGTTTGGGTTTACTGATTGCCAAGGGCCAGCAGTTGGCTGCCAATCGTCCGCGCGGCCTGCGCCAGCGGCGAGCCGGGATTGCTGATAGCCAGTGGCGCTCCCTGCGCCAACGCCCGCGCCTGGGCCGGATCAAAAGGTATTGTTCCTACCAGTGGGCGTTTGAGCGCCCGCTCGAGCGCTCCCTGTGGCAACTGCGGGCCGGGCGCGACCTGATTGAGAATGACCTGGAACTTTTCCGACCACTGCTTGAGCGCGCGCAATGTGCCAACCGCCGTCTGGATCGAGGGAGGTTCGGCGGTGACCACCAATCCCACGACCGTGGCTGTTTCCAGTACCGCCATTGCTGCTTCATTCAACACCGCTGGGGCGTCCACGATGATGGTGGTAAATTGTTGTTTTAGGACTCTCATCGTCGTCAGTGTTGCTCTCTTTGATAGTCCCAGCCCTACGGCGGGAAAGACCGGCGATGCCAGCACCCGCAGGCTAGATTTGTGTTGCAAGAGATGAGCTTCGATGGCGTCTACAGTGGGAATGTCGGCCTGGGCCAGCCCTGACCAATTGGGTTCGGGGCGCAGGCCCAGTTGCAGCGCCGCGTGCCCCGACGATGAGCACAGGTCTGCCAGGCACACCGCTTTACCTCCGGCCTGGGCCAGCGTTGCCGCCACGTTCACCGCCAGCGTGGTGACTCCAACGCCTCCACGCAGGCTCAACAGCACGAGTGTTCGCGTGGGAGCAGGAGGTTCCTCTGGCTCTATGTGTTCCTTTTGCGGCAGCAGGTCATCAACCCGCTGCAGCAGTTCCTCCGCATCCACCGGTTTGACCATGTGGTCGTCGGCGCCGGCATCCAGCGCGGCTTGGTGATCCACAGATTGGCCGCGCGCTGTGAGCATGATGATTGGGATGGAGGCCGTAGAGGGGTTGGCGCGCAACTGACGACAGATTTCGTACCCGCTCATACCGGGCATCATCACGTCAGAGATCACCATGTCGGGCGGGTCGGCCAGGGCCTGGAGTAGTCCATCCGTGCCGTCGGCGCTGAGCACGGTCTGATGCCCGCCTCGTTGCTCCAGCAGCACGCGCAGCAAGTCCAAAAGCTCGGTATTATCGTCAATGACCAGGATTTTCGCCATAACTGCGCTACCTCCTATTCCTCTTTCTCTTCACACAAGGCTGCGATGTGGCTCTTGTTGATCAAGATGGCCCCGCCGGCGAACACAGTGTCGGGGTGAGCTGCGGCCCTCATCTGGCCGTCGAGGATGGGGATAAAGTCGTCTGTGCCGCTGGTGAGCACTGTTTGTATAGCCCATCTGCCTGCGATACGTAGGTAGCCTTCAATCTCAAAGTTGGGGACGATGGCAGAGATTTTGCGTAGGTGGGCGCCGAAATAACTACCGTAGGTGTGCTCGCGGGGCAATCCACTATCCTGCTGTGTGACGACAACGGCGATGATGCTGGGCTTGCGGAGGATCGAAGTGGCGTGACTGGCAGTAATATCTGCCGGGCATGCGACGCTAGAGACGTACACGTCATCAAGCTGAATGAAGGACGTGCTTTGATTGTTGAGTTGATCGGCTAGGTTTCTATAGCGCACGTCCACGCTGCCAGACAGGCGGTGGCTATGGGTAAAAAAGTCCGCTACCAGCCGGGTGGATATCGTACGTTCCTGCATTGCTAGCCTCCTTGCATCCTGATCTGGGGAGTCGCCGGCGGTTCTCAATTATCTACGGCCCCGCCGTCTGCCGCATTACGCGAGTATTCTTGCGCGGACGGTTTCTTGGCCTGGAATGTTAATTCATTGCTCTGCGCTCTTGGAGAAATTGTGATGCGTTACTATTCCCCAATCTTCCGGCGGCCAGTAGCAGAGCCACGCTTTGCCGATGATGTTCTTCTGCGGCAGCAACCCCCAACTGTGCGAGTCGCTAGAGTTGCCGCGATTGTCTCCTAGGACAAAAAACTCTTTTTCTCCCAGACTCCACGCGCCGGAATAGGGCGTGGAATTAGTGATATAGGTCTCTTCGAGAAAATCCCCATCCACCCAGATTGCCCCGTCTCGAATTTCCACTTGTTCCCCCGGCAGTCCCACGACGCGCTTGATGTAGTCCTCGTCCGGGTTGTTGGGCGGCTGGAAAACGATAATATCTCCCCGTTCAGGTGGGTGAACCCAGTATGTCACTTTGCTGATCACCAAATACTGTTCGTTGTGCAGGGTGGGCTCCATACTGGAGCCTCGCACCTGAAAGCGCGCTGTGGTCGTGTTGAGGATCAGGAAAAGGATGGCCGTTAGTAAGGCGGTTTCTAGAATTTCTCGTAGCAGCGAGCGACCACCGAACGTCCGGGCCAGTGAAATATCTTTATCCTCCGCCGGCCGGCTGAGCGTGGACTGTTCTTCATCGGGCTGGAATTCTTCCAATGTTTTTCCTCCGCTATTGAATTGAGGTGTTTGCATTATAGTACATGTGCAAGCGGGTGGCAAATTGGCTATAGTAGCAGAGAAAAAGGCGCAGCGCCAGATAGAAAGCGGAGATTGACTTTTCACCGTCTCCCCGGTAGAATGGGTGCGGGATCAGACGAGCGAGGAGAAGATAAAAAATGCGCCAACCCATTATTGCCGGCAACTGGAAAATGCACCTGGGCCGCGTTGACGAGGCATTGGCCTTTGTGCGCCGCATCCGGTACCAATTGAACGGGATCGAAGGAGTAGACCGGGTACTGTGCCCGCCCTTCACTGTGCTGGCATCCGTGGCCGAGGCGATACGCCCCACGCGCATCGGCCTGGGCGCACAGACGATGCACTGGGAGGAGCAAGGCGCGCACACCGGCGAGATCTCGCCGATGGCGCTGGCAGGATTATGCCAGTACGTCATCCTGGGCCACTCGGAGCGCCGCGCCGCCAACAACGAGAGCGACGATTCCGTCAACCGCAAGGTCCACGCTGCGCTGGCCCACGACCTTACCCCCATCATCTGCGTGGGAGAGGACCTGGCGCAGAACGAGGCCGGTCAAACTCACGAGTTCATCGGCGGGCAGGTGCGGGCGGCGCTGGCGGGGTTGACGGTGGAGCAGGCTGCGCAGTGTATCATCGCCTACGAGCCGCTGTGGGCCATTGGCACGGGGAAGGCGGCGACCCCGGCGGACGCCAACCGCGTCATCGGGCTGACCATTCGGGGAGCTATCGCCGAGACGTTTGGGGAAGCCACTGCCCAGGCTGTGCGGGTGCAGTACGGCGGCAGCGTCAACGCGGAGAACATTGCCGCTTTTATGACGATGCCGGAGGTGGACGGCGCGTTGGTGGGTGGGGCGAGCCTCAAGCTGGATTTTGTGGAACTGGTGCAGCGGGCGGCGTCGGTCTAGGCGGCCAGCGCCACCTCATCCACCACGCCGACGATGACCGCGCGCACAGCGCCGGGGTCGAGCCCGAGAACCTGCCGTGCGCCGTTCCCCTCGTCCAGCACCAGCACCGTGTCGCCGGGGCCAGCCTGCGCCACGTCCACCGCGATGTCGTAATAGCCGGTCTCTTGCCCCTGCAGGTCGAGCTGATCCACCAGCAGTAGCTTGCGGTTCTCCAGGTGCGAGATCTTGATCGTGGCGACCACTGTGCCAATGACTTTGCCTATGTACATCGCTAGTCCTCGTCCTTTGGCAAGTGGTGCCAGGCGGCGGTGGGCTGTTGGCGGCGCGGCCCGCGCTCAACGTCAACCTCATCCACGATCCCCGTGATCGCCAGATCCACGGGCACAAAGACCTCCGGCAGCGCCTGGGC
>DUEK01000085.1 GCA_011192155.1 Thermoflexia bacterium
TGGGAAAAGATCACCACTCTGGAATTGGAACCAGGCGCGCCGATCAACGAGCAACAGTTGGCGCAAGAACTGGAGATGAGCACGTCAGCGGTGCGGGAATCACTCAGGCTGCTGGCCCACAATAACCTGGTCGTGGTCACGCCGCGCCACGGCCTCTACGTTGCCGATGTCAACGTGGCCGACCTGGAACAACTCAGCGACATACGCCTCTCATTAGAGTCGCTGTGCGCCCGCCGGGCCGCCCAACGGGCCACCGCCGACGATCTGGTCGTGCTAGAGGCGCTGCGCCAGGAGCAAGCCACTGTTCCTCTCACAGACAGCCGGCGCCTTTTCGGTTTGGATCACAAGTTTCACCAGGCGGTTGCCCAAGCAGCGCGCAACAAGTACCTGGCCCAAACCCTCGACCGGTTGTTTGGCTTGTCGCGGCGACTGTGGTACCTGGTGCTGCCTCATCTGGGATACCTGCCGGCCGCTGTCGAGCAGCACTTGAAGCTGGTTGAAGCTATTGAGGCAGGCGACGCTGACCGCGCTGAACAAATCATGTATGAACACGTTGAGGAGTTTTACGCCCAAGTGCGCGAAACTTTGATAGCGAAGAATAAGGAGGCATAATATGCATACAAACAAGTTACTCTATCTTTCCCAGGTCGATGTGGAATCTGTGGGCCTGACGATGGCCGAGGTCATTGAGGCATTGGAAGCCGCTTTCCGCGAGAAAGGGGAAGGCCGCGTGGAGATGCCCCCCAAACCGGGTATCCACCCCGGCGGGGGCGATAATTTTATTCACGCCATGCCGGCCTATATCCCGGCTATGAAATCGGCCGGGGTCAAGTGGGTGAGCGGCTTTCCGGGGAACCATAAGCGAGGACTGCCCTACATCACCGGTCTGCTCATTCTCAACGATCCGGAGACCGGCCTGCCCATCTCGGTGATGGACTGCGTTTGGATCACGGCCATGCGCACTGCCGCAGCGACGGCTGTGGCGGCCAAGTACTTGGCCCGCCCCGAGTCAGCGGTCGTTGGCGTGCTGGGCTGTGGCGTGCAAGGGCGCACCAACGTAGAGGCGCTGAATGTCCTCTTTCCACTCAAGCGCGTGATGGCCTACGATGTAGACGCCGAGGTCGTGCGCCGCTACGCCGACGACATCGCCGACCGTTTTGGCTTGGAGGTGACGCCGGTCGCCACGCCGCGAGAGGCGGTGACCGGCTGCGACATGATCGTCACCGCCGGCCCGATCTTGAAAGTGCCGCACCGTACCATCCAGGCCGGCTGGATGGACGAGGGCGCCTTTGCCTCTTTGGTGGATTTCGATTCCTACTGGCATCCCGACGCGATGAAAGAGACGGCCAAATTCTGCACCGATGACGTTCCGCAACTCCACCACTACGAGCAAGTCGGCTATTTTCAGAACATTCCGCCGCTTCACGCCGACTTGGGCGAGCTGGTCGCCGGGCAAAAGCCGGGCCGCGAGACGGCCACAGAGCGGACGATGACGGCCAACCTGGGGCTGGCTATGGACGACATGGCTACGGCTCCCCTCATCTACCAACGGGCGGTGGAGAAGGGGATTGGCGCGTGGTTGCCGCTGTGATGAGAACGCGGATTCGCAGGATTGGCGGATACAAATAGGAGGAACAATTGTCAAAAGCGAAAATCACCGCCGGGATATGCGGCTTTACGGCCACCGTAGAAGCCAAGATGGAAGGCTCACGCTGCGCGATTTCGATTGAAAGCGACTGTGACGCCATCCAGCGTTTGGCTGAAGAATTGACCGAGGTAGAACCTTTTCAAGAGATCTCTTTCCGGCGCGGGACGCCCCGCACCCTGGAATTGGGGACCAAGCATTGCCACCACGCGGCCTGCCCCGTGCCGGTCGGTATCATCAAGGCGGTCGAGATAGAGGCGGGGCTGGCCCTGCCGGCCGACGCTGCCATCGAGCTATCAAAGTCATGAACGATTTGGAAACATTCATCACCGACTTTGTGCGGCGACAAGTCGCTGAGGCGGAAACAGAGACCCGCTACCGGCAGCCGCTGGTTGGTTTCGCCAGCGCCGCCGACCCGCGCTTTCCCCAACTGCGGGAACTCGCCGAGCCAACCCATCTGCTACCCGCCGACCTGCTGCCAACAGCCCGGTCAGTTATCTCTTTCTTCCTCCCTTTCGCTAAAGAGGTCGTGAGGGCCAACCGGGCAGAGCCGCGCCAGGTAGCTCGTGAGTGGGCCGTGGCCTACGTCGAGACCAACACACTCATCAACCGCATCTCCCAGCGGTTCATCGCTGCCCTGGCCGAGCGGGGCGTGAAAGCCGCGGCGGAGCCAGCCACGCACAACTGGGATCCGGTCACCCTCGTCAGCCGCTGGTCACACAAGAGCGTGGCGGCCATCGCTGGCCTGGGCAGTTTTGGCCTGCACCACATGCTGATCACCGACGCCGGTTGCGCCGGGCGCTTTGGCAGCCTGGTGGTGGACGCGACGCTGGAGCCGACGTCGGCGCCTGACGATCCCATCCGCGAGCGATGCCTTTACTTTTTGGACGGAAGCTGCAGGATATGCGTAGAACGTTGCCCCGTGGGCGCGCTGACGGCAGTTCCAAAGGAACTGCGCGCAACCTTCGGTTGCCCCGCGATCTTGGCTTTTCCAAATCGCACCGAGACCGGGCTGGACAAGCATCGCTGTTACGAGTGGTTGTTGCAGGTAGCCGATCAGTTCCCAGAGGTGGGATTTGCTGACGCATGCGGCAAGTGCGCCACTGGCCCTTGTGCCTTTAAGTAAGGAAGAAACCTGATTCTGACGTTTTCTGTGGTTGAGCATCCTGAGTAGCGCGAACAGCGTGAGCGCGTATCGAAGCCGAGTCCTGAGCCTGTCGAAGGGGGTGCGATTTTACAACGTTTTACGGTATTCTTCGCACCCTTCGATACGGCCTTCGGCCTACTCAGGATGCTCCGCAGACTTGAACCACAGAATCCGTCAGAACTTGCAATTTTTCGCACAAGATTCGCTCGTATCATCTCAATAAATCGGGGCAGGGCTGTTAGTGAGATGTCTACTCAGGTGTAGCGGGGCACCAGCAAGCACAAGCACGTTAACAATTTGATAACAGATTGAAAGCCAACCTACGGCGGACGCCACGATGCTCCCAGCTGAAACTCCTCTGCTCTCTTGGTGATTAGATCGGCCAAACTGGGCATCTCGTAAGCCTCCGAGACACGGTCTTGTATAAGCAGCAATTCCCGTTTTGTAGCCGCGATTTCCAAATCGCGTGTATTTTTCCACGTAAAGCGCCCTGCGCGATTGCGAAATCGCGCTACGACCTGACTTTTCCCCCATAACGGGAATTGCTGTTGTATAAGCTCACGTCCAGCTTTTTCGCCGTGGCTGCTAGTGTGGCGAATGTATCCCGAGCCTTCTTCCCATCTTTCGAGCGTGTGCCAAAGCTGATCTTTCGCTTGCGAACTCATGTTGTGCCATATGGCAAGTGCCTGTAAAATCAAGGGAAATATCCTGGTGATTACCCACATGTCTGTAGCGCCTTTCCAGGCTCGACAATTTCACCACAGAAACACGGAGAACACAGAGTTTTAGAGCCTACTTTTGTTTTTCTCTGTGCCCTCCGTGCCTCTGTGGTAAGATGTGGGTAATCACCAAAAATATCCCAATGAAAACAGGAGAATGCCATGATACGACAACCGGAACGTGAACAACTGAATCGCTTGACCGCAAAGACACTCGGCCAGGTCGTATCTTCTCAATAACCCGGGGCAGAGCCGAACTCGTGAATTTCTGATATTTTTTTGATGTTATCATAACAACTTGTGATACAGTTAGCCTATTTTCCGCCAATCTACCACGAAAGGGTTCCAATATGGAGAGACGAAGGCCGAGGCGCTCAAAGAAAACCGGGTCTCCTTGAATTGCCGGGAAAATGGATGTGGGCACATCACTTTTGCCCCAAAATATTGGTGAAGCACGGTATTTTGGATGCAGTTTAAGTTGGATTGACATTCTTCAGGTAAGGGCGCTCCCCCATATGTGGGAGAAAGCGCCGTAAGATGGTGGTTTTGGCCACATATAGGGGTATTTCGCATTGGGTGGACATCCCTTTTTGGAACGCGTCTTCCCGCGAATTCAAGGAGACCCAAAGAACTAAAGAAGCACTACTTGATGGGCAAAGCGAGTCATCGCTACTGGGGCGTCGAGCGGCCCATCACGTTTACTCACACCTACGAGGGCGCGGAAGGAAACGAGATCGAAAGGCAAGTCACGCACACGGCGCTCGTCGTCTTCAGCGAAGCCACCTATCGCAATTGGCGCAGCAAGTACATCGAGTAGCTGCGAGACTTGATAGCGCCAGCGGCGTTGTCACAGGTACTTCAGGAGGAAGTGAAGGACCGCCAACGGATTGCACATCACGGGGCAGCAAATGCTGTACGCATTTGGGTCGCTGCACGTGATAGAGAGCCGCTTCGTAGATAGAAGCGTACTCTACCAAAACATGCCGCTCACGCCACATCAACGGGAGATTCTCTGGCGGATGGGGATCGAAGGTAAGACCCTGCTAGGCGCGGGAGGATGGATGGGTAACACTGCAACGGGAAGGCAATTCACAGTGCCACCACCACGAGGACAGCCTTTGCAGTGGGAAGTGGCAGAAATCGCCTAGACACTGGCAAACGTCGGTGATGTTTCACCCTGCCAGCGGCCAAAAAAAGGAGACCAAACTTGCATAGCAGAACGAGGCAGCGAGTGGAAATTGCGTCAACGGATGTCGTTTATCCGCATCCGCTCTTGAGGCGAGTTCTGGCTCGATTGAGGACCATTGCTCGCTCTTCAGCGATTCTATTTACGCGGACTTGGCGTTTGTTAAAGTGCGGAAAATAGGCTCAGGGCTGCGTGTTTTCAGCCCTGAGTTTGCTTTTGACAAGCCGCTATCTCAGCGTCGGTGCGCGCCGTAGGAGGTCTTGATGCACAAAACCCGCCCTATTCTCATCATCATCGCACTCAATAATCTACTCATGGCCCTGGGCTTTCGCCTGTGGCAATCTATCTTTAATAACTTTGCCGTGGAAGAACTGGGGGTTCAAGCCGGTCAGATTGGCATGATCCAGGCTATTCGCGAGTTCCCTGGCCTGATGGGGTTCCTGGTGGGGATACTGGCGCTATTTCTCGTCGAGATGCGCATCGCGGGCTTTTCGGTGGCGCTGATGGGGGCGGGTATCTTTTTGACGGCGGCCGCGCGCGATCTGACCGGCCTGGTCGCGGCCACGTTGGTGATGAGTGTGGGCTTTCATTTCTTCTACTCTAGCAACGCCTCGGCCGTACTCCTGGCGGTGGGGCGGGACGAGGCGCCCAAGGTGCTGGGACGGCTCAACAGCCTGGGGGCGTTGGCGTCAGTGATAGGCACTCTCTTTATTCTTGGGACGCTTGATGCTTGGGGATACCGCGCCCTGTTCCGTATCGCCGGGGCGGTGGTTGCGATAGGCGGGCTGGTACTCCTGCCCTTTGGACGGCAGCCGGCGCGGGCCAAGCGGAATCGGCGCCGCACTCCCCTGCGTCGCCGCTACTGGCTCTACTATGCCCTCCAATTCCTGATGGGCAGTCGCCGTCACATTTTTACTACCTTTGCCGTCTTTCTGCTGGTGCAAGAGTACCGGGTGACGCCTCAAATCATCACACTGATGTTTTTGATCAACGGCCTGATCGGGACCTACTTTCACCAGGCCTTTGGCAAGGTCGTCGCCCGCTTTGGCGAGCGGCGAGTGTTGACGGTCAACTTTATGATTTTGGTGCTGGTCTTTGCGGGATATGTCGTCATCCCTATACTGGACGTGCTGAAAACCCCCAACTTTCAGATGCCGGGGGTGAGTGTGGGAGGCTGGGTACTCTTCCCGGCTTTTCCCGCCACACCGGGATTGTTGATCTTGCTGGGCCTGTTCGTATCCGATCACATCCTGTTTGGCTTTGCCATCGCCCTGCAATCTTACTTTCAAAAGATCGCCCTGGGCCCGGAAGAGATCACGCCGAACATCTCCCTGGGGCAGACCATCAATCACATCGCGGCGGTTGCCGTGCCGGTGGTGGGCGGGGTGGTGTGGGAGACGTTGGGAGCGCAGTACACTTTCCTCATCGGCGTCATCATTGCCCTTCTATCGCTGGCGCTGACGCGGCGCATAGAGACTCCACGACCGGCGTTGGTCGAATCGCCCTCTCTGGGCCGCTAATTCCCGCAATCTCGTATCAGCAGGGCGCGCACTACCGGGCGGCTGCGACGCCACAGCCACGCCGTTTGCATCAAAAGCCCAATGACCAGCGCCGTCAGACCGACGTACAACCCCGCCACCTGCCCCCAGGCCACGCCGGCCCACAAAAGCGCGCTGTCGGCGAGCAAAAAGATCACCATCGCCTCGGTGATGGGGCGCGTGCGCTGGCTGTGAACGATGGCGCCTTCGTACCGCTTCAGCAGGACGGTCAGGCCGGGTATGGGCAGCGCGACCCACAGCCCGCCCCGTGCCAGTGCGACCAGCTCCGGTTTCAGCCCCGATATGCGCCCAAACCAAATCGTCGCCAGCGGGGTAGCGGCGATGGTCAACAGCACAATAGTCGTCAGGGCGACCAGAAAGGCCGCAAAGCGGCGCAGACTGCGCGCTGCGTGTGGCTCGTCCAGTAGCGCGATCACGACTTCGTTGTAGGCATAGCCCAAGCTCCTGAACAGAAAGAGAAAGCTAGAGACGACCGACCACGCGGCCAGCGATTCTATCGCGTGCGGCATGCGGCTGAGGGCCGCGCTGCCCACCGGCTGTATCAGCATGCTCAAGAGCGCCATCATCGCCAGTGGGGTATAGAACTCTAGGAAAGTGCGGAGGGTCAGGGGTTGCGCCACGCTCGTTGCTTGCCGAACCTGGTCGCGCAGCACGGGCCGCACGCGCAGGCCGACATAGATAGCCTCACAGACCACCCCGCAAGCGATGACCCCGGCCGCGACGACGATGCCCGGCTGGGTTCCAGTCAAGTAGCCAATCGCCAGCACCAGCGCGCCGGCGCCGAGCCGGATCAGCGTGCCCAATCCTACCGCCCGCGAGTGCCCAAAACGGATCAGCACGCCCTGGTTGAAGCGGCGGTAGCCGATGGCCCACGCCCAGGGGGTCATGATCATTAACCCCAGGCGGCCCGGTTCCACGATCTCGGCCGGCGCGCCGATCAACCCGACCGCGACGACGTAATAGAGCGGCGTGAAGGCGACCAGCATGTGTAGGATGGTCAAAACCACCCCCGCGTGCATCATAAAGCGGCGCAGTTTGAGGTACGAGCCCCAATCTCTGCTGAGCGCGGTCGAGGCGGAGAGCAGCATGATGATCGGCGCTTCGATGACTAGCGCAACGGGAAAGACAATGCCGCCCCATGCTGCCAGATTGATTTCCGGCTCGGCCAGTCGCGCCACGACCGCGCTCATCATGGGGCCTTCGGTAGCCATAAACAGCCAACTGGCGGCCAGCGGCCACCAGGTCTGCACGATGCGGCGCATTGATAGCGGTGCTTGAGGGTTGCTTTTAGTTGTGTTCAAGGGATATTCTCCAGGGTCAAAATCGGCCAAGTATACCCCATGCGTTGTGGAGTGTCAACGGTGGTCGCCCGACATTCCGTGTCAAGTCAAAAGATAATGTCACTGAACGGGACCCATTCAGTCAAAAGATAATGTCACCGGGATGTCCATCTCCTTTCGGCCGATTCTCGACCAATGTCGAACGGACATCTTCAGTA
>DUEK01000086.1 GCA_011192155.1 Thermoflexia bacterium
ACAGAGCGCTCACAGCCACCGTCCCGGGGGCGGCTCATGCAACAAAACATCAACTTTTGGGTAATTTTCTACCCAAAATCGCCCTCGGGGACGAGGGCTAGAGCCTTGGAAATCTAGAACTGAACAGTCCTGTATAGCAAACGCCGGTTTTCCAGGCAACCGGGCGCGCGGCAAGGCGGGTCGCTGCTAGAAAGCGCAGGCCGCCCTGCCGCTCGGATATAACCAGGGTGGGCTGTGTTACCTGTACGGGGAAGTGACTATGAGTTCCAACCCAATAGCCGCTGAGAACCTGGCAGAAGCCATTCGCAAGGTCGCCAAGCGCGCCCGCTCCGAGGAAGACCTGCGCGTGGGCGTCGAACACGCCCTCGGCGCAACCTTGCAGGCGCTGGGCCTGTCGGCCGCACCCGAATACGAAAAGACCACCCTCAGCGGCTCCGCCGACGCCGTCTATGGTCACGCGGTCATCGAGTACAAGCGACCGGGCCGCATAGCCGAGAAAGGTTTCCCCGTCAAGCTGGCCGGTCAGATCGCCCGCTACCTGACCGATCTGGCCCACCGCGCCGGAAGGCAGACCAAACAGGTCGAGGCGCTAGAGAGAATGATCGGCATTGGGCTGGACGGGGAGCAAATCCTGTTCCTGCGCTATTCCGCCAGCGGGCGCAAGCGCGAGTCTCCCTTGCCGCCGCTGCCCGGCGCTCAGACGAGCTTTCTCGACGTAGAGGAGTATGTGGGCGGTTTTCAGATGGTCGGGCCGGTGGATGTGGGGCGGGAGAGCGTCGAGTTGCTGCTACTCTACCTGCGCGCTCTTTCGCGCAAGCCGCTCACGCCCGAGGCGCTGGCCGCCGACTTTGGCCCGGAGGGTGACATTGCCCCTCGTCTGGTCAACGTCTTCTACACCGCTCTGCAAGCCCACCGCGACCACCCCCGCGTGGCGACTTTCTTCGCCGAGTGGGATCGCATCTTTGGCATCGTCTACGGCGAGGAGCTGGGCAAGGCGGAAAGGGACGCGCCCGAACTGGCGGCGCTCTACCGTATGGTGGGCGACCACGCGGGATTGCCCCTAAAGCCGCTCTTCTTCGCCGTCCACACCTACTATGCGCTGCTGATAAAGTTCCTGGCGGTGGAACTGGCCTCGTTGCAATCCGGCGCGCTGGTCGGCTCTTTCGTCGCCCCCCTGCCGGCGGCGACGGAGAAACAACTGCGCCGCGAACTGACCAACCTGGAGAACGGCGGCACTTTTGCCCTGCTGGGCATCAACAACTTTCTCGAAGGCGACTTTTTCGGCTGGTATCTCGACGCCTGGGACCAGACCTCCGAGGTTTCTGAAACCTCGGAGGTCTCAATGGCCGACTCCATCCGGGCGCTGGCCCGCACATTGGCCGATTTCGAGCCGGCCACCAGCACGCTGGAGCCGACGAGCACGCGCGACCTGCTCAAGAAACTGTACCAGTATCTGGTGCCGCGCAAGCTGCGCCACGACCTGGGCGAGTATTACACCCCCGACTGGCTGGCCGAGCGGCTGCTGAACCAGGTGGGCTACGAGGGGGAGCCGGACAAGCGGCTGATTGACCCCGGCTGCGGCAGCGGCACGTTCCCCATCCTGGCCCTGCGACGGCTGCGCCAGTACGGGGCCGACCACCTCGTCCCGCCCGCCGATGTGCTCGACGCGGCGCTGCGCAACATTGTCGGCTTTGACCTCAACCCGCTCAGCGTCATCGCCGCCCGCACCAACTATTTGCTGGCGCTGGGCGACCTGCTGCGCTACCGGCGCGGGCCGGTGGATTTGCCGGTCTACATGTGCGACTCTATCCTCACCCCCACCGAGCGGGCCGACATCTTTGGCAAGAGTTACCGGCTGCACACCGTCGTCGGCGATTTCGAGATTCCCAGCGAGACGGTGGCGGCCGGCGAGATGGGCGACCTCTCGGCGCTCTTGGAAGCTTGCGTGCGCGACGAGTACGAGCCGGACGAGTTCATGGCCCGCGCCCGCCGCGAGCTGACTGCAAGCCAGCCGATGACCGAGACGGCGTTGGAGGCGCTCTACCGTCGCTTCCTCACGCTGGAGCAGGAGGGGCGCAACGGCATCTGGGCGCGACTGATCAAGAACGCTTTCGCGCCGGTGCTGGTGGGCGAGTTTGACTTTGTGGTGGGCAATCCACCGTGGGTGAATTGGGAGAGCCTGAGCGACGAGTACCGCGAGGCGACTTCTTCTTTGTGGGATGCCTATCGTATTTTCCCACACAAAGGTCTCAAAGCTAGATTGGGTAGCGGTAAGGACGACCTCTCTGTATTGATGACATACGCAGCAGTTGATCATTACCTAAAGAGGGAGGGGCGGCTGGGGTTTATCATTACCCAGACAGTCTTTCAGAGCAAAGGGGGAGGCAAAGGATTCAGGCGATTCCAACTTGGCGATAGTGGCGACTATCTTCGGGTGCTTCACGTTGATGATATGAGTCGCTTTCAACCATTTGAAGGAGCTACAAACCGAACCAGTGTAGTGATTCTACAAAAGGGAGCCAAGACAAAGTACCCAGTACCTTATACACTTTGGAAGAAGATCAAGGGAAAAAAGATCGCCATCGAACTTTCTCTTGATGAGGTGACAGCAAAGACGACCAGATCTAGTTTAGTCGCCCAGCCTGTAGATTCATCTGATTTGACTTCTCCGTGGATCATCGGTAGGAACAGAGTTATCAATGTTCTGGATAAAGTCCGAGGAAGTTCCAAGTATAGGGCAAGGGCAGGAACCTGTACCTGGGCGAATGGAGCATATTGGGTAGAGTTATTGAGCAAGCGACCAGACGGCGTCTGGGTTATTCGAAATCTAAACAAGGTGGGACGCTTGAAAATCGAATCTATTCAAGCTCCTATAGAACCAGATTTGGTTTTCCCGCTGTTGAGAGGAAGAGATGTGCAACAGTGGTCTGTGAATCCCTCGACCTGGATTATCGTGCCGCAAGATATAAACACTCCAAGCAAAGGCTACCCTGAGAAATCATTGAAGGTGGATCTACCCCTTACATATGGGTACTTCAAACAGCTTCAGGATGTGTTGCTAGGGCGAAGCGGTTATCGAAAATTTCTCGCTCCACAAGGTGCACCTTTTTATAGCATTTACAATGTGGGTGAATATACTTTTGCGCCACATAAACTGGTGTGGCGTGAACAGGCTAGCACTTTCACTGTAGCTGTAATGAGCAGTCAAGATGGCAAGACCATCATACCAGATCACAAGCTTATGCTTGTTCCGTTCGAGAATGAGCAAGAGGCACATTTTATCTGTGGCATGCTGGCCTCAACCATCGCCCAACTGATAGTCAAGTCATACGTCGTGTCTGTTTCCACCTCTACTCACGTGCTTGAGCACATCGCCGTGCCGCAGTTCGACACGAACAATCCCCTCCACACCCGCATGGCGGCGCTGTCGCAGCAAGCGCACGCGCTGGCCAAAGACCCGAAGGGTCTCCAAGACCCTTCGGGTCTGCTGAACATCGAAGCGCAGGTGGACGAGGCGGCGGCAGAGTTGTGGGGCATCACGGACAGGGAGTTGAAGGAGATACGGCGGTCGTTGGCAGAGTTGGGCTGAGCGGTGCAAGCGACCCAGACGGCGGCGTCCAGGGCAACAAGCGTGGTCACGGTGAGCGCGATATAACAAAGTGAGGGCGGTTGTATTGGGGGAGATGAACCTCAATTTCTAAGCCTATTTTCCGCACCCCTGGACAGCTTGATTTGGGGCTTGACACTTTGTTCTCCCAAACCCAATTTGGGCAGATTCGCCGTCTGGGTCAGTGAGAAACCAGGATTTTCAGAAAAAACCTGGTTTCTTTCCCCGCTTTTTGAAAAAGACACAAATAGGCTGCGTCAGGATGCGAAATATAGGCTAAGGAGGAACACCAGTGAACATCAAAAAAGTAGGCGTAATAGGCTGCGGGCTGATGGGGGCGGGTATCGCCCAGGTCGCGGCCCAGGCGGGCTATGAGACCATCGTCCGCGAGTTGAACGATGAATTGTTGGAAAAAGGATTGGGGCGCATCAGGGCTTTCCTGGATAAAGGGGTGGCGAAGAAGAAGATGACCCAGGCCAGGCGAGACGCGACCTGGGCAAACGTCAGTGGCGCCACCGACCTGGCCGACCTGGCCGACTGCGACCTGGTGATCGAGGTCATCATCGAGAATATGGAGGTCAAGCAGGGGCTGTTCAAAGAGTTGGACGGCTTGTGCCACGAGGGCGCCATCTTTGCCAGCAACACCTCGTCGCTCTCCATCGCACAGATGGCGGCCGTCACCAACCGGCCAGACAGGGTGGCGGGGCTGCATTACTTTTTCCCCGCCGTCATCAACCAATTGCTCGAGGTCATCGCCACCGATCAGACCTCGCCCGAGGTGGTGGAGGCGCTGATGGCCTACGCCCGCGTCACAGGCAAGGTACCCATCGTCGCCAGGGACGCGCCGGGTTTTGCCGTCAATCGCTTCTTTGTCCCGTGGCTGAACGAGGCGGCGCGCATGCTGGACGAGGATATAGCAAACGTCCCCACGATTGACGAGGCCGGTCGCGAGACTTTTCGCATCGGGATGGGACCGTTCGCGCTGATGAACGCCACCGGCATCCCCATCGCTTATCATTCCACCAGTTCGTTGGCCCAGGCGCTGGGCGAGTTCTACGCTCCTGCCGACGCGCTGGCGGCCCAATTCGAATCTGGGGAGGAGTGGGACCTGGAAGGCGCGGTAGACGAGGCGGCCAAGGCAGTGGTTGGCGAGCGACTGATGGGCGTCGTCTTTGGCGTGGCGGCGCAACTGGTGGAGGAGAGTGTGGCCACCGTCGAGGACACCGAGCGGGGGGCGTTGGTGGGGCTGCGCTGGGCGCGCGGCCCCTTTGGGATGATGAACGACCTGGGAATGGATCGGGCGCTGGAACTGGTGAAACAGGCAGCCGCCCATCACGATTCCTTTGATGTGCCGGAACTGTTGCAAAAGCAGGCGGTCGCGGGCCAACCGTGGACACTGCGCGACGTGCGGCTAGAGGTCAAGGACGGCATTGCTGTCATCACGATGAACCGGCCCGAGGCGCTGAACGCCCTCAACGAAAAAGTGTTGCGCGAGCTAAAGGAAATCATCGCGCAGGTTCGAGACGACCCCAACGCGCGAGCCGTGATCGTCACCGGCGAGGGACCGGCTTTCGTCGCCGGGGCCGACATCCGCGCGATGATGTCCAAGAGCCAGGCCGAGATACGGGAGTTTACCGAGTTTGGTCAAGGGGTGTTGAATGACATCGAGCGGATGGAAAAGCCCGTCATTGCCGCCATCAACGGCTTTGCACTGGGCGGTGGGCTGGAACTGGCGCTGGCCTGCGACATTCGCCTGGCCGCCACCGAGGCGCGGATGGGCTTTCCTGAAGTGGGACTGGGTATCTTTCCCGGCCTGGGCGGCACGCAGCGCGCGACCCGCCTGATCGGCAAGGGGCGGGCGTGCGAGTTGATCTTTGCTGGCGGGCAGATCGGCGCCGAGGAAGCGGAGCGCATCGGGCTGATCAACCGGGCTGTGCCGCTCCAGCAGTTGTTGCCAGAGGCGGAGCGGCTGGCCAAGCGCATCGCCAGGCAGGGGCCTATCGCCGTGGGCAAGGCCAAGACGGCCATCAACCAGGCGCTACAGATGAGCCTGGAGGACGGTCTCGCGGCCGAGCTGGATGGGGTGATGGAGACCTTTGGCACCGAGGATCAAAAAGAAGGAATGACGGCTTTCGTGGAGCGAAGAAGACCAGAGTTCAAGGGACAGTAGGAGGAGGGTAGTCAGTAGTCAGCAATTCCCATTATGGGGGAAAAGTCAGGCCGTAGCCGCGATTGCGAAATCGCGCAGGGTGCTTAACGCGGCAAAATACACGCGATTTGGAAATCGCGGCTACAAAACTGAACATTGGGAGGAGAACCATGGCTGAGGAGAAGAAGGCAATCAGGAAAAAGATAAAGGCCGCCGGTGAGATGAAAAAGTTCATGGCGGATTATTATCTCGAACTCGACCACGCTTCCAGGACTGGCGACAAAAAGATCGCCTGGTGCACGAGCGTGGGGCCAGCCGAGATACTGCGGGCGATGGGCTTCCTGGTCTACTTTCCCGAGACCCATTCGGCGATGCTGGGAGCCACGCGCATGGCAATGGATTTGATACCTCACGCCAACGCGCTGGGATATTCGCCCGAAATCTGTTCTTATCTGACGGCGGACGTCGGGGCTTACGTGCAGGGGATCACGCCCCTGACGCGGGCCTACGAAATAGAAAGCATACCCAGGCCCGACGTGTTGGTCTTTAACACCAACCAGTGCCGCGACGTGCAGGACTGGTTCGCGTGGTACGCCAGAGAGTTTGACGCTCCGTTGGTCGGTATTCACACACACAGAGGCGTCAAGGACGTCACCGCGAGCCACGTTGCTTCCATCGCCAAACAAATGGAGGAGATGATCGAGCCCTTGGAGGAAGTATCGGGCCATCAGTTCGATCTGGATGAACTCGAGCAAGTGGTGGCGCTTTCCCGTGAGTGCTCCGAGCTATGGAAAGCGGTGCTGGATACGGCCTCGGCGGTTCCATCCCCGCTGACGTTCTTCGATGGCACCACGCTCATGGGGCCGGCGGTGGTGGGGCGGGGAACCCAACAGGCGGTGGATTTCTACAAGGTGCTGCTGGCCGAGTTGGAAGAAAGGGTCGAAAATAGCGTGGGGGCCGTGGAAGGCGAGCGTTTCAGGATCTATTGGGAGGGCATGCCTATCTGGGGCAGGCTGAGAGCCCACTCCGAACTGTTCGCCGGCCTGGGGGCCTGCGTGCTGGCATCTACCTACTGCAACAGTTGGATATTCTCTGCTTTCGACGCGGCTGACCCGTTCACGAGTATGGCGAGGGCATACACAGAGTTGTTCATCGTGCGGTCAGATGAGGCAAAAGAGCAGTACATCAAGGAGATGATAGACTTTTTCAAAATAGACGGTATCGTCTACCACGATGCCAGGACGTGCCCCAACAACTCGAATTGTCGTTACGGCATGCCGCAGCGGCTCGAGGCGGAGACAGGGGTGCCCAGCCTGACGATAAACGGAGATTTGAACGATCTGCGGTGTCTGTCCGACGAGCAGACGAACACAAACGTCGAGGCTTTTATGGAGCAACTCGAGGAGCACAGATAGCATGTGCGTTCAGAACGACTTGGACTCGCTGTTTAACCCCCAGGCGGTGGCCGTCATCGGCGCATCCACCAAGGAGCTGCACATCGGCAATCGGATCGTCAAGAACCTGCTGGATTTTGGCTTCAAGGGGCCGATCTATCCGATCAATCCCAAGGCGGACGAGATTCGGGGCGTCAAGGCTTACGGGTCCATCCTGGACGTTCCGACCGACGTGGACGTGGTACACATGGTCATCCCCGCCAAGTTTGTGCCGATGGCGATTGACGATTGCGGGCAAAAGAATGTAAAGTTTGTGATCCTCAATGGCGGAGGCTTTGCGGAGGTCGGGCCTGAGGGCGCGGCCATACAGGAAGATTGCCTCGCTAGGGCCAGGGAGCACTCCATCCGGATATTTGGCCCCAACTGCCAGGGGATCATCAACTCGGACCCCGACGTGCGCGCATACTGCAACTTTACGTTCACAAAACCAGACCCAGGCGCTATCTCCATCGTCGCGTTGAGCGGCGGCGTGGCGGAGACGATTCACCAGGCGTTTTCCGAGATGGGCGTCGGGACGCGCATGTACGCCTCCAACGGGAACGC
>DUEK01000087.1 GCA_011192155.1 Thermoflexia bacterium
CCGCCGAGGTCAGGCCGCTGATGAGCTGGCGAGATTTTGGCCCCTGGACGCTGATGATGTTATAGCCTGACGTCACGTCGGTGACAAAGACGTGGGCCTCCGGCGGAATGTGCTGCTCCAGCCAGCCTACGACGTGGCGGTGCATCGAGTCCACCAGGACCAAGAAATAGACGTCTTCCGCCAGTCGAGTCACCGTCAGGTCCGCCTCGATGGTGCCGCGTTCGTTCAACCACTGGGTGTAGACAATGCGGCCTACAGGCACAGCCACGTTGTTGGCGCAGATGCGGTTGAGCGCCTTTTCCGCGTCCTGGCCCTGGACGAGCAGTTTGGACATGTGCGTCAAATCCATCAATATGACGTCTTCCCGCGCGGCCCGGTGCTCCTCTGCGGCGTACTCGAACCAATTCTGCCGCTCCCACGAATACTCGACCTTGGGTTCAACTCCTTCTGGCGCGAACCAATCCGGGTACTCCCACCCAACGGACTGGCCGAAATAAGCTCCGGCAGCGGCCAGGCGGTCGTGCATCGCTGACCGGCGAACGTTGCGCGCCGTCTCGGGCTGGAGATTGGGCCAGCTAATGTACTGCCAACCGAGCAATTCCACCACCCGGTCATGCAGATACTTGGGGTTGTTCTGAAAGGGCATCATGCGGGCGATGTCAATACCACTGACGTCTACGGGCGGCAGGCCGTCCACTATCCATTGCGCCATGACCTGCCCAGCCCCGCCGCCAAACAGAATGCCCAGCGAGTTGAAGCCGGCGGCGACGTAAAAGTTCTTCAACTCTGGCGCTTCGCCCATCAGGGGGCCCATATCGGGCGTGAAACTCTCTGGGCCGCAAAAGAACTTGTGAATCCCGGTCTCTTTCGAAATCGGGATGCGATTCATTGCCAGTTCCATATAGGGCATCATCCGATCCCAGTCTGCCGCGATCTCGCCAAAACTAAAGTCTTTAGGAATACCGGCCATTCCCCAGGGTTTGGCCACTGGCTCAAAAAAGCCGATCATCAATCCACCCATTTCATCACGATAATAGGCGAACCGATCCGGGTCTTCGACGATGGGCATATCCGGATGCATGCCGTCTATTGGCTCGGTAATCAAGTAATAGTGCTCTGCGGCGTGCAGCGGCACGTGGACGCCCGCCATCTGGCCCAGCTCCCGCGCCCAGATGCCGCCGCAGTTGACCACGTATTCCGCCTCGATTTCTCCCTTGTCAGTAACCACACCGGTCACTCGCCCCCTCTCCTGCTTGATCCCGGTGACTGGCGTCTCTTCCAGGATGCGCGCTCCGCCCATCTTGGCCCCTTTTGCCAGCGCCATCGTGACGTCTACGGGGTTGACGCGGCCATCCTCGGCGGTGTAAAACCCGGCCAGAATGTCGCCGGTATAGAACAGGGGCCACATTTTCTGGACCTCCGCAGCCGAGATCTCTTCGGTCGAGATGCCGTGCCCACGACAGGTAACGGCCCTCCGGCGCAGGCTATTCAAACGCTCCGGGTTGCTGGCGATCTGCATATAGCCATCCGCCTTAAAGCCTGTCTCCTGACCGGTTTCCTCTCCGAGTCTCTCGTAGAGGTCGCGGGTGTATTTGGCCATGTGCAGGTCAGTCTCGCCCGCAAACCCGCTGACGATCAAGCCCGCCGCGTGCCAGGTGGTTCCCGCCGTCAATTGCGAGCGCTCCAGCAGCACGACGTCCCGCCAGCCCAGTTTGGTCAGATGGTAAGCGACGCTGCAACCGATCACGCCGCCGCCGATGATCACCACCTGTGCCTGAGTTGGAAAGGGCTTTGTTTTTGATGATTGCTTTTCAGTCATATTTCACCTCCATGTCTGTTTACCCAATCCGCTCCGCCTCGCGCTCTGCCGCCGCCAGAATCCGATCCAATTCCGCCAACACCTCATCGGGCAATGGCTCTGGATGATGCGTCTCGTTGAGATGTTTGAACTTTTCCAAGGCCACCTCTTGCGTGTCACGAGGGTTGCCATCGGCGTCCTCGTAATCGAGCGAAGTCAAGTGAAAGTCGCGGATGTGCTTGCGGGTGTGCTTTTGCGACAGGAAATGGCCGCGCGGCCCCACCTTGGCAACCACGTCCAATGCCATATCCGCCGCGTCGAACTCGAAACCGTGCAACACGTCATAAGCGGAGCGGCACATTTCGTGCTGCAAGATCATAAACTCGGGACGGAGGACCATCGAACTGCCCGTCAACCCCAGGTAGCCGCAGATCTCGCCCCCGTAGAACGGAACCATCATCGCGCCAGAGCCGGTGTCCAGGCCCGCGTCCCAGTCAATCTCGTCCGCGTCCACACTCACGCTGCCGCCGCCCAGGCTGGGAACTCCCCAGGCGTGGGCCATCTGAACCGCCATCCAACTCAAAGGTACTGGCAGGTCGGCGACGTAACCGCCGGTGCGAGGGTGCATCAACGAGACATAGTTCGAGTGGAACACGGGCGCGCCGGGATAGGCCAATTGGATCAGCACCATTCCGCTGACCACCTCGGCGTCGCCCATCACCAACGCGCCCAGCGGCGTGGCCGGGGCGGTTGAACCCATCGTCGGCATGGCCATAAAGCTCATCGGGATGCCTGCCTCGGCGTAGGTCAGCGCATTCTCGATGCTGTGGCCATCCTGCGACAGCGGCGCGATGGTGCAAAAGTTGGCGCAGATGGGGGGGCGCTGCCGCAGCGCCTCGGCGCTGCCCGCCACTGTCGTCACCATCTCGACGACGTAGGGGGCCAATTCCGGGGGAACCGTCATCCCGCCGCGCACGTGCTTGAGCGTGTTTGTCAGTCCGGCGTGGCATTGGTGCAGCGGCGCGGTGCGKCCATAGTCCTGCGCGCTGACCATCGGCCAGTAAAAGCCGATCATRGGCAGCGCRTCGCACACCCGCGCCATCATCKCCACGTCAGCCTTGCGCGATTCGCGCATCTCGCGCGTCTCCAGATMAATGACGTGCACGCCGGTSCCGTCGGTYGCCAGGTARGAGCGACTCCCGTCTAGCAGCAGGTCAAAGCGCTCCTCGCGCCCGCCCAGGACAAAGGAGCGCGGCGCTGTGGACATTGCCTTTTGCACCAGGTCCGGCGGGATGCGAACGATCTCTGTCTCCATATCCACCTTGGCGCCGTGGTCGGCAAAGATCTCGAGCGCTTTGCGGGATGGAAAGTGCACGCCGACCTCGTCCAGCAGGCGCAGCGTGCCGCCCTTTAACGTTTCAAGCTCCGCCTGCGTCAGCAGTTCGCTCCTAAAGGACGTGGGAAAAGAGATAATATCTGGGGTTTTCGAGTACATGATTTCTCCTTATACTTATAGTTGTTGTATTGTAACTACCCAGACAGTCTAATTTGGACACAGAGATTCGCTGAGAAGGCACAGAGATTCACAGAGAACTGAAAAGAAATTTAAGCTTTTTCCCCGTGTATCTCTGTGTAACTCTGTGTAACTATGGTCTGGGTAGTCACGTTGTATTTACCGCGTACCGGTTCCACGCGTGGTTTTAGGAACGTACTCTTTCGAGCTTGGGGTCATACATTGGCCTCAACGAAGCCTTGGCCGGATAGCGCACACCCGCCACCTGTATCTCGTACATTCCGCTCTTGACGTAATCGGCGGTCACTCCCTCCTCATTCTCCACGTAACCCAGACCCACCGACGCGCCCAGCGTGTGCCCATAACCGCCCGCCAGGATGCGGCCCACCGGCTCTCCATCCCGGTAGATGATCTCGTTATAGTACAGCAGTGGCTCGGGGTCCTCCAGCAGGAACTGCACCAGGCGATGCTTGACTCCAGCCTCCTTGTGCCGCAAGAGCGCCTCTTTGCCAATGAATCCGCCAGGCTTGTCGAAATCCACAAAGCGGCTCAGGCCTACCTCCAGCGGTGTATCCAGGTTGTCAACGTCGTTCCCATAATCACGATACGCCTTTTCCAGACGCAATGTTTCCAGCGCCTGCAACCCGGCAAACACCAGCCCGACGTCCTGGCCCGCCTCCACGAGCGTATCAAAGACATGGAGGGAAAACTCGGTGGGGATGTAGAGCTCCCACCCCAATTCACCCACGTAACTCACCCGCAAGGCGAGGACCAGGGCGTAGCCGATGTCGATCTCCTGCAGGGTCAGAAACGGAAACGCCTCATTCGACATGTCAGCGTTCGTCACGCGGCTCAACAGGTCGCGAGATTTTGGCCCCTGGACGTTTAGCACACTGTACGCCGAGGTGATGTTGGTCACACAAACGTGGGCATCGGGGGGGATGTTTCGCTTCAGCCAGGCCTGAACCGCAGTGATGGTCGCATCCCCGGTGAGAACGAGATATTGATCCTCTGCCAGGCGCGTGACGGTCAAGTCAGCCTCGATCCTGCCGCGTTCGTTCAACCATTGAGTGTAGACGCAACGTCCGATGGGCACAACCATATTATTGGCGCAAATCCGGTTGAGGGCTTTTTCTGCGTCCCGCCCCTGCACCAATAGTTTCCCCATCACCGAGTAATCCATCAGTGTCACGCCCTCGCGCGCGGCCCGATGTTCGGCGGCGGCATACTCGAACCAATTCTGCCGCCCCCAGGTGTATTCTACTTTAGGCTCGACTCCCTCTGGCGCGAACCAATCTGGATACTCCCACCCGGCATACGCGCCAAACCAAGCCCCCGCCTCGGCCAGCCGGTCGTGGAACGGTGATTTGCGAGCGTTACGAGCCATCTCGTTCTGAAGATTATGATAGCTCTGAGCGTACATCAGCCCGAGAAGTTCTACGGTCCGGTCGCGCAAATAGCGGGGATTGTTTTGGAACGGCAACATGCGCGCAATGTCCACGTCACAGATGTCGATCGGCGGTAGGCCATCCACGATCCATTGGGCCATCACCTGACCAACACCGCCGCCAAGCAGAATACCCAGCGAGTTGAATCCCGCGGCCACGTAATAATTCTTCAAGTTGGGCGCTTCGCCCATCAATGATTCCAGGTCCGGCGTGAAACTCTCCGGCCCACAGAAGAACTTGTGCACCCCGGCCGTTTTCGCCACCGGGATACGTTCCATCGCGAGTTCGAGGTGCGGTATCATACGATCCCAATCCGGCGCCAGTTCGTCGAATTTGAAAGTTTCTGGGATGCCCTTATGCCCCCAGGGAGCCGCCACCGGCTCGAACAAGCCGATCATCAGCCCGCCGGTCTCTTCCCGATAATAGGCAAAACGGGCCGAGTCATCCACAATCGGCAAGTCACGATGGATTCCGTCTATCGGTTCGGTGATCAGGTAATAGTGCTCGGCGGCGTGCAAGGGCACATGGACGCCCGCCATCTGGCCCACCTCGCGCGCCCACATGCCGCCACAGTTGACCACGTACTCGGCCTCGATCTCTCCCTTTTCGGTCACTACCCCGGTCACCCGGCCGTTCTTTTGTTTGATCCCCGTGACCTTGGTATCCTCGAAAATGCGCGCGCCGCCCATCCGAGCGCCTTTTGCCAGGGCCATAGTCACATCCACTGGGTTGACACGGGCATCATCCGGGCAATAGAACCCGGCCAGCAAATCGTCAGTTTTGAGCAGCGGCCACATCTTTTTGATCTCGGAAGGGGATAGCTCTTCGATCACGTGACCGTAGTAACGACCAAAGTCAGCCGCCCGCCGGAACCCCTCTAAATACTCTTTGGAAGATGCCAGTTCAAGGTAGCCAACTCTGCGGAAACCGGTATCCTGGCCGGTTTCTTCTCCCAACTTTTGGTACAGCTCCTGCGTATATTTCGCCATGTCGTTCTTGACCGCCGAGTCAAACATACTACTCTCGACCAACCCGGCCGCGTGCCACGTGGTGCCGCAGGTCAAATCCTTGCGTTCCAGCAATACCACATCCCGCCAGCCCAGTTTCGTCAGGTGATAGGCCACACTGCAACCAATCACGCCGCCGCCAATGATGACAACCTGTGCATGTGTGGGAAGCTGGTTGGTTGGGTTGTTCAATGTTTGTTTTTCTTTCATTGTAAGCTCCTAATTTTCAGCCCGCACTTTCTTGGGCGCGTTTATAGATTTTATCTAGTTCTTTCTCTGCATCATCTCCCAG
>DUEK01000088.1 GCA_011192155.1 Thermoflexia bacterium
TGGTGCAACGGCGCTGAACTTGGAGTAGGAAAACTATGGACAGATATCTGGAAAACAAAGTCGCCGTCGTGACTGGCGCGTCGCGCGGCATTGGGCGGGCCATCGCGCTGGAACTGGCGCGCTGCGGGGCCAGTGTTGTCGTCAACTATAACCGCAATGCGGAAGCAGCCGCCGAGGCCGTGGCTGCCATCGAGGCCGAAGGTGGGCAATCCATCGCGGTGCAGGCCGACGTGGGCGATTTTGAGCAGGCCAAGCGGCTGATCCAGACGGCGGTGGATGGTTTTGGGCGGATTGACATTTTGGTCAACAACGCCGGCACTACTCGTGATCAACTATTGATGTTGATGAAGGAAGGCGATTGGGACGATGTGCTGCGCATCAACCTCAAGAGCGTGTTCAATTGCTGCAAGGCCGCTGCCCGCTCTATGGTGCGCAAGCGCCGTGGCCGCATCATCAACATCAGTTCTGTCTCTGGCATCGCGGGGCAGGGGGGGCAGACCAACTATGCTGCCTCCAAGGCCGGCATCATTGGCTTTACCAAGAGCCTGGCCAAGGAATTGGGGCCGCGTAATATCACCGTGAACGCCGTCGCGCCGGGCTTTATTCCCACCGATCTGACCGCCGATCTACCGGAGGAGTTGCAGCAAAAAGCGATCGAGTCAACGCCGCTGAAACGTATGGGGCGACCCGAGGAGATAGCTTACGCTGTTGTATTCCTGGCCTCCGACAAAGCCGCGTTCATTACCGGGGAGACTTTGACGGTGGACGGCGGGCTGGTGATGTAGCGAACGGTGACCGCTGCGGTCGCACCGAATAGCGTAGCATAGGGGGAAAGTGGAATGGAAGATCAACCGCAGATTGGCAGGATTACGGTCGCGCCAGAAGTGTTGGAGACTATCGCCCGGCTCACGACTTTGGCTGTGCCGGGTGTGGCTCGTATGGCCTCGCCCCAGGGCGTGCGGCGACTTGTGCGGCGCGACGGCGTAAAGCTGGATATCGTCGGAAACAGCGTGCGCGTGGAACTGCATATCGTGACCGAGCCGGACGTCAACATGCTTGGTGTCAGTCACCAGATTCAGACCGAGGTCACGCGGGCGATTCAGGACATGGTTGGTATGCAAGTCCAGTCGGTTGACGTGCGCATCGAGGACGTGGCTTGCCCCTCTGGGGCGGCGTGATCAAGGGGCAAGGAGTGTGAAAGTGCGCCATCGTGCCCGCATCCTGGCGCTACAGGCGCTATACGAAATTGATTGTGCTCATCACGCGCCTGTCGCTGTAGTGGAGCGCCGATTGGCCGAGGGCGGTCTGCCAAAAGGGGCCGCGAGTTTCGTTCGCCACTTGGTAAATGGAGTGCTTGATCATCAGTCGGTGCTTGATACTTTTATCCATAATCACGCCCCCGAATGGCCTTTGGATCAAATGGCCTATGTGGACCGCAACATTCTGCGTTTAGCGATTTTCGAGTTTGCCGTTGATGGCGAGACGCCGGTCAAGGTGGCCATCAACGAGGCCGTCGAGTTGGCCAAGACTTTTGGCTCTGATAGTGCGCCGCGCTTTGTGAACGGCGTGCTGGGTACTTTGGTCGAGTATAAGGCGACTATCGCGCAGGCGGTTGATAGCGCCCAAAACCCTTAGAGTTCTTCATTCTACAAGAAACAGCGTGGCAGGTTTTGGGCCTTTGTCAAAAGCTGTCACTTGGTAGCGCCCAAAACCCCTATGGTGTTCTTCATTTTACGAGAAACAGCGAGGGCGGGGTTTTGGGTTTTTCCAAAAAGCTGTTTCTTAGCAGGCGCGGCAGAGAAGGAGTAATGAATTTTCTAAACATAGGCCCCTGGGAATTATCCGTTATCCTGGTCATCGCTATCTTGATGATCGGCCCCAAGCGCATGGTGCAGATTGTCCGCGCGATTGGACGCATCACTGGCCAGATGCGCCGGCTTTCGGGCGAGTTCCTGGGCACCATCCAGGCTGAACTCCGAACCATCGAGCAAGAGACGAGCCAAGCGGTGGGAGGGAGCGGCGAAGAGAGGGCGACTATCAGTCTACCGGATGATCTCATGGCTTTGGGGCGCGATACGCGCCAGGCTGTAAGTGAGATTGCCGCGAATACGGACAGCATCCTCAAGGGGGAACAGGAAGCGTCGGAGGAGGGGCATAATGGATGAACTTGGTATGCCGCTTCTTCAGCATTTAGAGGAACTGCGCCAGCGCCTCATCAGAGTGGTTATCGCGGTGGCGGTTGGCGTAATCGCGGGCATGGCGGCCGCCGAACCTGTGCTCAAAGTGTTGATTGCCCCGCTCGAGGGTAATTTGCCGCAGGCCCTTTCGCCCACTGAAGGCCCCGCTGTTTACTTCAAAGTCGCCGTTGTGATCGGCGTCGTGATCGCCATGCCGGTTATCATGTATCAGATATTCCAGTTCGTAGCGCCTGGCCTAGAGAGCAACGAGAAGCGGTACGTGCTCGTCGGCGCGCCGGTCGCCTCGCTCTGTTTTGCCCTCGGCGTGGCCTTTGCTGCCACAGTCCTGCTCCCGGCTGCGATCCCTTTCCTCAATGGTTTTCTGGGCGATATCGTTGAACATCGCTATTCCATTGATTACTATATGTCTTTCGTCAGCAACATACTGCTTTGGGCCGGCCTGGTCTTTGAGACTCCGCTGGTGATGTTCTTCCTGGCAAAGCTGGGCGTCGTCACTCCCCAGGGATTCGCTCAGGCGCGGCGCATCGTCATCGTTGGCGCGGCCGTCGGAGCGGCCATCATCACCCCCACTGTTGACCCGGTCAATATGATGTTGGTCATGGGGCCTTTTCTGTTATTGTACGAGCTAGGCATCTTGTTGGCCCGTTTCGCGTAGATTCGTCCATTCGTAGATTCGCAAATTCGCATATTCGTAAATTCACAAGGAGAAAGTCAGATGACAAAGCAAACAGGTACAATTATCACCGCTGTTGTGGGCGTTATAACGCTTTTGTGTTGCACGATCCCGATGTGTATTGGGGGCGTAATGATCTTCGCCGGGCTGGGAACCTGGAACACAGAGTTTGGTCAAACTGCACAGACGGGCTCCATTCCGGTTGCCTATGGTGTTGCCCCTTGTTGTTTGAGTATTTTGGTATTGGCCGTGCCCTTGCTGCTGTGGGTCTTTTTGGTGCGTGGCAAGGGACAATAACGCGGATGACAAACATCCGTTGACATAAGGAGAAAATGTGAGCAAGAAACGTATCATCATTATGGGCGCCGCCGGGCGTGATTTTCACAACTTTAACGCCTATTTCCGCGATAACGCGGATTACGAGGTCGTTGCCTTCACTGCTACCCAGATTCCCAACATTGAGGGCCGCAGATACCCGCCGGAATTGGCCGGCAGCCTGTATCCCGAGGGGATTCCCATCCATCCAGAGGAAGAGTTGGATGACCTGATCCACCGTCACGCGGCAGACCAGGTGATATTTGCCTACTCTGACGTGCCACACGAGTACGTGATGCACAAAGCGTCTCAGGTGTTGGTGGCCGGGGCTGACTTTCGGCTGATGGGGGCCGGCGCGACGATGTTGGAGAGCAACAAGCCGGTGGTGGCAGTCTGCGCCGTGCGTACCGGCTGCGGCAAGAGCCAGACCACGCGCTATGTGTGCGACGTGCTCCAGCAGATGGGTAAGCGTGTGGTCGTGATCCGTCACCCGATGCCCTACGGCGACCTGGTCGCCCAGGCGGTGCAGCGCTTTGCCGACTATGATGACTTGGATCATCACAAGTGCACGATCGAGGAACGTGAGGAGTACGAACCGCACATTGACCGGGGCGTGATCGTCTACGCCGGTGTGGACTATGAGCCTATCCTGCGCCAGGCGGAGGAGGAGGCGGACGTGGTGGTGTGGGATGGTGGGAACAACGACCTGCCCTTTTACAAACCCGATTTGTTCATCACTGTCGCCGACCCCCACCGGGCCGGCCACGAACTCCGCTATCACCCTGGGGAGGCCAATCTGTGCGCGGCGGACGTGGTGCTCATCAACAAGATAGACACCGCCGATTCCGCCGGTGTCGCCGAGGTGCGCGAGAGCGTGCGCAAGCTCAATCCTCAAGCCATTGTGGTGGACGGGGCCTCGCCTATCTTTGTCGATAACCCTGAAGCGATCCGGGGCCAGCAGGTGTTGGTGATCGAGGATGGCCCCACACTGACCCACGGTGGGATGACCTTTGGGGCCGGCGTAGTCGCTGCCCGCAAGTTCGGCGCAGCGGAACTGGTTGACCCGCGCCCCTACGCGGTGCGTTCCATCGCCGCCACTTTCGAGAAATACTCGCATCTCGACTCGATTCTCCCCGCAATGGGGTACGGAGACGAGCAGGTGCGCGACTTGGAGGAGACGATCAACGCGGTCGAATGCGACCTGGTGCTTTCGGCCACGCCCATTGACCTGCGGAGAATCCTCAAGGTTCGCCATCCAATGGATCGAGTGCGGTACGAGTTGCAGGTCATCGGACAACCGACGTTGGAGGAGATACTGAAAGAGCGATTCTAGTTCCTAGTACAAGAAACCAGGTTTTTGTCGCTGCGCTTACATAAAAACCTGGTTTCTCGGTGTTGGGATGATTGTTTGATACGAAAGAGACGCAGTAAACGCTGCGTCTCTTTTTGCCAAATTGGGGACACGGACAAACACGGGCTGCACCCACGGATTTTTTTATTGAGGCTATGTGGATGTAGGGCAAGTTGGTAACTTGCCAAATTGCGCTACGTTTTCGTTTGGTTACAGGCAATTCTAGAGCTATAAAACGTGCCTCCGATCGCTGTGAAGATTCAAACCCAAAAAACTTGTGAAAGGGAGATATGATGAAAAAAGTCTACGTCACCAGACTGGTACCCGATGAGGGCCTTGATATGCTGAAGCAGGAATGTAAAGTGGAGGTGTGGGAGGGTGAACTCCCTGTCCCACGCGATGTCCTGCTGGAAAAAGTGCGCGACATTGACGGCCTCTATTGCTTGCTTAGCGAGCGTGTTGACGCCGAGTTATTGGCCGCGGCTCCCCACCTGCAGGTCGTCAGCAATATGGCCGTCGGCTATGACAACATTGACGTGGACGCTTGCACCGCCCGCTCCATCCCCGTGGGCAACACGCCGGGCGTTCTGACCGACGCCACCGCCGACTGCGCCTTTGCTCTGCTGATGGCGGCAGCCCGCCGCATCGTTGAGGGGGCCGATTACGTCCGCGCCGGCCGGTGGAAGACGTGGGGGCCGATGTTGTTGATGGGACAGGACGTCCACGCTGCGGTGCTGGGCATCGTCGGCTTGGGCCGCATCGGGCAGGCGGTGGCCCGCCGCGCTCGCGGATTCGACATGCGCGTTCTGTATCACGACCTGTATGTGTCTGACGTTCCTCCCGCTTTGAAAGTCACCGGAGTGGGCCTGGATACCCTGCTGGCCGAATCCGATTTCATCTCGCTGCACGTTCCGTTGACTGAGGAAACCTATCACCTGATCGGCGCGGGGGAGTTGCGCAAATGCAAGCCGACGACCATATTGGTCAACACGTCCCGGGGCGGCGTCGTGGACGCGGACGCTTTGTACCGGGCGCTGCGAGATGGAGAGATAGCCTACGCTGCCCTGGACGTTACGGAGCCGGAGCCGCTCCCGGCCGACCACCCGCTGTTGAGCCTCTCGAACTGCATCGTGACGCCGCATATAGCCAGCGCCAGCGTCGTCACGCGGACCAGGATGGCGGTGATAGCCGCCGAGAACCTGCTGGCGGGGTTGCGGGGCGAGTCGCTTCCTCACCCCGTCAAAGTGCAATAGTGGATGTCGGTGCGCGGATAGCGGGACGCGGCCATCTTGGCCGCACCGGATATTACGTCCACAAATCCCGCGCCCGGCGCGGCGACAGGGACGCGCCTCCTCCCTGATGAACGATTTCGCCTCCAACCATCGTCATATCAATGGCGCTATTCCACAGCTCTTGCATAGATGCTTTGTAAGGATCC
>DUEK01000089.1 GCA_011192155.1 Thermoflexia bacterium
CGCGCTGGCGGCCTTCTTCTTCATCCTGAGCCGCGTGCCGCTGCGGGTGCAGATCAGCGGGGGGCAGTTGGAGGTGGTGCGCGTGGTGGAGGAGACGGTTGCCCCGAGCGGACCTGCTCCGAGCGAAGTCGAGGGGGCCGAAGGGCCAACAGAGAGGGCGGCGACGCCTCAGCCCCCGGCCATCCCCACTCACGTGCCCGGCCCAACTCCGCCAGAAGAGGGCAAGATCGTCCAGAGCTGTGACGACCAAATCTGCGTGCATAACGCCGTGACCGGCCAAGTCACCCAACTGACCGACGACCTGGACGTTGAGAAAATCAGCTCCTCCGCCTGGTCTCCGGATGGGGAGCAGATCGTCTTTAGCGCCGGCTCAGCCCCCGGCATCGCCGACCGCAAACTGTATCTCATCAATGCCGACGGTTCCGATTTGCGACAACTCACCTTCGGCGAACCCGACGACGGGAGTCCGGTTTGGTCCCCCGACGGAGAGTGGATCGCCCATATGAGTTGGTGCGACCTGTGGCTCATCCGCCCAGATGGTTCTGATGCGCATCGGTTATTGGGAGGGATACCCGATTTCTGCGCTACGGCGGTGTCGTGGTCGCCCGATGGTCAGCAGATCGCCTTCTCAGGTCACGGGGCGACCTTATGGGTCGTCAATCGCGACGGGAGCGGCTCGCGCAAGATATATTCCTTTGACCAGCCTATAGAATGGGTAGAGTTCACAGGTTGGAGTCCCGACGGTCAGCGAATCGCTTGCCGGTACTGGGATGGTAGTGAGCATAGGGCTTTTTTTATCAGCTCTGACGGAAGCGGTGAGCCCCAGGTGACCGAGGAAAACGAGATGCCCTGGTCGTGGTTTCCCAACTACTGGCCGCAGTGGTCGGGCGAGGCGACGCTCGCGCCTCCCATCAACCCCACGGAGCAGCGTGGGCAGTTGATGAATTGTGACCAAGACCTGTGTGTGCAGACCGCAGACGGGAGCAGCGTCCCCCTGGGGCTGCCCGCGTCGTACACCCAGTTCCACGGCTACACCTGGTCGTCCGACGGCTCACAGATCGCCTTCAGCGCGTGCCTGCTCGGCAGTCCGGGCAGGTGCGAAGAGCTATACGTGGCCGATCTGGATAATGGGGCCGTTGTGCGACTCCCCCGCCAGGGTGAAAACCACCACCCGCTCGTCCCGGCCTGGTCGCCGAACGGCGAGTGGATTGCCTACCACGATTCCGGCGCGTTGTCGGTGGTCCGGCCCGACGGCACGGGTCATCGCGAGATCGTGCCGCATCCCTACTGCCCCACCAACATTGCCTGGTCGCCAGATAGCTCGCGGCTGGCCTGGTTCGCCCACTGGTGCGACGAGGAAGAGACCTCGCCGGCCCTGCTGCTGGTCGTCAATTTCGACGGCAGCGACAGACGGCTGCTGTGGACGCGGGATGACGCCAGTCCCTTCGGCAGCGATGTCGCCTTCAGTCCCGACGGTGCATACCTGGCCGTGCGGTTCGACGATGGGAGCGTGTACCGGGTCGACCCGGAGTGCGACCCCGGCCCCGACGGCTGCGACGAATCGTCCCGAACAGAGATGGACGACTTTCCGGAGCACTGGCTGCACAGCTACTGGCCTCAGTGGGCCGGCGAGGCGGCCGCCGCGCCGATGCCCATTCCCAGCTCCCCCGCCGACCAGGCCCGCGCCTTTGCCGAGCCCATCCTGGCCGCCATCGCCGACCGCGCGCCGGACTATGAGGATGATTTCTCGACAACGGACAAGGGGTGGGGCTTGGACCAATTTGAGATAACCAATGGCGTGGCCCGGGCGACGCTCGTTGACGGCAATACTGCTGGATTGGGTCCTCCCTGGTCGGTGGCTAAAGACTTGGTGCTGAGTTTTGACAGTCGCCAGGTCAGCGGCAGTTATGGTTCTGGGCAGACAGTCAATCTGGGGCTTCCCGGCGGTTTTCTCAAATTTGCTATCGCAAGCGGCACAAGAAACTGGGACTCGGGCAAAATGTGGGATGATCAGTTGTCTACGTTGAGGATAAAGATTTCGACGTGGCACACGATGTAGGGTTCATGTGCAATGGGCAACCAGACATCGTCTGCGAGTTTGATAACATCCAAGTCTGGAATCTGAAGAATGTGTCCGGGCTGCCGTAGCCAGCGAGCCTGATGAAGGCCGAGCGGCTCACTCCTTTGGAACTTTTAGCCGACCTCGCGCGTCTATGTGATGAATGTCAGAGAAATCAGATAACGACGCAATCGCGCAAGGAGGTAGGCTATGAGACGCAAGTGGATTTGGCTTTTGGTTTGCTGGCTGATGATCGCAGGTGTGGCTGGCTGCGGACAGGCGGCGACCTCGCTCTCCGTGGAAACCACCCCCGTAGCATCCCCAGACACGCCGGTTGGCGAGGTGGAGCCGTCTCCGCCCGGCGCCGCCCCGAGTGAGAAAGCAACCCCAGCGGAGCCGGGAACGCCCGCGCCGCTGGGGACCGCTGTCCCCATTTCCCCTACACAAATGATTCAGGAGGGAACTATGTCGATCAGCCCCACGATTCCAAGCCCATCCAACCCGGCCCTGCAGGGATTGGTGATGCAGGCCAAAGAAGACCTGGCCCGGCGGCTTTCTATCGAGGCAGACCAGATCGAGCTGCTAGAAGTCAGTGCGGTCGTTTGGCCCGATGGCGGCCTGGGCTGCCCGCAGCCGGGTATGGTGTACACCCAGGTGCAGCACGACGGCGCGCTCATTCGCCTCCGCGTTGGGAAGCGCATCTACAACTATCACAACGGAGGTAACCGTCCTCCCTTCCTCTGCGAGCAGGCTGTAGGACAGGCTGTAGGAAGTGACAGCCTGTCGCCCCCTCCCGGCTTTGGGGATCAGTAGCACGCAAAACGGCGGGCCAGATTTCTCTAGCCCGCCGTTTTGTGTTTGTTGCCTGATCACGATCGGCCTAGGCCCGTGACCAAGTTGTTTCGGACTAGGTGTTACTCAACCACACCACTAAAGCAGGCGATGTTGGTGCCAAAGAACGTATCACCCGTCATATAGGCGCAGTTTTTCCACTCACCCTTGCGCCGGCCCTTGGCGGTGAAGGCGATGGTGTGGGTCTCGCCGGGCGCGCCGGGAACAGAAGTCACTACCACGTCGGTGCCAGCCGCCGGAGGCGTACCATCACCGTCGGCGTAGTAGTTCTCGCCAGAGTTGCCGTAAGCATTCTCGGCGCCCACTGTCAACCAGCCGCCATCGCCGAGCGACAACGCAGGCCCGTAGGTGAAGCTGATGTCTTCAAAGCCATCAATGCCGACCCAGATCTGGAA
>DUEK01000009.1 GCA_011192155.1 Thermoflexia bacterium
GTTGATGGAGCTGCTGATGGCATACGGGCTGGCCTTCCGCGAGCGGCTGGAGGAGCGCAAGCGGGCGGAGGAGGCGCTGCGGGAGAGCGAGGAACGGTATCGCACCGTCGTCGAGTACCAGACGGACCTGGTCTGTCGCTTTCTCCCCGATGGCGTGCTCACCTTTGTGAACCAGGCCTATTGTCGCTATCACGGTAAGCAGTGCCAGGAACTGGTGGGGCATAGCTTTATGTCCCACATCCTGCCGGAGGAGCGGGAGAGAGTTGTACAGCACCTGGCATCGTTCAGCCCGGAAAAGCCGGTGGCAACTATTGAGCATCGGGCCGTGGCGGCCGGCGGCAAGGTGCGCTGGCAGCAGTGGATCAATCGGCCCATATTCGACGAACAGGGAAACGTGACCGAGTTCCAGGCGGTTGGCCGTGACGTCACCGAGCGCGTCCGCTCCGAAGAGGAGCGGGCGCGGGCGGAGGAGGCATTGAAGAAATCCGAAGAAAAATATCAAGACCTTTACGATCTTGCTCCGGATATGTTTGCTTCTGTGGATGCGCAAACAGCAACTATTATCGAATGCAACCAGACATTGGCCACTGCGCTAGGCTATACAAAAGAAGAAATCATTGGCCGACCAATCTTTGATATGTATGCTCCTGCAAGTGCTCGGTATGCAAAAGAAAAAGTGTTTCCAGTGTTTGCAAAGACCGGAGAAATAGAGGGAGAGGAACTCCAACTACAGCGAAAGGATAGAAGCACAATAGATGTGTCATTAAAGGTTTCGGCTGTCCGCGATGCTCAAGGAAATATTCTTTATAGCAGATCGATTTTCCGCGACGTCACCGCGCGCAAGCGGGCGGAGGAGGGCCAACGCAAAGCGTTGGCGGCCAGGGAAAAAGCTCTGGCTGAGGCGTTGCAAGCAACGCACGCGCTGCGGGAGAGTGAGGAGCGACTGCGCCTGGTGGTGCAGAATATGCCAGTGATGATAGACGCCATTGATGCCGGGGGAAACTTTGTTCTTTGGAACCGGGAATGCGAGCGTGTGACCGGCTACAGCGCGGATGAAATCGTCGGCAACCCTGGGGCTATGGAGTTACTATATCCGGATTCGGAGCGCCGCGAGCGCGTGGAGGGGGAGGTGGAAGCGCATGTTTCCGACTTTCGCGATTTCGAATGGGATATCAAGTGCAAGGATGGAGGTGTCAGGACGGTTAGTTGGACCAACGTATCAAATCAGGTTCCCATTCCTGGCTGGATGCAGTGGGCCGTCGGAGTGGACATCACTGAGCGCATCCGCTCCGAAGAGGAACGCAAGCAGATGGAGCAGCAACTGCGGCAGCAGGAGCGGCTGGCGGCGGTGGGCCAACTGGCCGGCGGCATCGCCCACGACTTTAACAACATGCTGACGGTCGTCAATCTCTTTGCTTACCAAATCTTGAGGCAGGAGCACTCGCCCGCCAGCACAGTGTCGGCGGCTGAGACCATCATCAAAGAGACAAAAAGGGCGGCCAAATTGGTGGGGCAGATTCTCGACTTTAGCCGCCGCTCCCCCCTCGATGTAGGCCCGATGGACCTCAAGCCCTTCATCAAAGAGGCTGTCCGCATCCTGGAGCGGACGATCCCGGAGAGCATCCAGCTTCACCTCGACGTGGGGGCGGAGGAGGAATACGTGGTCAAGGGGGACCCCACCCGCATCCAGCAGGCGCTGACGAACCTGGTGGTCAACGCGCGGGACGCGATGCCAGAAGGAGGGGAACTGCGCATCGCTTTGTCCAGGACGGCGGCCGCAGAAAAAATCAGGTGCGCCGGTTGTGGTCGGGTGGCCCGAGGAGAATGGGTGCAAATAACGGTGACGGACACCGGCAGCGGGATTCCGCCCGACGTGCTACCGCGAATTTTCGAGCCGTTCTTTACCACCAAGGAGGTGGGAAAAGGGACCGGGCTGGGGCTGGCGCAGGTGTATGGCATCGTGGAACAGCACGGGGGGCACATTGACGTGGAGACGGAGCCGGGACAGGGGACGACGTTCCACGCTTACCTGCCGGCCAGCAAGGGAAAGGAGCAGGTCGCGGAGGAGGAAGCGTCAGCCATCCCGCAGGGGCAGGGAGAGACTATCTTGCTGGTGGAGGACAACGAGAATCTGCGGGAAGGGGGGCGGGACTTGCTGGAATTGTTGGGCTACCACGTGCTGACCGGAGCGAACGGGCAGGAGGCGCTGGAGGTCTGCCAGGCGGTGAAGGGAACTCGTCCTGAGCCTGGTCGAAGGATAGACCTGGTGATCACGGATATAGTGATGCCAAAGATGGGGGGAAAACAGTTGATGCAGGAGCTAGGGAAGGCGATCCCTGCTCTCAAGGTACTGGCCCTCACCGGCTACGCGATGGAGGAAAGCCAGGAGGAATTGAAGGAGGCGGGTTTTCTGGACGTGGTCTACAAGCCTTTTGAGGTGGACCAGTTGGCGCGCGTGATCCGTCGGGCGCTGGATGAAGAGTGAAGCGCGATTTTTCCCGGCCCGGCCGGATACAGAAAACGAACACCCCGGCAACGCGTGATTGACTTCCGACGGAGGTGGGCGCCTGTGGAGCCGAAGACTCAGTAGATCCAAATTTCAGACCTTGGAGGTCTCGGAAGGTGACATTGGCAGCAAAATTGCTTAGATTGCGCCCGTTTTTACCGGCAAAGGCGCTCTCGAGAGACCTCCGAGGTCTGGTTGTCGTAACATTTTGGATCTACTGAGACTGTGCGATGCTTTCTGAAGGACTTGAACCTGACCTTGAACTACCTGCGGGCGCCGTTCCCGCACAAGCATATGATCTGCACAACTAACCTGCTGGAGCGATTCTTCCGCGAGTTCCGCAGTTGCGCTGACGAGATAGGCTGCTTTGCTTCACAAGACCAGGCAGAAACACTGTTCTACTTGATCTTGCAGCGGGAAAAGGCCAAATACACTAATTCCCGTTTTGTAGCCGCGATTTCCATATCGCGTACATTATGTTGCGTAAAACGGGCTGCGCGATATGGAAATCGCGGCTACATCTGAACATTTTCCCCATAACGGGAATTGCTGTCCCCACCCCTGCGCCTCTCTTGCCCTTGCAACCCAGTCTCAGTAGATACAGATTTCAATCACCTCGAGACCCAAAGGGCCTCAAAACAAGGCTTTTTGGCGAATTTGCGCCCGTTATGGGCAATCTTTCGCGGGTAACTTGTCGTCGCGAGACCCTTCGGGTCTGAAATTTGGATCTACTGAGTCTGAATTTGCGAATACTTTGTGACACTATATCGTCTTTGTATTCCGATACCTGACAAACATCACCGCATTGGGTCGTACAAATGATACTGGCCAAAAACCAGGCTTTATAGGATAATGCCCATAGACTCAGTAGAGCCAAATTTCAGACCTTGGAGGTCTCGGAAGGTGACATTGGCAGCAAAATTGCTTAGATTGCGCCCGTTTTTACCGGCAAAGGCGCTCTCGAGAGACCTCCGAGGTCTTGTTGTCGTAACATTTTGGATCTACTGAGTCTGTAGGACGGCAGCAATCCTGAAGGAGGTCATTTATATGAGCGGGCCAGATGATTCAGAGAGCGTGAAGAAGAAAAAAAACAAACGGAAACTGCCGCGTGGCCGCGTGACCGTCTTTCCCAACTGGTGCAAGGGCTGCGGGCTGTGCGTCGAGTTCTGCCCAACCAAGGTATTGGAGAAACAGGGCAATGGCGGAAGCGTCATCGTGGCCCACCCGGAAAAATGTACCGCCTGCCGCTGGTGCGAGTTACACTGCCCTGATTTTGCTATCTTTGTGGTAGATATCGAACCGGGGGAGGAAACAGCATGACACCGAGACCAATCGCCAAACTTGTACAGGGGGATGCGGCCTGCGCCGAGGGCGCTATAGCCGCCGGCTGCACATTCTTCGCCGGATACCCCATCACGCCGGCCACCGATATCGCCGAGGTGCTGGCCTGGCGGCTGCCCCAGGTGGGCGGCAAGTTCATTCAGATGGAGGACGAGATCGGCTCCATCGCCGCCATCATCGGCGCGTCGGCGGGTGGGGCCAAATCGCTGACCGCCACCTCCGGCCCCGGCATCAGCCTGATGCAGGAAAACATTGGCTACGCGGCAATGGCCGAGATACCGTGTGTCATCGTGAACGTGCAACGGCTGGGACCTTCCACCGGCCGCCCCACCGCCCCCTCTCAGGGAGACGTGATGCAAGCCCGCTGGGGCGCGCACGGCGATCACCCCATCATTGCCCTCGCGCCATCATCCGTCCGCGAGGCTTTCGACCTGACGGTGAAGGCGTTCTACTTTTCCGAAAAGTATTACACACCGGTGATTCTGTTAATGGACGAGGTGATCGGCCACATGCGGGAGCGCGTCGTTCTCCCAGACTATGACACGATTGAACGAATGGAGCGATCTGGTACGGTAGTGCCGCCAGAGTGGTACAAGCCCTACGAAAACTTGCCCAACGACATACCTCCATTGGTGCCCTTTGGCGAGGGCTACCGCTACCACATCACCGGCCTGCACCACGACGAGCGCGGGTATCCGACCAACCGACTGGACGAGGTTCAGCCCTGGCTGGAGCGGGTCTTTCGCAAGATAGACCGCAGCCTTTCGGACATCCTGCTCTACGACGAGGACGGCATTGAGGGAGCCGAGGTAGTCGTCATTGCCTACGGCGCCACGGCCCGCTCGGCCCATCACGCCGTCGAGATGGCGCGGGAGCGCGGGAGCAAGGTCGGGTTGCTCAAGCTCAAGACCATCTGGCCTTTCGCCGAGGAGGTCGTGGAGTATGCGTCCGCTCAAGCCAGCCGCGTCGTGGTTCCGGAAATGAACCTGGGGCAGTTGGTGTTGGAGGTGGAGCGGGTGCTCGGACGGGATAAGGTGCGCCGGGTCAACCGGGCGGACGGCGAGATGATTAAACCAACCGAGATACTGGCCGCTATTGAAGAATGGGAGTAGGGAGCAATGAAAAGACTACAGCGTGAGTCACGCGTCCACGAAAAGTATCTGCGCCACAACAAGAAATTCCCCAACGTCTGGTGCGCCGGCTGCGGCATCGGCATCGTCATGGGCGCCATCATCCGCGCGGTGGACAACCTACAATTGGATAAGGACGACGTAGCGATGATCTCTGGTATCGGCTGCACAGGCCGCATGCCGGTCTATGTGGATTTTAACACCATGCACACCACCCACGGCCGGGCGCTGGCCTTTGCCACCGGGTTAAAGATGGTACGCCCAGAGATGAAAGTGATCGTGGTGATGGGAGACGGCGACGCGCTGGCTATCGGCGGCAACCACTTTATCCACGCCGCCCGGCGCAACATTGGGCTGACCGCCATCGTGGTCAACAACTCTACCTACGGGATGACGGGCGGCCAATACTCGCCCACCACACCTACCGGCGTACTGGCAGCGACCGCCCCCTACGGCCACATCGAACAGCCTTTTCCCATCTCTGAGCTGGCGGTGACGGCGCGGGCCGCCTTTGTCGCCCGCAGCACCGTCTACCACGTCCAGGAATTAGAAAAGTACATCGCCCAGGCCATCACCAAGGACGGGTTCTCGTTGGTCGAGGCCATAAGTTATTGCCACACGACGCTGGGCCGGCTCAACCGCTGGGGCACGGCGACCGACATGATGCGCCGCCTCAAGGAACAGAGCGTCACGCGCAGGCAGTGCGAAAAGATGAGCGAGGAAGAAAGGGAAGGCAAGATCATACGCGGCGTGTTCGCGGACCGAGACATCCCAGAGTACACGCAACTCTACGACCAAATTATAGAACGAGCGCAAAAGGAGTCGCTGCGCTTTCCTTCCAATGCAAAGGAGTCGCTGCGCTTTCCTTCCAATGCAAAGGAGTCGCTGCGCTTTCCTTCCAATGCAAAGGAGGCGGCCCAATGACGGAGCGTTACGAAGTACGACTGGCCGGCACCGGCGGGCAGGGCGCTATTCTGGCCGGCATCCTGCTGGCAGAAGCAGCGATTCGAGACGGCAAAAACGTTGTCCAGTCCCAATCCTACGGGCCGGAGGCGCGAGGAGGCGCCAGCCGGTCAGAGGTGGTGATCTCTGATGACGAGATTCTCTACCCCAAGGTGCTCCAACCCAACGTCACGCTCTGTATGAGCCAGGAAGCGTGCGACAAGTACGGCGGGCAGATGGGCAAAGACGGCTTGTTGATTCTGGATGATTGCCACGTCGGACGCGCGCCGACGACACAGGCCGTGCGCGTACCTATGACCACCATAGCGCAAGAGGATATCGGGCGCGCAATCGTCGCCAACGTAGTCGGGCTGGGAGTGCTGGTCGGGCTGACCGAGATCGTATCCCGCGAGTCGTTGGAAGCGGCAGTGAAGGAGCGCGCCCCACGCGGGACGGAGGAGATCAACCTGAAGGCGCTGGCGGCGGGCTTTGAGGCGGCGAAGGCGTCAAGCGTCAAACATAAAAGCTGACCTGCGAGCGAACCTTTACGCATCATGCGTTAAGCCATATACCGCGCAAAGTAGGGATACAAATCCTGTGCGTCGTTCAACGTCTCCGGCATCAGCGAGCGCTCCGGCGGCCAGGCAATAAAAGGCCGTCCCTGCGGCCCGCCCAGCCCCCCGTGTACGGCCGCTTGCTCCTCGAAAGCCACGACCCGCCCATCCGGCTGCAACGCCCCCAGCACGACCAGGTCGCCGGAGTGGGGAAAGTGGGCCAGGTAATGAAGCTGGGCAGCGACGTAAGCTGTATCGCCAAACGGCAGTAAAGGATGAGGCCACTCCACGCTCTCGCGCCCCTCTCCAAAGACCAGTGCGCCCCCTTGCTGACCCAACACTACCGTTCTCTTCCCCGCCCGTCCCACGATGGCCCCGATGCCAGGGTTGGCAAGTAAGCTATCCAACAAACGAGGGTACAGAATAGCTACCTCAACCACATCAAGAGAGCGTGAGGTGACATTGAAGTAGACGTGGACCAGCGGGCCGGATGCAGAGACGACGACGTCCCGTTGCCGTTCCAGATCGTAATCCAACTCTGGTCCCCAAAGCATGCGGCGCTTCAGGTAACGACGGATAGGCGACAGCGCCCGGCGCAGGCGAGGCGAAAAATGGCGTTCCAGGCCCTGCAACTCGTCCAACAGGTAGCGCGTCTTGTCCGCCGAGTGCGCGTATGCTTCGGCCCGTTCATCCACCGAAAGTTCTCTGCCAATCTGAGCCAAGATATATTCTCCCAGAGTGACCCCATTACGCCAACTGAAAGGGATCGCCGGCGTATTGCCGTGATCGGAGAGAATGTAGAGATCGTACTCCCGCCTCTGGTAACGGGTACGCATACGGTTGATCTGGCGAATGCGCCTATCAACGCCACGCAACACGCGGAAAGCGGCCACAGAATCCGCCCCCAGCTTGTGGGCCGCCTCGTCGTAACTATTATAGTTGGCATAGATGGCCGGCGCGCAGCGGTAAATGTCCAGCATCACGCCAAAGGTCTGTGTCTCGGTCAGGAGCGTATCACTGACTGCATGTAGAAGGGGGGAAAAAAGATCAAAGGGGTTGATGTCGCCAGGTCGTATCAGGGCAACCAACCGCCGGCCCAACCCGGTCAGGTAGCTCGCAGTGATCAAGCCTAGCAAACGCAGTATGCGGAATGGGCTGAAAAGAAACAGAAGAAACAACCCCATCCCGCGTAAGCTCTCAAAAAATCGCTGCCGGTGAAGCGTGCTAAGAGTGAAAAGTGCCAAGTCGGCGTCGCCATCGAATATGCTGACGTAGCAAGAACCGCCGCGCAGGATGCCCGGTCGCCCCTGGCTGATGCGGTCGCGCACGGCCTGAATCTGATCGGGTCGCTTGGACATCATTGTCTGTCCCCGCTCTTTCTCGTACCAGCGGAAACCGGGAATGTCAAAGCGGTTGCCAAACATGATACCGGCCTGAACGGCTGGCGTGGTACTGGGCAGCCCGCAGCGCCAGGGAGCCACAGATAGGCGACGTTCGGCCAACAATCGCTTCAGGTAGGGCATATAGCCGGCGGCCACAGCCTGTATCAGGTGGTCGTAGGCAAGTCCGTCAATCTGAATGATGATAAATCCACGCTGTCGGTCCGGCCCGACACCTCCCCTGCCCAAGCGCTGGGCCAGTGTGCCGTATTTACGCGTGTAGTAAACGTCGGTCAGCACACCGACGAAATCGAGAACGCGCCGCGCAAACCAGGTAGACGCTATAGAATCCACCCGGTTAGTATACCAGTCTCGCGCCGGTTTGTCACCCGGTGGGCCAGCCCGAAACCTTAAATTCGGTAGTGGTTATATGTTGACTGATGACGCTCCAAATGGTATTCTGTGTCGAAAAACTGACCGGGAGGAGCACTATCATGATTCAGGAAGAGATAAAAAGTGAAACGTCAACCTGATTCTTGCGCCTGATGCATTACGGCTTTTACCGCAGCACCCTTTTATCCTCCACACGTTTCGTCACCCCTATTTCATCCAGGTGCTCTAGCAGTGCTTGCGCATATTTGCGGCTGGTCTTTAACATATCACGCGTCTCGCCCAGGGTGATGCTTCCATCGCGCTCAATGTGCGCGCGAACGCGGGACACCATTTCCTCGTACGTCTGGGGCAAGAATAGAACCTCCGGCGAGAGCTGTACCAAATCTCCCCGGCCCATCAACACACCCAGCACACTCTCTCCCACGGCGGCGACACTTTCCTTGACCGAGGGCGTGGTATAGGGCTGGCGGCGAAAGCGGGCCAGCAATGCGTCTACTCGCCGCTGTTGATCGGGATCAAGCTGCACCTTGTGGGAGGGGAGCCGGACGGTGGTTCCCTCGTCTACAGCGAGGTCCTCGGCGACGGCGCGGGCCAGCACCGCATTAAAGACCTTTGGCTCTAGTTTGAGCTTGCTGCGCAGGGCCTCGCGCACCATCCCCACCCGCAACGGGGACTGCCGATGGTAAGCGGCGAGTTCGCCCAAGATCCGATCAACCAGAGCAGACCACCAGGAACGGGCCGCGAGTAACTGGTTGCCAGGCACAGGCCGCTGGACGGTAGTCCGAGAGCCTAAGGCTAGCGCCTGCTCCTCATCCAATAGTTGAGCCAGCGCATCGGGGGCGGCGTCGCCCAGGCTGCTGGCGGAGAGCAGATTGCGGGCGAGGGTAGGCCCTTTTCGCTCTAGTGCTTGCAGCAATATCTCGGCCGGGCTGCCCTGGGCCAGCGTCTCCAACCGAGCGGTCACCCCTGGGCGGAAGCGACGGTGTTTGCGACCAGGGTTGGGGTCAATGACAACGCCGCCGCCCAGAGTCGCGGAGGGCGAGGGGCGGCGAATGATAAAACGATCCCCTTTGACCAACGTGACCGGGTCATAGAGCCGCAGTTGGGCCCATCCGGTCTGCCCCGGGAGCAGTGTTTTCTCACCCAGTATGCGCACGCGGGCCACCGTCTCTGCCGCGCCGGAAAAGAATTTGAGCTGGGTATTATGGCGCAGCGGCCGGTGGGCCGGCTCCGAACTCGATTGAAGAGTGTCGGGCAGATAGCGCAATTGCACGTCCACTAGCAGTGTGGGGTGTAGCCAGCCGGGGATGGTGACCACGTCGCCGCGCACAAGCTCGGCCTTGCTGACGCCGGTGAGGTTCATCGCCACGCGGCTGCCCGGCGCCGCCCGCTCAACCTGTTGTTTGTGAGTCTGGAGGCCGCGCACGCGGGCCTTGAGCTCACGGGGCAGTATCTCGACCTCTTGTCCCACCTCAAAGCAACCATCAGCGAGCGTGCCAGTGACGACGGTGCCAAAGCCACTGATGCTAAAGACGCGGTCCACCGGCAGCCGGGGGCGCCCCCGGTCGCGGCGCGGCTCAATCTGGGCCAGCATCTCTTGCAACGCGGTCGTTAGCTCGTCCAGCCCCTGCCCGGTGCGGGCGGAGACGGGAACGATGGGCGCACCTTCCAGGGCCGTTCCCACCAGCGTCTCGGAAACGTCGGCGGCGACCAGTTCAACCCATTCATCGCTCTCGCCCATGCTTTCGAGCACGTCCAGCTTGGTCAGGGCGACGACCCCCCGTTCAACCCCCAGCAGGTCGAGGATGGCCAGATGCTCACGGGTCTGCGGCATCACGCCCTCGTCGGCGGCGACGATAAAGAGCGCGGCGTCAATGCCGCCCACGCCGGCCAGCATATTCTCGATAAAGTCCCGGTGCCCCGGCACGTCCACGATGCCGACCGATTCGCCGTTGGGGAGCGCGAGCCAGGCGAACCCCAAATCTATCGTCATCTCCCGCTCTTTCTCCTCGCGCAGCCGGTCGGGGTCAATGCCGGTGAGGGCGTGGACGAGGGTGGATTTGCCGTGGTCTACGTGGCCGGCTGTGCCAATGACGTGCATACGCGCTCTCCTAAACCTCGCCGCGCAGGATTTCACGGGCCTGGGTAAACGCTTGCTCCGCCCGTTCGACTGCGCCCTGGACTGTCTCCAGGTCACGGTGGGCGTCCATGCGGCGGATGTCGAACAGGGATTCAATCTGGGTCTGGTGAATTCCGATCTGCGCTTCGAGTGGCTCGATCCGCCGAGCGAGTTCCTGATTTACTTTTTTCTGCACCTTCCACTGCTCATCCACTGCGACCTGGCGCTTTTTCAGTTCCTTGTCTTGCCCCGCCTGCCACTCTTCCCACTGCCGCTTGACCCGGTCCTCGGCCAGACGTTGCATCTCGGCTACCTCGTTCTGCCGCTTTTCCTGCCGCGCCTGGAAGCTTTCCAACTTTTCCAGGCCCCGCTTGGTGAGCGTGTATTGCTCCACAAAGCGCTGGGTCTGCGAACGCCATTCCTCCATTTCCTGACGAACCTGCTCCGCCTGGTCCATATACTTTTTGACCGCTTGCTCGCGGCGGAACTCGGCCACGCGCATCTCTTCGAGCGGTTTCTCAAACTCTTTGATCTGGCTGACGGCCTCGTCAATGCGCGGTTTGTATTTTTGGATATTCTCTTCCAAAAGCGGAAGTTTTGTCGCTTGGGTCTCGACTCGCTTGCGCAGTGTGGTTGTCTCTTGCTCCAGTTCGGCGATGCGGCGGTTGTCGGCGCGGCGCTGTTCCTCCAAGTAGGTGACGGCCTGCACGCGGTCGTCGGAGCGTTTGCTCAGGTCGGCGACGACGACCTCCAAGCGCTGGATGGCCTCGTTGAGCCGCTGTTCTTCGACCTGGCGGGCCTGGATTTCCTCGTCGTAGCGCGGCAGAACCTGCGTTCTTTTATCTAATTGGCCCAATTGGTCAATTACCGCCTTCATCTCGATTTGGCGCAGCCGGGCGGATTCCGCTCGCGCTCTCTTTAACGCCTCTTCACGCTGTTCGAGCATAAAGACCATCTCGTTCTTGTAACTGGCTACCGTCTGCTCGAAACCGGTCACCTGCGAGATCAAGCTCTGGACACCGGCCAGCATGGTCTGCAAGTCCTGTATCTGAGCTATCTGTTGAGATAGTTGTTCTTCCTGGCTCTGCGCCTGTTTTTGCAGCACCGCGACGGCGGCTTTGTCCTTGCGGCGCTCTTCCTCCAGGAACTTTATCGTCTGTATTGCCTGGCTCAACTCCATCGTTTGAGTCACGTTCATCGCCATGATTACCCCCCAGGTGAATTTAGGCTGGCTCTATGCCAGATAGCCCTCTATTATGATCGCGCGCTGATTATATCATCATTCCCCACCACAGGCAACGGTTGACAGGCTGACGCGGGCCGCTATAATAACTCATTAGACATTGGTAATTGGAAATTGGAAATTGGTAATTGGAATTGACGCCCGTATCGTCCACTATACGCGGGGGGGGATCAGCAACTATGTGTCTCGCCTGCTGGCCGCGCTGGCCGCGCTCGACGCGGACGCCGACTTTTACGTGCTGCACAGCCGCAAGGATCACATTCCCCCCACGCCGGGACCGAACTTTTGTCCCGTCGCCTGCTGGACTCCCGCCCATCACCGCTGGGAGCGCTGGGCGCTGGGGGTAGAAGCGCTGCGCCTGCGGCTCGACCTGCTCCACAGCCCCGATTTCATCCCGCCCGCTTTTGGCTATCGCCGCTCGGTGATCACCGTCCACGATCTGAACTTTGTCCACTATCCCCAGTTCCTCACCGCGCAGAGCCGCCGCTACTACAACCGGCAGATCGAGTGGGCAGTGCGCCGCGCCGACCACATCTTGGCCGATTCTCACGCCACTAAATCTGACTTGGTCTCACTGTTGGACGCGCCGCCGGAAAAGATCACGACCGTACACCTGGCCGCCGACCCGGCCTTTCGCCCGCTGCCGGAGGCGGAGGTCAGGCAGGTCGTTGCGCGGTACAATTTGGAGCCGGGGTATCTGCTCTGCGTGGGAACGCTGGAGCCGCGCAAGAATGTACCGGGCTTGCTAGAGGCCTACCGCTCGCTGCTCGACGCCAAGATCACAGACGCGCCGCTGGCATTGGTCGGCGGCAAGGGCTGGTTGTACGATGATATCTTTGAACGTGTCACCGAGTTGCACCTCACCGGGCAAGTACGCTTTCTTCACGGGGCGCCGGACGCCGACCTGGTAGGGCTGTACAACGGGGCCGCTCTGCTGGCGACGCCCTCGTTCTACGAAGGGTTCGGGCTGCCAGCGCTGGAGGCGATGGCCTGCGGCGCACCGGTCATCGTCGCCGACCGGGCCTCGCTGCCAGAAGTGGTGGGCGAGGCGGGCTTGCTGGTGGATCCCGACGACCCCGACGACATCGCCCGCGCGCTGGCCCGCGTGTTGACGGAGCAGCCGCTGCGGGCGCGGATGCGGGAGCGGGGTCTGGCGCAAGCGGCTCGTTTCACCTGGGGCAAGGCCGCCCGCGAGACGTTGGACGTTTACCGCATGGTGTTGGAGCGGTAAAACCGCCCTTTCCCTAATCTGTTGCAGCGCCCCTGTCGCAAATTGGCGCGGTGTGAGTAGTTGCGTTATAATGGAGTTGGACCGCACTCACGTCGCAGGGAATGAAGTGATAGTTGACTGGACTGAAAAAACTAGAGTTTTACCGCAAAGACGCAAAGGACGCCAAGAGATTTAATATCGAGGTGAATATTCTTTACATTTTGGCCCGCACAAATGAATATTCTTGATCTCCTGCTTAAAAATCTTTGCGCTCTTTGTGTCTTGGCGGTGAGAAAAGCCTTTTTTCAGGAGAGTCATAGTTGAGACGGTGTTTCGGAAGGAAAGAGTATGCTGAACTTGGATTGTGTGTTCCAGGTATTTCCTCATCTAGAAACTGAGCGTTTGGTACTGAGACGATTGCACCTTTCTGATGCCAAGTCGTTGTTCGCCATCTTGGCGGATGAGGAGGTGACCAGGTTCTATGATGATGAGGCCTTCACGGAGATTTCTCAAGCCAGGGAACAGCTTGAATCTTGGGCTAGCGGTTTTGACGTCAGGCGGTGTGTTCGGTGGGGGATTACTCTAAGAGAGGATGGTAATGTCATCGGGACATGTGGTTACTATGGTTTCCACGGGTGGCATACACGAGCCTCCATTGGGTACGAGTTGGCCCGTTCGCACTGGCGCCAGGGGATAATGACGGAAGCGCTGGGCGCGGTCATAGAATTTGGTTTCAGAGAAGTTGGGTTGAATAGAATTCAAGCGGTGGTAATGCCAGAGAATGAGGGATCAGACAAGTTACTAGAAAAATTGGGATTTCGAAGGGAAGGCGTTTTGAGGGAATACGAGAACTGGGGAGAAAAGGGTTATGTGGACGTGTCGATGTTCTCGTTGTTGAGGTACGAGTATAAGCAATGATGGTCACGGGGGTAGCTTCTAGAGGGTGCGGCCCAACCGCGTTTTGCACCTGACTGTGCTATCGGCGGCAAGCTCGACTGCTCCACGCTCATTGTAGTTGTTCACTTGGCGAAAGCATCACCCCGCACCCGCGCAGCGGGTGAAAACAACCGTTATGGATCAATCACGTCGTCTCCGTCTATGGTTTGTGTTGGCTCTGATTGTGGCGCTCGTCGTCGCGGCGCTGCTGTGGCTGCGCGGCGCACTGTTTGAAGATAACGACGTTTCCCCTTTGCCCACCCCTCTGGTTCTAGGCGAGTCTCCGCTCCCCACCCCCACCCAGGCGAGCGCCGCGCCGGCGACCCCCGCTTCCTGGAGTAACAGGGGAGCGGCTCTACTATGGGTGACGCTGGGTATTGGACTGGCGCTGTGCATCGCCTTTTTCATCTTGCGTTGGGATCGTCGCGCCATCGAATGAAGCCCTCGCGATTCCATCACCTTGCTGCGGTCAGCCTGCTGACGCTGGTCGCCTTTGCCGTGCGCGCCGTCTCTCTGGATGTCCAGCCGCTCTGGAGGGACGAGGTGGACGCGTTGCGCTTTGCCACCGTCCCCTGGCCCAAGATGCTGGCTTCCTTCACCCGCCCCGGCTGGAATGGCCCATTCTATTACGTCTTGCTGCGCGGATGGGTCGCGCTCGCCGGCGCGAGTGAATACGGCCTGCGTTTCTTCTCGCTCTCTTTTGGCGCGCTCTGCGTGCCGCTGGCCTATGTGCTGGGTCGCCGCCTGTTCGACCGTTCGACAGGCCTCCTCGTTGCGTTATTGATGGCCACTTCCCCCTACTTGACCTGGTACAGTCAGGAAGTCAAGATGTACACACTGGTACCGGCCCTGGCTCTATTGGCGATTTACGGACTGCGTCGTGCTATTGAGGGAAGTAAGTGGCATTGGTGGGCGGCGCTGGTCGCCGCTACCAGTCTGGCCTGTTACTCCCACATCTTGGCGGCCCTGCTCATCCCCGTGCAGATATTGCTCTACTTTGCCTGGTGGCCCCAGGCGCGCAAGCGCTGGGCCGGCGCGCTGGCCAGTCTGGTCAGCCTCACTCTGCCCTACCTACCGTTGCTTGCCTGGCAGGCTCCGTTGCTGCTGCAAGAGCGCGAGACCGGCTTTCTCCCCTATACATTGAGCGAGATGGTAGAGACCCTGCTCAACGGCTGGAGCCTGGGGATGTTGGGCTGGGGATGGTCCTGGGGCGTCGTACTGATGGGCGCGCTGGCCGTGTGGGGACTCTTTTTTGGGGGAAAAATCAGGAACCGCTTCGCGCTGGCGTGCTGGCTCGCCGTTCCACTGCTGGCTATGTGGCTCATCTCGCTGCGCCAACCGCTCTTTACCGACCGCTACCTCGCTTGGGCCGCGCCAGCTTTCTACCTGTTGATCTCTCTCGGTCTGGTTTCCCTTATGCGCATGGGTGGTTGGGGGCGTTGGATGACGGTGGCGCTGGTGGGCATCATTATTGTTTTAAACGGCGTCAATCTGTGGCGGCAGGCCGCCACTCCGATAAAATCCAACTTTCGCGCCGCCGCCGCTTACATAGCCGACTATCGTGTACCCAACGAACCAGGCGTACATCGGCCTTCTGGTGAGACTGGTGGCTTTACGTGTTATCTGCCGCTCGTTATGAGCAACTGCTGTGGCTTTAACGAACTGGTCATTTTTCAAATTCCCTACGCCAAATACACTTTCGACTATTACTTTCCCGAGGACGAATATCCCTGGGCCGAGGGACTTTACACCAACCACCGCTCCGCTGATGGCTCTTATTTGATAGGCGAACGAGAGGTCGCCGATGGCATGCAAGAGATGACGGCGGGGCGTGACGTGGTCTGGTTGGTCGCCACCGAGACGGCAATGTGGGACGAGCGCGGGTTGGTGCAGGCGTGGTTGGAGACAAACTGGGAACGAGCAGACGAGGCTCACTTTATGCGGGTAGACGTATACCGGTACGTCAGGTGAAACGTGGAATGTCAAGCGTCATACGTGAGAGGGCATAGTTACACGTTCGTTTGACGCTTGGCGTTTTACGCTTCACGCCTTATGCGGTATAATACATCTACGAACTCGTGTTCGGGAATCGCGTTTAGAAATAAATTTATCCCGTTAGTTTGAGGAGGCAAGTGATGAAACATCCATTTAAGGTAGGTAAAAAGTATCGGAATCGCCACGATGAATATCAAGTTATCAGCATCGAAGAACCCAGGATGGTGATTCGATATTCCGACGGCAACACCTTGGAAACCAATGTAAATATACAGGCCTCCATTTGGCAAAATATCCAAATGGAGAAAGCCGTGAATAAACACCGTCGCAAAATGGAAGAGGAGCGGCTACAACGACTGCGCAAGAGAATGTTCAAATTTGAGAATTTAGAGGCCCATGATTTTCAGGACGGTGTGAAAGGCACGTCATGGCGCGCCCGAACCGGACTGGGCGGGTTATTGGCAGAGCGAATGTCAAACGTCACCGAGTACAAGTTTCAATCGTACGCAGTCAACCCCTGGCCTGAAGTGCATATCGTACAACCTTCCCACTATGACAGGCACGCAAGAGAGCAAAGCGTCAAGTTTGTGTTTGAGCTGGATCCAAAATGTGCCAGGTACGGTTTCTGCATCGAGAAAAACGACGGCCCAATGGATGATGGGTGGGACTGGGCAGGATTCCTCGCCGTTCTCAAAAGTGACAAGACGCTGCAACAAAAAATCGTGGACGCAATGCGCCAACTTGAGCTACAGTGGGAAGTGTACATTGAGGATGAACCGGTTGCTCAAGTAAAAGCTGCCGAGAAGGGTATGATATTGGAGCAAGAGGGTCAAGATGAACCGAAGGAAATCTCGTGGCCTGATGGCTTTATCAAGAAATTGCCTGCTCTCAAAACTGAGCAGGGGTGTAGATTGCTCCTTTGCGCTCACATGGATAAGAAGGAAGCTATAGCCGCAGGCAAGTCCATCATTGATCCAGTCGCAGAGGTCTATCAGGCGTTGTTGCCGCTTTACGTGGCAAGTATGCAGAAGTGATGTATCCAGTTATGCAAGTTTACAAGTGGCAAGTATGCAAGTGGCAAAGTGTGACGCAGATTGGCAGCCAAACCTGGCCCAAGTCGTAGAATCGGAGGAAATTGGAAATGTGGCCCAATCTGCCTGAGCGTCGCCCTGGCCAAATGCTGGCTTTTATGCCGGAACCAGATCCCCAATTGTTGGCGGAAACCATGGTGGCCTTTGCCAACTCTGACGGCGGCGACATTCTCATCGGTGTGAACGCGGAAGGGCAGGCCACAGGTCAGGTTTATGCGGACGAGGTCGAATCTGCGTTGCGGGCCGTGGCGCGCGAGTGTCGTCCGCCGGTGGATGCCCGCTGGCACCAGGCGGCGGACGAGGATGGTTTGGCCTTTGCCATCGTCATTGCCCGCAGCCCCGAACTCCACAGCTTGGCCGACGGGCGCGTGTTGGTCCGCGCCGGCGCGGAGAACCGGCCCCTCAGCGGCGACCAGATCCGCCAACTGGCCGCCACCAAATCCACCGGCGACTTTGAGGCAGAACTCGCGCCCGGAGCGCGGCGGGAGGATTTCGACGACGAGGTGCTCGCCGAGTTTGTGGCCAAGTGGGAAGAGCGCCAGCATCGAGAATGGATCGGCCCTGTAGACGACTTGCTGCTCGAAGTGGGAGCTTTGGATGAGGAGGGCCATCCCACCATCGTGGGGGTGCTGCTATTTGCCCGCAATCCGCAGGCTTTTTTGCCTCAGAGTGGGCTTACGTTCGTCAAGTTCGTGGGCACGCTACCCCGGGGCGAGTCTGGACGACCGGGCTATGGCCGCCGCGAAGAGATCGGCGGGCCGCTGGCGCGCATCATCCAGCGCACGTGGGAGATCGTGGGGGAAGAGATGCGCATCGGCGCCGTCGTCACGGGGCTTGAGCGCAAGGAACGAACAGAGTACCCGGTCGCGGCCGTGCGCGAGGCGTTGGTCAACGCCATCGCCCACCGGGATTATCGGCTGGGCGGGCGGCGCATTGAGGTGCGCATGTTCTCCGACCGTATGGAGATCATCAGTCCCGGCGGATTGCCCGGTTTCATCACTGTGGATAATATCATCGAGGAGCACTTTTCGCGCAACCCGCGCATCGTCTCTGGCCTGTACCAGTGGGGCTACATAGAGGAGCTGGGGCTGGGCGTAGACCTGATGATCGAGGAGATGACGCGAGCCGGACACCCGCTGCCCAAGTTCAAGGATACCCCCTATTCATTCACCGTCCAGCTCTACAACGTCCGCGAGCGCGCTCCCCAGCCGACCTGGACGCGCACGATGAACGAGCGGCAGGCCAAAGCGTTGACCTACGTGCAGGAGCATAGCCGCATCACCAACCGCGAGTACCGGGGCATCTGCCCAGACGTCAGCGCCGAGACGCTGCGGCTGGATCTGGCGGATCTGGTGGAGCGGGGAATCTTGCTCAAGATTGGGGCCAAGAAAGGGACGTATTATATTTTAAAGTAGAGGACTGCTTGCTGCTTCCGGGTCATCTGCTGCTTGCAAAGGAAATTAGTTATGAAACAATACAAGCAGTTACATCTTACCGGCGTAGGACTTGACGAACCGCTACCTTTAGAAAACAATGGGCTTTACAGTGGTAAGGACCTGGGTACCTTCAAAGATAGCTTACGTGCTCCCGTGCATAGGTGGTTCAAATACCCAGCAGGATACTCGTACAAGTTTGTAAGAGCAAGTTTTGAGCAGTTTGATATTTCTCAGGGCGATTGGGTTTATGATCCATTTTCAGGAACAGGCACAACCTTGGTAAGTGCAAAGCAGTTAGGTGTTAATGCCTATGGAGTCGAGGCCCATACTTTTGTTCATTGGGTAGCCGAAACTAAGCTGTATTGGGACTTTGATCTGGATAAACTAAACCGACAATTTAATAACTTTTTAAGCACTAGTTATCAGTTTGTACAGGATAACGTGGGTGACGTGTCACTTAACGGCGCTTTTCCAGAATTGGTATACAAGTGTTACCACACCAACGACTTGAAAGAGTTGTATTTGTTGCGTGAATTTATCATACAAGAAGCATCTGATAGCCACTTGCAAAACTTTTTCAAACTTGCGCTGACTAATACTTTGAGAGAAGCCGCCGCCGCTGGCACTGGATGGCCCTATATTTCTCCTCGTGCCAGCAAAGACAAACCAGCCAAAGGCGCTTTGAGAGTTTTTGGAAAGATAGTCCAAGATATGTTTCTAGACTTGAGAGTGATACAGGCTAATAATACACCAGGGGAATGGCCGCAAGCACTCAACATCTTGGGCGATTCGCGCGAGAAGCAAAATTTGGCAAACGGACAAATTGACATAGCCCTTACCTCACCGCCGTATTTGAATAACTATGACTATGCTGATCGAACCAGGTTAGAAACCTACTTCTGGGGAATTACAAAGTCTTGGGGAGATATTACACGCGAGTACAGAGATAAATTAATAACGGCCGCGACTACGCAAATTAGGCGTAGCAAATATGATGTCGAAACAGCGCTTAATCAAGAAGTGAAATCTGTAGCTGCCGATGTTTATAAAACCCTGCAACCCAAAATATTACAATTAGCGGAACTTCGGTTGCAAAAGGGTGGCAAAAAAAGTTATGACCTGATGGTTGCGCTTTACTTTAACGATATTTTCCAGGTAATGAAAGAAACCTATCGTGTGTTGCGCAAAGGCGGCAGGTTCTGTCTGATACTAGGAGATTCTGCTCCCTACGGCGTTCATATACAGACTGATAATCTCATAGGCGAACTAGGGCTTGGTCTGGGATTTAGCAATTTTGATTATCATAAATTACGGACTCGTGGGGGCAAGTGGAAAGATAATCCACAAAGGCATAGCGTGCCCCTGCGTGAAGGTGTTGTGGTTCTGACCAAGTGAAAGGAAAAGTTATGGCGCGTAAGCAATTTAGGCCAGAGGATGGGAGTACAAGCGCGTCTAGCAAATTTGGGCAGATGATAGGCGAGGCTTTTGAAAAAGTAGTCATTGCCCTCATAGTTGATTATCTTGAGAAAGCGTATCCTGACTGCGAGATATTAGAACCAAGTGAGGGTGCACAATTAGTGACCCTAAAGATGCTGGGCGGGTCATCGCGTCAGCTTGATACTGTAATAACGATGCGTGAATCAGACGCCCCTGTTGCATTATTAGAGACCAAGTGGTTAAAAGATGCGCGTCACCATAACGACAAAGGAGCCTGGATTTTACAGTTACGAGAAGTCAAGAAGCGATACGCGACTATCAGAGGCGCCGCGGCTGTTCTGGCCGGATACTGGACGGAAGGCGTTGGCATAGTGCTAATGTCGGAGGGAGGTATCAAAATGGTGTTGGTCGCTACCGACGAAGAGATATATAGCACTATCCAACCGCGTCTCGACGAGTTTCTGGGTGAAAACAGCTTTGTCCTAAATGCTGAACAAGCACGCAAACGCTATCCTCGTCCCTGGGACTTGGCAAACTGTATTATCTGGCTGGAAGATGAAAACGAGCTAGGCAACGTTGCTGAGAGTTGGTTACATTTTGAAAAGCAAGAAAAGGACGGAAAGCTATCTACGGGTGAAGAATTGATCAAGCGGGCAATTGATGAATTGCTCTCTCCATTACCCGAAGCACCGCAAATTCGGCAGTTCAAAATCTCGCTGGAAATTGACACAGGCAACGTCATATACCAAGAGTTTGTGGATGTCGAAGAAGTGGCAGATTTTGTGCATACCTACTATCGTAACCCTGAAAAGATTCTTGAACGCATTTCCCCATAGCCTCGTCTATTATCCCAAGTTTATCCCAAATCCTATTTGGGATATCTTGTCTAAAATATCATCAAAAAAGGTAACTACCTAACAAAGCTACGCCTCAAACCGACGAGTAAAATGGGACACGGATTAACACGGGCTGCGCACACGGATTTTGTCGCTTTGCTTACAATCCGTGTTTTCCCGTAAGCGAAGCGACTTCATCCGTGTCCAAAATTCTGTCTCATCTGTAAAGAATTTTGGTTTTCAAATGTTCAGGCAATCCCGATTTGGACACAGAGAACTGGTAAAAAACCGGGATTCCCCTCTGTGTATCTCTGTGAAGCACTCTGCGAAACTCTGTGTAACCATAGGCTGAGTAGTTACCAAAAAAGGAGAAACCTAAATGGACCTACAACTCACTGACGAACACCGCATGATCCGCGATATGGCGCGGGACTTTGCCCAGAAAGAGATCGCATCCATCGCTGCCGAGCACGACGAGACGGGCGAGTTTCCCTATGAGACGATCATGAAGATGGGCGCGCAGGGCTTTATGGGTATCGAGGTGCCGGAGGAGTACGGCGGTGTGGGGATGGACACACTGGCCTACGTGCTCGCCCTGGAGGAGATATCCAAGGTGGACGGCTCTCACGGCGTCGTCATGTCCGTCTGCAATTCCCTCTACTGTTACGGTTTTCTACGCTACGGCACCGAGGAGCAGAAGCAAAAGTACCTGCGTCCGGTCGCCAGCGGCGAGGCGATCGGGGCCTACGCGCTGACCGAGCCTCAATCCGGCTCCGACGCCAGCAATATGCGCTTGACGGCCGCCCTCTCACCTGACGGCTCTCACTATGTGATCAACGGCACCAAGTCCTGGATCACCAGCGGACCGGTCGCCAAATACATCCTGCTGTTCGCCCAGACCGATCCCGACGCCAAACCCCGCCACCGGGGAGTCAGCGCCCTCATCATTGATACCGGCGAGCCGGGCTTTGAGCGCGGCAAGACCGAGCCTAAACTGGGCATCCGCGCCTCCGCCACCTGCGAGATTCACTTTGAGGACTATAAATGTCCGGTGGGAGCACGGCTGGGCGAGGAAGGGGAGGGATTCAAAATCTCGATGGCGGTGCTGGACGCGGGCCGCATCGGCATTGCATCCCAGGCGCTAGGCATCGCCGAGGCCGCTTATGAAGCCTCGCTGGAATACGCCCGCGAGCGGGAGGCTTTTGGCAAAAAGATCGGCCAGTTCCAAATGATCCAGCAAAAGCTGGCCGATATGAAAATGCGCATTGAGGCCAGCCGTTTGCTCATCTACAAAGCGGCGCTGGCTAAACAGGCCTCCAAAGAGACGCACAAGCGGTACACCCTGGAATCCTGCATGGCAAAGACCTTTGCCTCAGAGACGGCGATGTGGGTCACGACCCAGGCGATCCAGATCCACGCCGGGATGGGCTATAGCAAGGAATTGCCAATTGAGCGCTACTTTCGCGACGCCAAAGTGACCGAGATCTATGAGGGCACCAGCGAGATCCAGCGCATGGTGATCGCACGGATGGAGACGGGACTGCGGTAATACTGGCAGATCAGACAATTGAAAAAGGAGAAATTGACATGAAACACAGAATCCCCTTGCTCGCTCTAACTATTCTCACCCTGGCCGCGCTGGCGTGCGGCCCCTGTGGCCTGATAAGCAACCTCACCGGTGAGGAGGGGCCAGAGATCGCTCTACCGACGGTCGAACCCGGCGACGAGCAACCACCCCCGGCCGGGGACGAGGGGGAGCAACCGACGCTCCCACCTGAATCTGAGGTCGGCGCTCCCGAGATCGCCGACCTGGACACGTTGGACAGTTATCGCGTCCAGCAGACGATCAGGGTGGAAGATCAAGATGGCTCCCAGGTACAGGAGATGACGGTGCTGGAGGAGTGGGTTCGGGAGCCTCCGGCCAAGCGCATCCTCATATCCGGGGATATGCCCACCACAGAGATGATCTACATTGGAGACAAAGCCTGGATGAAGGCCGGCGATACGTGGATGGAGATGCCATCTGAACAAGCCCCGGATTTTACCAGCGGCATGGACATCACACCGGATATGGGGGGCATTACGGCTTTGGTGGGGGAGGAGACGGTGAATGGCATTAGTTGCAAACACTATACCATTGACGAAGAGAATTTCGCCGTGGCCGACCCCAGCGAAGGCTCATTCACCGCCTACATTCGGGGCGAGGTGTGGATAGCGGATCAGCCGGGATTGCCTCCCATCATCGTTCGGGAACAGATCCAGATAGAGGGAAGTTTCATCCCTGTCCCCGGAGCATCCTCGTCCGCGGAGGGCGGGACTACCTATTTTGAGAAAGAGGTCACCGACATCAACGCGCCCATCACCATCGAACCGCCGGAGTAGGCCATCCAGTCACAGTAGATCCAAATTTCAGACCTCGGAGGTCTCGAAAGGTGACATTGGCAGCAAAAATTGCTTAGATTGCGCCCGTTTTTACCGGCAAAGGCGCTCTCGAGAGACCTCCGAGGTCTTGTTGTCGTAACATTTTGGATCTACTGAGTCAGGTAAATTTCCTATGAAAGCACTTTGTTTTTACGAGCACGGCGAACTGGACGTTTTGCAATACACGGACGTACCCGACCCCGAGCCAGGGCCGGGCGAGGTACTGGTGCGTGTACGGGCTTGCGCTCTCAACCACCTGGACGTCTGGGTGCGACGAGGCTGGCCCAACCTAAAGCTAGAGATGCCCCACTGGACCGGCGCGGACATCGCCGGGGAGATAGCTGGACTGGGCGAAAGAGTCGCCGGTTGGGAGGTGGGCCAGCAAATAGTCGTAGAGCCTGGTGTTAGCACTGGCGAGGACGAATTCACCCGCCAGGGAGAGCACTCTCTCAGCCGTGGCTACGTCGTCTTGGGGGAGCAGGTTCGAGGCGGGCAGGCAGAGTACGTGACCGTGCCCGCCGTCAACCTGGCGGCTGTCCCCGAGGGGTGGGATTTCTACGAGACGGCTGCGCCGCTGTTGGTGGGCCTCACTGCCTGGCGCATGCTCATCCGCCGGGCCAAGCTGCAGACCGGCGAATCAGTTCTCATCGTCGGCGCTGGCGGCGGAGTTAATTCGATGGCTATCCAAATCGCCAAGCTGGCCGGCGCCACCGTCTATGCCCTCACCAGCAGTGAGGAAAAGATCACGAAAGCGACTGCATTGGGGGCCGATGTGGTGCTCAACTACCGGGAGAATCCTAACTGGAGCGAGATCGTCTACAAAATGACCGGCCGGCGTGGGGTGGACGTGGTGGTGGATAACGTCGGGCGGGCGACGCTGGCTCAGAGTATGCGGGTCGTTGTCCGCGGCGGTCGCATCGTCATCGTCGGCAACACCTCCGGCCCCAAAGTTGAAATTGATACGCGCCTCATCTTTGGCAAGCAGATCAGCATCATCGGCTCCACCATGGGCTCGCGCCAGGACTTTCAGGACGTGCTAAAATTGCTGTGGGGAAGAAAAATCACCCCGGTAGTGGATCGGGTGATACCTCTATCGGATGGGAAGGAGGCCTTTAGAGTTCTGGAGCAAGGGGAGCAGTTTGGCAAGATCGTGCTTGTGCCGTAGACTCGGTAGATCCAAGATGTTACGACAACAAGACCTCGGAGGTCTCTCGAGAGCGCCTTTGCCGGTAAAAACGGGCGCAATCTAAGCAATTTTGCCGCCAATGTCACCTTCCGAGACCTCCGAGGTCTGAAATTTGGATCTACTGAGACTGGAGGAGCAACACCTGGAATCGCAAACTTTGTCAAGCAAACACAAAAAGCGGTTCGCCACTGCCCAGAAATGGGTGATCGCCCTGTCCCTCCTGCTGCTGGCAATGGGACTGGCGAACCTGGGGAAAGCGGAAATGGCCCTGCACTATGATGGTCGTCTGCCCGACCTCCCGTTGACGGCGCCGCTGACCTACCTGGCGGCGATGGGCGGCTTTTGGGGCGTGGCCTTCACTTTCTGCGCGGTGGGACTGATTCGCTTCCGCCGCTGGGGCCGCTGGGGCACTCTGGCGACGGTGACGCTGTACGAAATTCACGTCTGGATCAACCATCTCCTGTTCGATGCCAACGACTATGCCCGTCAGACCCGGCCCCGCGACATGGCGCTCACCTTGCTTCTACTGGCACTCGTCTGGGGGTTGCTGAATTGGCCGAGCATACAAAAGGTATTCGAGTAACAAGAGCGACAGGATTTCTTTATCACTTGCAAACTTGCACACTTCTATGGAGGTAAACAATGCCAGAAGAAACAGTACCGACAATTCAAGCAGAACCGCTAAAAGATTTTTGCGTACAAGTGTTCCAAAAGCTGGATATCCCAGAGGAGGACGCCCGCATCACGTCCGACGTGCTGGTGACCGCCGACCTGCGGGGCATTAACAGCCACGGCGTGGCCCGTTTGCGGCGCTACGTCAACGGCCTGCGAGATGGCATGATGCTCGCCCGGCCCAAAACCGAGGTACTGACGGAAACTCCCGTCACGGCGATGATAGATGCCGGGGGAGGGCTGGGCCAGCCGGTCTCCTACCGGGCGATGGAAAAAGCCATTCAGAAGGCGCAGGAATATGGAGCCGGTTTCGTGACGGTGCGCAACTCTAACCACTTTGGCATCTCTGGCTACTATGCCATGATGGCCCTGGAGCACGACTGCATTGGCATCTCTATGACCAACGCCGCCGTACTGGTCGCGCCCACCTTTGGACGAGACGCCATACTGGGCACCAACCCCATCGCCGTAGCAGCTCCGGCAGGCAACGAGCGCCCCTTTGTGCTCGACATGTCCACCAGCACCGTATCGCGCGGCAAGTTGGAGGTCTACGACCGGCAGGAAAAGCCCATACCCCTGGGCTGGGCTACCGACGAGACCGGCACGCCAACGACCGAAGCCGGGCGCGTGTTGGAGAATTTCAAGCAGCGAGCCGGCGGGGGGTTGCTGCCGCTGGGCGGAGCAGGCGAACTCTTGCGTGGGTACAAGGGATACGGCCTTGCGCTGTGGGTGGACGTCTTTTGCGCCATCCTCTCCGGCGCGGCCTATGCCAACCTGGTTTACCCCAAGACCCCTGACGGCAAGCCGCTGCCCTCCAATATCGGCCATTTCTTTGGCGCCTGGCGGGTGGACGCATTCCGGCCGGTGGACGAGTTCAAGACGGCGATGGACGACTTACAGGCCCGTCTCAAGAGCGCACCCAAAGTGGAGGGCGAGACCCGCATCTACATCCATGGTGAGAAAGAGTACGAGGAAGCGGAGCGCAACTCCCGCGATGGTATCTCGCTCAACCCCAAGGTGGCCGCCGACCTGCAGGCGATTGGGAAAGAGATGGGAGTAGAGTACGACCTGTAAGCATCTTTTCAATACTCCGGGGTAACTTGCCAAACCCTAAAGGCTTTCTGACCCAAACCTGGTTGACTGACAAAATTAACACTTGACATGAATACAGAAAATAGGATGCAGATAAACGCAGAAAAAGCGGATTTTATTGATTTTCAGTGCAGATCAGCGAAAATCTGCGTCCTAATGTTAAATTTGTCGGTCAATCAGGACCCAAACCCTAAAGGTTTCAGAAAACCTTTGGGTTTTCTTCCAGATTATTGAAAAATCACGATGTAACCCGTGTTGGAGAAAGGTAAAACGTGAGACAGAGCAAGCCGCCACACGATCAAATTCCTCCTGCGCTCCTGCGACATCGGCGGGGATACCCCCTATACATCATTACCATCTACCTGCGGGGCCAGTTGATGCTCACACTGCCCTCCTTCTTGATCGCGATGCTCTTTACCCGCATCATCGCGCAAGTTGTCCAGTACAACCTGATCACCCTGGTAACTGCCATCGTGTGCCTAGTGACCGTGATGGCCTACGTCTTTTACCACTATTACTCTCCCAACATTCGATCTTTTTTGGCCTCCCTGATTGCCGGCAAACCGCCCGACCAAGAACTGGCGACTCTGGCCTGGATCGAGACGGTCAACTTTCCTCATTTGGTGGTAGGCTGGACGATGCTCGTCGCGGTCTTGGCCTATGCCACACAGGCGCTCTCTTTCTTCCTGACCATCGAGTTCAGCCAGGCGCTGGAACTACAAGGATGGTTCGTCAGCCTGGCCCTGACGGTGGCCATTGCGCTGGTCTTTTTCTTGCTCTACCTGGAACGGGCGATGTACCCGGTCTCTCGCCTGGCGTTGAGAATGGGAGCGCAAGCCGATCTAGACGACCCCCGCGTATACCGCTTCCGGCTGCGCTTCAAGCTGCTGGCGCTGATCTTGCCCATCATGATCGTGCCGCTGGTGACGTTGGGCCTCTTTGGATATAGCCAGGCTGTGATACTGGGCGGCGACCCCGCGACCAGCCTGCTCCTCACCGGAGCGGTCGTGTTGTTCTCTGGCGGTGTGGCCGTGACCCTGACGCTGCTGCTGGTACGCAGCGTCCTGACGCCGGTGCAGGAACTTGAGCAGGTAATGACTAGCGTGGCGGATGGAGACCTGACGCCCCGCGTGCAGCCCTACACCAGCGACGAGTTGGCCGATTTGGGCCTGCACTTTAACACGATGACACAGGAACTGGCGCAGCAGGAACAGGTCAAAACCGCCTTTGGCCGCTATGTGAGCGCGGCCGTGCGCGACGGCATCCTCAACGGCCAGATTCACCTCGGCGGCGAGCGACGCGAACTGACCATCGCCTTTACTGATATTCGAGGCTTTACCACCTGGTGCGAGCATTCACCACCCGAAGAAGTCATCCAGACCCTCAACTCTTACTATGATAACGTGGTGCAGATACTCACCGAGCACGGCGGAACAATCACGCGCTACACCGGCGACGGCATGTTGGTGCTCTTTGGCGCGCCCCTGGACGACCCCGATCATGCCCTTCACGCCGTCGAAGCTATATTAGAGGCCCACGAGCTATTGGAAAAGTTCAATGCCATCCGACGCACGGCGGGCGCTTTCGAGTTGCGCACCTGTTTTGGCGTTCATACCGGGGTAGCCGTCGTCGGCAGCATCGGCTGCGAGGCGCGTGCCGAATACACCCCCATCGGCGACCCGGCCAACGTCGCCAGCCGTATCGAGGGGCTGAATCGCGAACTGGGTACATCCATCCTCATCTCCCACGCCACCTACGAGCGCATCGCCGATCACATCGTCGTCGGCAAGACCGCTGAGACCCCGGTCAAAGGGCGCGGTGAACCGGTGAGGGTACACGAAGTGTTGGGACTGCGCGCTTGACTGGTCGAAGCCTGATGCGTTCAACCTTCTATCTCCTGCTGTTGCTTCTGGCCGCCTGCGCCTCTCCCACCACAGCGCCTGAGCGGCTTCCCACTCGCGCTGCCACCCCGGCCCCCACACCCCTCTCTATCTCCGCGCAGACCTATTACGAGGAGGGACTGACTTGCCAGGAAGCGGGCGACGCCGAGGGCGCGCTCCAATCCTTCACCTGGGCCATCCAACTCTCGCCCGACTTTGCGCCGGCCTACGCGGCGCGCTCCGCCCTCTACCTGGCGCAGGGAGAAATCCGGCTGGCGCTGGCCGACGCCGATAGCGCGCTAGAAGCCGACCCTGTTAACGCCTCCGCCCACGCGCTGCGCGGCGAGGTGCTGCGGTTGCGAGGCCGCCCCCGCTCGGCGCTGGAGGCTTTCGACATGGCCCTAACTCTGGACCCCGCACTAGGGCCAGATATCTTCCGCTCCCGTTGGCTGGCTGCCCGCGCGGTCCACGAAGGCCGTCGCCTGCTGCTGTTGAGCGGGGAATACGCCGACTTTCACCCCCAAGACCCGCTGCGCCACTATTATCGTGGCTGGGCGCTCATCGAATTAGATAACCCCGGCGCAGCCATCAACACTCTGATTAGAAGAATCGAGAGCACCCCAGAACCGCCCGCTGCGCTTTGGTTCGCGCTGGGGCAGGCCTACGCCGCGAACCGCTCCTGGCCGGAGGCGGTCACTTCTTTCGAGGCTGTCCGCGTGCTGGTACAAACCGGCGATACCAGCCTGAGTGTCCACTCAGACCAGCCCGTCGCCGCGCTCTTCGGCGCGCTGGGACGGGCCTACCTGGGCGCGGGCCGCTGCGTGGATGCCGAAGCGATGCTGGAATACGCCCTCGACGTCGGCGCTCCGGCTGCGGAGTATGCGGCTGTGCTGGAAGAAGCGCGCGTCTGCCAGACCCCGACGCCCACCATCACGCCCTACCCCACGACGACGCCATACGCACCGTAGATGGCAGGGGGCATTGAGAGCGTGTTTTGAAAGTCAAATTTCTAGACCTCGGAGGTCTCACCAGTGCTTTTTCAGGGTCAAAATGTCGGGTTTGTCGCCATTTTATCACGCGAAACTACTTCTGGAGACCTCCGAGGTCTAGGCGCAAACACTTTTAAAACACGCTGGGCTTCTTGCCCCTGTTCTCACTTGTGCTATACTATGCAGGCAAAATTGACATGAGGAGACCAAGACAATGATAAGCCAAGACCTGTTAGAAATCCTGCGCTGCCCCTACTGCGTCAGCGGCGATACCCGCAAGCCCGGAGCCGATCCGGGCCAATTGGAGCTGACCCACGATTGTTGGCTCGTGTGCCAGGAGCCCGATTGCGGCCGCAAATACCCCATCCGCGACGATATCCCCGTGATGCTCATCGAAGAAGGGGACAAGTGGGTCGAGACAGCCGTCGAGGATCTGCCGGTTCCGCCGCCGACCGGGTGACCATGTTCCAATGGCGCGTGATCATGCTGGCGGCGCTGGCCGTGTCGCTGCTCGTGGCTGGGCTGGCGGTGCTGATCTTGCCCGATCCCTACGAAGGGCCAACCGTTCATAACTTTGACGAGCAACACTCCGTCCATGCCCTCGACCTGCTGGGCGTGGCGCTGCTGGCCTTGGGATGTGCTGTGGCCTGGAGCGCCGGCGCTTTGTGGCAGCGGCGGATGTATGCTTCCTGACCAGCCTGGAACTTATGTGCTGATATTGAAGCTATCGCGCCCCGCGACCATCACTGTTGGACAGTTGGGCCGCTTCCGTTTCCCCGCCGGTTGGTACGCCTATGCCGGCAGCGCGCGCGGGCCGGGGGGTCTTGCGGCTCGCGTCTACCGGCACACGCGCTGGCCCAAACCTCTGCACTGGCACGTGGACTATTTGCGCGCTTGCGCTTGCCCCGTCGCAGCCTGGCACGCCATCGGGACTCGGAAGCGGGAATGTGCTTGGGCCAAAGCGTTAGCCCAGCTCCCCGGCGCTTCCGTTCCCATCCCTCGTTTTGGCGCATCCGATTGCCATTGCCACACTCACCTGTTCCGCTTTGCCGCGCCGCCTGACTTGAAGGCCTTCACCCTCGTCGTGGACGAACCCGTGTCACAGGAGACGTGGAATGTCTGACGTATTCCAAACATTTCTGGACGCCATCGCCGCCGGTGACGACTCCCACGCTGAGCAGGCTGCCCTGGCCCTGGCTCACGAAGGGGACGCCGCACTGTCCTCACTACACGAGTTACTGACCGGCGACGACCCTGACCGTCGCTGGTGGGCGGCCCGTGGCCTATCCGCTGTGGGCACCCAGGCCGCGCAGAACTTGCTCCTCACCGCCCTGGACGATCCCGATCCTTATGTGCGCGCCTGCGCTGCACAGGGCTTGGGAGAGTTACGCGCCGAGGGAGCCGCGGCTGGGCTGGCGCGCTGCCTGACCGACCCCAGCCCGCTAGTCTCCCGTATTGCAGCCGACAGCTTGGCCCGCATCGGCGCGCCGTCCGTCCCGTTCCTCATCACCGCGCTGCAAGAAGGGGAAGTGGCCGCTCGCGCCGGCGCGGCCCGTGCCCTGAGCATCATCCAACCGGAAGAGGCCGTCCCAGCACTCTGCGCCGCCCTCGACGATCCCAGCGCCATCGTCACTTACTACGCGGAGGAGGCGTTGGAACGTATGGGGGTGGGAATGGTGTTCTTTCAGCCTTGAGCGGTTTGACGGCGGTTCTGGAGTAGACACATCCATGCCAGCATTGCTCAGCCTCGCAGACTCCCCCGCATCCTGGTGCGTTATCGTCACAGCCCTCTTGGCTGCGATTGTCGCCTACGCTTTTATAGAGCCTGGTCGCCTGGTCGTGCGCCGGGTGGATGCGCTCATCCCCGGCTTGCCGCCGTCGTTGGATGGAATCAAGATTGGCCAACTCAGCGATCTGCACCGCGGGCCGATGATGCCGCGCTCCCGCGTCGAGCGGGCAGTCGCGCTGCTGGCGGCCGAGTCGCCGGACATAGTCGCGCTAACGGGCGACTTTGTGAGCTACTGGCCGGGCTATGCCGCCGAGTACACTGAAACCCTGGCCCCGCTCTGCCCCAGACTGGGGATTTTTGCCTGCACGGGCAATCACGAGCACTGGACCGATCCCGACGTGGTGACCACTGCATTACGCGAGGCCGGCGTGATGGTGCTGCGCAACCAACACCAACTCGTGGCCGCCGGCGGGGCGACGTTGTGCATCATCGGCATTGACGACGTTGTGGCTTCCAACCCTCCCTTTCACCACATCGACCCGGCCGACGATCTATCTACCGCGCTTGCCGGCAGCCCGCCATCCGGCGTGTTCCGCCTGTTGCTGGCACACAACCCAGATTTTGTGATGGAGTCAGTCTTTACCAGGGAAACGGCGCGCCGCCCGATTCACCTGGTGCTTTCTGGCCACACTCACGGTGGTCAGGTACGCCTGCCGCTTCTGGGCGCGCCGCATATTCCGTCGCAGCACAGACAGCTGTTTGGGGGCGGGCTGGTGCGGGCAGCGGGGACACTGGTTTACGTCAGTCGTGGAGCAGGTTCTTCGTGGCCGATGCGCTTCAACTGCCCGCCAGAGGTGAACATCATCACGCTGCGGGCGGCGTGAGGTACTCGAGTCGCGGCTACAGCGCGCAGCGCCCCAAAGCCCCAGAGTCAAGGTTTTTTTAGCGCGCACAAGCCCTGGGTTAGATTGAGACGGCCAAATGCAGGACCTTCCGCTCTTGCCAATACAGCCCCAGCCGTTATTGAGCGCCAATGTCTCGAGTGCCGCGAGGCCATCGGCTGTTTCTCGGCTCCAATGCATACCTTCAGCAACGAAGAATACGCGGACCAGTGATAGGGCGTTAGCGGGATAAGGAGTGATGAAAAGGGGGATGATTGAGACCGAGGCGTGCAGGATTATATCCGGCGGGGAGCATATCAAGCCGACTGGATGGGCAGGGGTAGGCTCAGCAATTCCCGTTATGGGGGGAAAATATTCAGATGTAGCCGCGATTTCCAAATCGCGGCTGTTTTTCCGCGTAAAGCGCCCTGCGCGATTGCGAAATCGCGGCTACGACCTGACTTTTCCCCCCATAACGGGAATTGCTGGCGACTGAACAGCACGTTCGCCGTGTTGCCGCGGTGACAGGTCTCCACACTAAATAACGTCTGGAACTTGGCTTCAGAAGGCCCGTTGCTGCGAAGCAAGTTGTTGATCTGTCGGCGAGACCCCAGGAACTATGAAGGTGTTGATGAGCGCCAGTTGTTCCTGTTCGTGCTGATCCAGCGCCTGAGCGGGCGCAGAGGGGGGTTCGTGCGGGTAAAGCAGCGTTTTTCGACATAGCCATCACCTCCAATAGGGTCAGGCCCCAATTGGCGGATTTGTGCGAAAAAGCCGCGACGTGGATTTCAAGGTTCAGGACAATTCCAAGTTGGATTGTGTGGTCGAGGCCAGTATTCTCACTAAACAAGGCCTCAAGAGCCATCCGGACCAGGAAACTGCTCGATACAGAGCGAATCTTGTGCGAAAAATTGGACGTTCTTCATTGCTGCGTTCAACAACTCAGTCGCGTATCGCGCCGAGCGAGAGGTTGTACTTTTACGCTTTCTGAGCCGCCACCGTGACCTCTCCGAAATTCTCGGGAAATTTACCCTTGATGTCCTTGTAGAAATCTCGAATGATCGCCACGTCCGCTTCGATATCGCCGCTGGGCATCAGCGTGGGGCCAAAGCCGGCAGTTTTATGCTCAAAGTCTATGAACCCAAACACGAGCGGCACATTGGCTTCCAGAGCAATGTAGTAGAAGCCGGTCTTCCAACGGTCCGTTCTCTTGCGCGTGCCTTCGGGGGGAATAGCCAGGACCATTCTCTCGTTGTGCTGAAAGGCTCGAACGGCCTGCTCCACCACGTTGCTGCGAGAGCTGCGGTCAATCGGTATGCCGCCCATGCGCCTGTAAAACGGTCCCAAATGCCCGCGGAATATACTATCCTTGCCCATCCACACGCACCTGATCTTGAAGGCAAAATCGAGCGCCAGCATGATCATAAAGTCCCAGTTCGACGTGTGCGGGGCGGCAATCAAGACATATTTGGGCATGTCTGGCGGCTCCCCGGCAATCCGCCAGCCCATAGCCCTCATGACGAACCTAGCGAGCCAAGAGGAGAACGAGCTTACTTCCCTTCTTCTATTCAGCACTGCCTCAATCGTATCACTCATTTTAGTGTTTTCTCTCACCGTCAACATTGTAGACCGGATTGACCCGGCCCTCTCACGCGCAGCATGTCATTTCCACTTGCCTACTTGTCGCCGGGCCATCCATCCGCCGGCAACTCGACGGTAAACGTCGTTCCCTGGCCCAATTCGCTCTCGACGCGGATAGCGCCGCCGTGAGCGTGCACCAATTGCCGGGCGATGGCCAGCCCCAGCCCGCTCCCGGTTCCGCCAGCGTGGGCGCTAATTCGCGCGCGGGCGCGGTCGCCGCGCCAGAAGCGGTCAAAGACGTAGGGCAAATCCTCGGCCGGGATGCCGTCTCCGGTATCGCGCACCAGGATGCGAACGCCGCCTTCCAGCGGTTGCGCCCGCAGCGTGATCGAGCCGCCGGACGGCGTGTGGCGCAGCGCGTTGGCCGTCAGATTGCCAAGCACCTGATCCAATCGCCCCGCGTCGCCGGTGATGGTGGGTAGATGGCCCTCAATCTCGATGCGCAGATCAATGCCCGCCGCCTCGGCCTGGCCGCTAAAGCTGGTGGATAGGTCGGCCAGCAGTTCGGCCACATCCACCGCCTCCCACATCAGCGGCAACTGGCCGGCCTCTGCCAGCGAGAGCGTCCGCAAATCGTCCACCAGCCGCGCCAGTAGGCGGGTCTCGTCCAGCGTGGCTGCGACGTGTTCAGGGGTCGGCTCGTATACGTCATCGAGGATGCCCTCCAAATTGCCCTGGATGATGTGCAGCGGCGTGCGTAGTTCGTGGGCCACGTCGGCGGTGAGGTTGCGGCGTCGCTGGTCGGCGCGTTCCAGTTCCTCGGTCATGCGGTTAAAGGACTCGGCCAGTCGTCCAAACTCGCGGGGGCCGTGTTCCGGCGCCGGCACGCGCACGCTCAGGTCGCCCTCGGCCACCCCATCGGCGGCGGCCATGACATCAGCCAACGGAGTGGCAATGTCGCGAAAGGCCCGCATAGCCAAGACCCCCGCCAGCAGCGGCAATACCAGTGATAGGCCACAGCCCCCGACCCACACCATCACCGCCATGCGCCCGCCGCCTTCAAACAATTGCGAGAGCAGAAAGGCAAAGGCCGCCATGCCGCCCAGCACCAGCAAGACCATAAAGCCAAAGACCCCGGCGAAGCGCATAAAGAGTATCCCGCGCTTGCGTCGCTCTCCTCGCGCCCACGGGGGAAATCCGCGCTCGTGAGGATGCTTCCAAGTCCCCCGCCAATCTTGGCGGTGTCTCCAGGGTCTATGGCGTTGCCGATGCTCTTTGTTTTTCAAAGTCATGCCTCGTCGGTAAAACGGTATCCGACCCCATAGACGGTGAGCGTATAGTGCGGTTCGGCGGGATCAGGCTCTAGCTTGCGGCGCAGGTTTTTGATGTGGGCGTCTATGCTACGGTCATAGCCCTCGTAGGCCACGCCGTGCAGCCGGTCCAAGAGTTGCGCGCGGGTGAAGGTCTGCCCCGGATGTTGGGCCAGGACGGCGAGCAGGTTGAACTCGCTGCGGGTGAGGCGAACCGGCTTCCCGGCGCGGGTGACGCGGCGGCCGTGCAGATCAATCTCCAGGTCTCCGGCGCGGATGAGGCCCGGCGTGCGGACGCCGCCGCGCACGCGCCTGAGCACGGCCCGCGCGCGGGCCGCCAGTTCGCGCGGCGAGAATGGCTTGGTGATGTAATCGTCCGCGCCCAGTTCCAGCCCGATCAGCCGGTCGGTCTCGTCTACGCGGGCGGTGAGCATGATGATCGGCACGTCCGACTCGCGCCGCAGCGCCCGGCAGACGTCTAACCCATCCATCTCTGGCAGGTTCAGATCAAGTACGATCAGGTCAGGCCGCTCGTGGCGCGCCCGGGCCAGCGCCGTCGTTCCGTCGCCGGCTGTGACGACGCGGAACCCGCCGTGCTCCAGGTAGTCGCGCGCCTGTTTGACGATTTTCGGCTCGTCGTCTACGACCAGTATCATTTCATTCATGGCCTGTCCATTATTGTTGATTTCAGGAATGTGTCAAGTCGCCGGGCGGAGCGAGGCATGAGAGAAAAGCCGCTAATTGGGTACGCCAATTTGTAAAGTCACATAGCCTGTGTTATAATCTCTCGCAAGTACCCCGCCCGCTCTGGAAATGGGCGGGGCTAGCTGTGAGGAGACAAAAAATGGAAAACTCGGGAATAACTTGGATAGCGGGGGGCGCGGCTGTTTTGGCCGCGATTGTGATCTATGTGTTCTTCTTCTTGCGCGCGCGCAAAGTCAACCTCACCCGTCCCGAATCGCCGGATCAAAAGCCAGAGTGGATGGGAACCACACCTCCTCCAGAGACGGTGGCCGCGGCCCAGGTGGATGGCGAGGGCATCGGTCTCTACGATCACGATGCTGGCGAGCGTTTGGCCGCCCCTTTTGCCGAGCAGATCGAGGACATCATCCGGGCGCGCCTCAGCGCCGACCCCGCTCTGGCGGCGATAGACGTGGACCTGGGCACAGCGCCCGACGGGGGGCTAGAAATCTGGGTGGACGGCGCGCGGTACACCGACATCAACGCTCTCCCCGACGAGCGACTGCGTCAGGTTTTCCGTCAGGCCATTGAGGAGTGGGACGCCAGAGAATAGGAGCGTAAACAGGACAAATTATGCTTGATATTGCATTTATTCGTGAACGGACAGAACAAGTCAAAGAGGCGCTAGAGAGCCGCAACGCGGACCCGCTCCAGGTAGATACCACCCTGGAGTTGGACGCCCGGCGGCGCGAAATACTCACACAAGTCGAATCGCTCAAGGCTGAACGCAACCGCGTCTCTAAAAAGATCGGGCGGCTTGGGGATCAGGTCGAGCGGGAGCGTCTCATCGCCGAGATGCGTGAGGTGGGAAGCCGCATTGACGAGTATGATGAGGAATTGCGCCGGGTCGCATCTGAACTCGAGGCGACGATGCTGGCGCTCCCCAACCTGCCGCACGCCAGCGTCCCCGCCGGCCCAGACGAGACGCACAACCCCGTTCTGCGAGAGTGGGGGGAACGGCGGGAATTTGATTTTGAGCCGGCGCCCCATTGGGACCTGGGGCCGGAACTGGGCATCATTGACTTTGAGCGGGGCGTAAAGCTCTCTGGCAGCCGTTTCTACATCTTGCGCGGTGCTGGGGCGCGTTTGCAGCGGGCGCTCATCGCCTGGATGTTGGACGTGCACACCAGGGAGCACGCGTACACCGAGATTTACTCCCCTTTCGTGGTCAAAGAAGAATGTATGTGGGGCGCGGGAGAGCTTCCCAAATTCGTTGATAACATCTATCACGACGTCGAGGATGACGTGTGGCTCGTCCCCACGGCCGAGGTGCCCCTGACCAACCTGCATCGGGGCGAGATTCTCAAATCTGACGAACTGCCCATCCGTTATGTTGCCTACACTGCCTGTTTCCGCCGCGAAAAGATGAGCGCCGGACGCGATGTGCGCGGCATCAAGCGCGGGCACCAGTTCGACAAGGTAGAGATGTACAAGCTCACTACCCCGGAAACCAGTTACGACGAGTTGGAGGCGCTGCTCGAGGATGCACTGGACATCTGCCGCCGCCTAAATATCCCCCTGCGCGTGCTAGAGCTTTGCACAGGCGACCTGGGATTCCACGCGACCAAGACCTATGACATTGAGATGTGGGCGCCGGGCTGCGACGAATGGTTGGAAGTGAGCAGTCTGAGCAACTGCGAGGACTATCAGGCGCGGCGGGCCGGCATCCGCTACCGACCAGAGCCAGGGGCCAAACCGCGCTTTGTGCATACACTCAACGGCTCCGGGCTGGCCTTGCCCAGGGTGTTGATCGCGGTTATGGAGAATTACCAGCAGGCAGATGGCAGCATCGTGGTGCCAGAGGTGTTGCGTCCGTGGATGGGGGGCGTGGACGTCATCGGCGGGCAGGCGGATTGACAGTTGCCCGCTGGCGTGGTAGAATTTAAAACGTTAGGGAGAGCCGTCCCTATGATTGGAGAGGTGGCCGAGTGGACGATGGCGACGGTCTTGAAAACCGTTGTGGCTGCAAAGTCACCGTGGGTTCGAATCCCTCCCTCTCCGCCTGAGAGCGTGTTTTAAAAGTGTTTGCGCCTAGACCTCGGAGGTCTCCAGAAGTAGTTTCGCGTGATAAAATGGCGACAAACCCGACATTTTGACCCTGAAAAAGCACTGGTGAGACCTCCGAGGTCTAGAAATTTGACTTTCAAAACACGCTCTGAGGCCGGAAATGAGAACAACTGAATAGTGATACTCGGGGAGGTGCCAGAGTGGCTGATTGGGACCGCCTGCTAAGCGGTTGTGGGGTTAATAGCTCCACCCAGGGTTCGAATCCCTGCCTCCCCGCCTTTTTATTAGCGCGCCCTCGTGGCTCAATGGATAGAGCGTCTGGTTGCGGACCAGAAGGTTACAGGTTCAACTCCTGTCGAGGGTACCATCACAGGTCGATAGGCAACTGGAGGTTGCACACTATCCGGCCTGCTTTTTTTATTCGGCGAACGGCAGCCAGACGGTAAAGGCGCTGCCCGAACCTTGCTTACTCTCCACCGTCACCCGCCCGCCGTGCAGTTCCACGATCTCTTTGACGATGGATAGCCCCAGGCCGGTTCCCGATAGTTGCATATCCCGGGGCTCCGTGCCGCGAAAGAAACGCTCAAAGATGTGCGGCAGTTCGTCCTCTGGGATGCCCATTCCTGTATCCGCCACTGTCACGGTGGCCCACGCGCGTCTCTGCGCTTTTTGCTCGCCGGTGGAGAGCGTCACTTTTCCACCCTGCGGCGTGAAGCGGATCCCGTTCTGCACCAAGTTGACCAGCGCCTGTGTTATCCGGTTCGAATCAACCAATGCCACAGGCCCCGGCTCCGCCGGCCGATATTCCAGCGCCAGACCTCGTTCCTGGGCCTGCTCCCGGTGGCTAGCGACGACGGACTCGGCCAGTTCGTTGAGGGAAGTTGGGCCGGGCTTAATTTCTAGCCGGCCGGAATCCACGCGCGAAATCTCTAAAATGTCCTCGACTAGTCGCGCCAGACGCTCCGCTTCCTGCGCCAGCGTGTCTAGGTATTGCTCCCATTTGTCTGACCGCTGCCGCATCAGGTGGGCGTATAGCTTGACAGTCGTGATTGGCGTGCGCAGTTCGTGGGATATATTGGTGATGAAACGGCTCTTCATCCTGTCCAACGACTTGAGGTGGCTGACATCGTGGATGGCGATCACGGCGGCTGCTTCCTCCAGTCCCGACCCCGAGATGGGAGCGGCTTTCACCTCCAGGTCCAGGCCCGTCAGTTCCAGCAGTTCGGCCGGCTGTTCCTCTGTCTGCGCCGCCGCGCTGCGCACTACCTCCCGCAGCCGGGCCGCCTCCTCCGGCGCTAGGGTCTGGGTGAGCCACGCCTGCGCCACCGGGTTGGCCTGGATGACGTCACCGTCGCTATTGGCGACGACGATGCCATCGGTGGCGCTGCGCAGGATCGCGTCCGAGTGGGCGCGCTCGACCGCGAGTTGCGCCGTTCGCTCCTGCACCCGCTGCTCCAACTGCTCGGCATAGCCGGTGATCTCTTCGTACAACCGCGCGTTCTCGATCGCCACGGCGATCTGGTCGGCCAGGGTTTCCAGAACCAGCACGTCGTTCTCGTCAAAGGCATCGCGTTGCGGGCTTTGGACGTCCAGCACGCCCACGACCTCTCTGCCTACTCCGATAGGCGCGCACAGCTCGGAGCGGGTCGGCACCACGTCGGGGTAGAGGTTGACGTAGCGCGGATCGGCGTCCACGTCGTTGGCCAGCAGGGTCTCGTTGTGGAGGCCCGTCCAGCCGACTATGCCTTGTCCCAGCTTTAGCCGGTGGTCGGGCGGGAACAGGTGAACGAAATCGCCGGCCCTGGTCCTCATCATTATCTCACCCTGCTCGCGGTCCACGGTGAAAATAGCCACGTGATGGTAGCCAAAGCTTTCTTGCACCAGACGGGCGGCTCTTTCTAACACACTCTCCAAGCCTAGCGCGGCGGCGATCTTTTCGGCGATGTCGTTGATGAGCGCCAACTGGGTGGCTCGCCGTTGCGTCTCCTCGAACAAGTAGGCGTTCTGCAGGGCGGTGGCCGTCTGGCTGGCGACAGAGAGCAGCAGGTCCCGGTCGTGCTCGCCGTAGGCGGGGGAACCGGCGTGGCTCTGGATGGCGGCCATCATCCCCAGCACCCGGTCTCCGACGATCAGCGGCGCCCCCACCCAGGAAAAAGCGGGCCGCCGGCCTAGCTCGATTCCCATCTCTTCCAACATCTCGGGCAGATTCTCCTGGATGAGCAGCGGGGCGCGGGTGTGGATGACGTGCTCGGCGAGTCCCTGGCCGGCCCGGCGGGTGACGTAAGGCTTTTGAATCTCTCCATCTATGACGTCGAGGGCAAACGCGATCTCCTCCTTGTCCGGCTGGTAGAGCACGATGTAAAAATCGGTGGTATCCATCAGGCGAGAGACGCCCCGGTAGGCTTCTTCCAGCACGTGAGCCACGTCGAGGCGGGCGGTGAGAGCTTGGCTCAGTTTGTTCAGCACGGCCAGTTCCTCGGCGCGGGCGCGGGTATCTTGGAGCAAGCGGGCGTTTTCGATGGCGGCGCCGATTTGCGTGCTCAAGGTCTCCATAGCGGCCATGTCCATCTCGTCGAAGGCGTCGAGTTCGTCACTTTGGATGTCGAGCACGCCGATGATCCTCTCGCCGCTCTGTATCGGCACTGCGAGTTCCGACCGGGTCTCCTCCTGCGCCTTGCGCACAAAGTGCGGGTGCTGGCTGACGTCACCGCTGACCTGAGTTTCGCCGGTCGCTGCCGCGCGCCCGATCATGCCCTCCCCGACGGCCAGCCAGAGACCATCGGGAAAGACGTCGGCGTAGCCTCCGGCGATGGATTGCATGGTCAGGCGCTCACACTCCTCGTCGAGCAGCAACAGCATCACGCCATAGTAGCCAAAGGCGTCTTGAACGGCGACCACGATTTCGGAGAGCAGCGTGTCCAACTCCAACTCGCCGCTCACGCGCTGGCCCACCTCGTAGATCAGCGCAGCTTGAGTTGCCCGCCGCCGCGCCTCCTCCTCCGCCCGCTTGCGCTCGGTAACGTCCAGGTATATGCCCAAGAAAGCCCGTTCACCTTGAACCTCAACCTCTGTTACGGTAGCCCGTGCCCAACGAGTTTCTCCATCCTTGCGAATGAAACGGTGTTCATAGCTATCAGGCACAACCTTGCCAGCCTGACGATCTTTGTATCTCTGGGCTATCATCTCATGATCGTCTGGATGGACCAAGTCATATATTTCGTCAGGTGTAAACTCTAATAACTCATCGGTTGAATAACCTACCATATCCGCAAAGCTTTGATTGGCAAGAACGTACTTATCGCCCTGCCGTACTACGATCCCTTGGGGTGATCTCTCAACAAGCTCTCGATACCTCTCTTCGCTCTCGCGCAGCGCGTGCGTTGCTCGCAACGCCTCAGCCAACGCTTGGCGTTGGCCCTCCTCCGCCCGCTTGCGCTCGGTGATGTCCTCTCCTGAACTCAAGATGCCGTTAATCTTGCCCGTCTCATCGGTGAGCACAGTGTTGTACCAGACGATGATCCTCTCCTCCCCAGCTTTCGTCAAGGCTGAGTTCTCGTAGGTTTCGACAGGCTCGATCTCTCCTGCCATCAACTGCTGGAAAACGTGCTTCACATCCTCCCTGATGTCCTCCGACAGGCAGGTGTCGAACCAGTTTCTGCCCAGCAACTCTCCCACTTTGTATCCCAGAATCTCGCGCCCCTTCCGGCTCACCAGGGTGATCTCGCCCTTCTCGTTCAAGGCTACCAGGATGGCGCCAGCTACGTCCAGGTATTTTTGCGCCTTGTCCCGCCCCTGGCGCAGCGCCCCCTCCGCCCGCTTGCGTTCGGTGATGTCTTTATCCACCCCCCGGTAGCCGATCAAGTTGCCCTCTCTGTCAAATATGGGCACGCCGTTGGTCAGCAGACAGATCTCGCGCCCCTCTCGGCTGATGTTCCAGTTCTCCAGGCCCACAATAGGCTCGCGGTTCCTGGCGATTTTCTCAAAGATCTTGCCGACGCGAGTGGCTTCGCCCGGCGGCATCAGATCGAAGGGGGTTTTGCCCAGTACCTCTTCGGCAGAATAGCCCAGCACGTCCAGCACCCGCTCCGAGCAATAGGTGTAGCGGCCCTGGCTATCTACCTCCCACACCCAATCCGAGGTGCTCAGGGCCACGTCGCGGAAGCGCGCCTCGCTCTCCCTCAGTATCCCCGCCGCCCGCTTGCGCTCGGCCAGCAAATGGGCCCTTTCCAGCACTCGTTCGACGACGATGGCCACTTGCTCCATGTCCTGAATGGGCTTGGCGACGTAATCCCACGCGCCGCGCCGCATCGCCTCGACAGCGTCGCTCAACGCGCCCGCTCCAGAGACGACCACCAGGGGCAGTTCGGGCTGCTCGGCGTGGAGGGCGGCGACGATCTCCAGGCCATCCACGCGGGGCATACGCAGGTCTACCAGGATGGCGTGGAATTGTTCGGCGCGGGCCAGAGCCAGGCCCTCGTCGCCGTTGGCGGCCGCGACGGTCTCATAGCCGCATACGGTCAAATAGTCAGCCAGGGTGCGGCGGATGAGCGGTTCGTCGTCAATGATCAAAATCCTTTTAATTGACATGTGCTCCCCCTTATGGGGCATTGGTAGACTGAGGCTGACTTGCTAATTCTGAGGCAATGGGCAGCTCAACCACAAAGCGACTGCCTCCCTCAACGATAGGTTCAACCCAAATCCGCCCCTTGTGGCGCTCCACCACAATAGACCAACAAAGCCACAGCCCCAACCCCGTCCCCTCGCCCACCTCTTTGGTGGTAAAAAAGGGGTCAAACAGCCGCGCTTGCTTCGCTTTTGGGATACCGGGGCCGTTGTCCTCCACCTCCAGGCGAATTTGGGATTTGGGATTTGGGATTGGGGATTGGGTGTCTTGCGTCAAGGATGTACGCAGCGTCAACCGGGGGCGATATTCCTCATTCGCCATTCGCCATTCGCCATTCGCCATAGCCTGCGCCGCGTTGCGCACCAGGTTGAGGATCACTTGCTGGATCTGCTGCCCATCGCAGAGCACGTTTGGCAGATCGAGAGCCAGTTCGCGCACGACCTCCATGTTCCGAAAATCGTACTTTTTCTTCAAGTTGTAATCGGTGGCCGCCAGATCGAGCGTTCGTTCCACCAGTGCGTTCAGGTCGTGGGGCGCGATTTTGGAAGAGCTTTTGCGCGAAAAGCTGAGCAAGTCGGAGACAATCTTGGCGGCGCGACTGCCGGTATCGCGGATGCCGTCCAGATACTCGACCAGTTCCCGTTCTTGCAGGTAGCGGGCCAGTCCGTCGGGGTCCACTCCGCATGCTTGCAGCCGCTCGCGGGTGTGAGGCTGTTGCGTGTCGAAGGCCATCTGTAGCATCTGCGCACTTTGCATCATCGCGCCCAGGGGGTTGTTGATCTCGTGGGCCACGCCGGCTGCCAGCATGCCCACGCTGGCCATCCTGGCCGATTGGAGCATCATTTCCTCCAACTGCACGCGCTGGGTCGCGTCGTCAATGCGCAGAACGGCGCCTTCGATATCGTTGGCCGCGAGCGGAAAGACGCTCACGTCGCGATAGAGTGGCCCGGCTTCCGACTCCAGTTGTTCCTTGTGCCGGTGAGCGACTTGGCGTTCACGCAACACCTGCTCAAACAATTCGTGATAGCGTTCCAGTTCGGGGCAGGCCCGCCACAGCGGTTGCCCTTGTATTTGCTCCTCCGTCTGGCCCGTCAGAGCCTCGGCGGCCGGGTTGCAGGCCAGTACCCGCCCGGCGGGGTCCAGCGTGATGAGGGCCGAGGGCATCGAATCGGTGATGTTCTGTAGTAAATGCTGCAAGCGCATGATCTCTGCCTCGTCCCGCTTGCGCTCGGTGATGTCCAAGAACGCGGCCACCATTCTCCCGGGCAAAGTCTGGAAGGCGTGGACTTGGAAAGCGCCCGCGATTTGGTTTTCTTGATAGTTGATTTGCTCAGTTTGCCAGGGGTTGCCCTCCGAAGCAGTTTGGCGATAGCTCCCCGGTACTTGCGTCTCTGTGAGAGCCGGGAATGCCTCTTCAATGGTTTGGCCCACAAACTGATCGTTATTCACGCCCAAAATCTCATCGGCGGCGGGGTTCGCGCCGGTGAATACCAGTTTGCCATCTGGTTCCAATTGGTACATGTGCATACCCATTGGGATGGACTCGACGATATTGCGGAACTTGGCCTCCGATTCTAGCAGCGCCTCCTCGGCAGCCGCTTTCGTGCTTTCGAGCCGCAGTTTTTCAAAGCATCGCTCCAGGGTCGCCAACAGGTAGCGCATGTCCAGGGGTTTTCGCAAATAGTCGTAAGCGCCTCTGTGGAGCGCGTTGATGGCCGTATCCACCGTTGCATAAGCCGTCATCATCACGCACAGGATCCCGGGGCGGACCAGTTCCAGTTCAGCGATCAGGTCAACCCCGCTATCACGCCCCAGGCGAATATCCAGCAATGCTACCTGCGCGTCGAAAGACTCGATCTTTTCCTGGGCGCCCTTGACGCTGTACGCCGCCTCGACATGATAACCGCGCGCTTTGAGCGTATCCACGAGGACGAGAACCAGGTCTTTTTCGTCGTCCACGACCAGTATCCGGCCTTCACGGCGCTCGTTTATGGCGTCATGATTTTCGTCTGGCATCGTATCTCACTCCTTCCGCGCTGGCGGGACAAATGTTCCAGCGCGCCAAGCAGTTCCCTGGGATCGAAAGGCTTTCACAATATACCACTAACCGACGATGACCGCAACTGGCCAATGGCGTCGCTCTCTTCGTCTGCATAAGCGGGGACGACGATGGTGGGGAGCGCGTGGCCGCTCCGCTTGAGCTCGAGGTAGGTCTCTAGCCCCTGGTTGATTGACAAAATTAACTGGTGATTACCCACATCTCACCGCTGAGCGCGCAGAGGTCGCAGAGATGGTCAAAAAAGTCCTCTCTGCGTGCTTTGCGGCTTCTGCGGTGAAAGAAAACAGAGTCAATGCAGTCACATTTGGACATGTGGGTAATCACCAAAGAAAATAGGGTGCAGAAAAAGCGGATTTTATTGATTTTCGGTGCAGATCAGCGCAAATCTACGTCCGCTCTGTAGGAGCGCCATCTGCGTCCTAATGTTAAACTTGTTGGTCAATCAGGTCTGCATCTACTATCGGCAGCCACAGTGTAACCGTGGTTCCCTCGCCTACCTCGCTCTGAATCTCGACCCCGCCGCCGTGCTGCTGCATAATGTCCTTGACCACCGGCAGCCCCAGCCCGACGCCATAGGTCTTGGTGCTGAACAGCGGCTCGAATACCTTGTCCAGCACATCGGCGGGGATGCCGCAACCGGTGTCGCTGAAGCGCATCTCCAAGCGTTCCTTGCCAATGCGCGTGCTCACGGTCAACTGATTTCCCTGCGCTGTAAGCGAAGCAGTGTCATCCTGCAGTGTGTCAACCGCGTTCTCCACCACGTTGATCACGGCGCGGCGCAGATGTTCACGGTCTATCGGAATTTTGACGCCGCAAGTCAGCTCTCGAACGCAAACGATGGATTCAGGGATAGACTGCTCGTCCAACAGCGCGTCCAGCCACTCATCTACCCACGCAGGCTCCAGGTTCAGCGCCCGCTCGCGATCCCGCCCGCGGGCGTAATCCAACAGTTCGGTGATGATGTTATCGCAGCGGACGACGTTGCGCTCGGCCAGTTGCCGCGCCCGTTCAATCCGGTGCAACTCGTCCCGCTCAATGGCGTCGCCAATGGCGAACACTGCCGCGCGCACGGCACCCAGGGGGTTGCGGATCTCGTGGGCCACGGTGGCCGTGAGCTGCCCCAGCGCGGAGAGCCGCTCCTGGCGGAGCAGTTCAGCCTGCGCTTGTTCGAGTGCCCGCGTCCGTTCCTGGACCAGTTCCTCCAGGTGGTCGCGGTAGCGTTTCAATTCCTCTTCCGCCCGCTTGCGCCCGGTGATGTCCAGATGCGTGCCGCAGGCGCGGAGTGGCTTGCCGTCGGCGTCACGCTCTATCGCCCGGCCCTTGTCGAGTATCCAGACCCAATCGCCTGACTTGTGCTTCACGCGATGTTCCGTCTCGTAGAAATCCGTCTTGCCCTCGAGGTGGGAATTGAGGGTTTCCATTACGTCCGGCATGTCGTCGGGATGGATCAGCTTCTCCCACATGCTCACACGCGGCTCGATTTCGTCCAGCCCGTATCCCAGCATTTCGGCCCAGCGCTCGTTGAACGTCACCTCGCCGGTGGCCACGTTCCAGTCCCACGTGCCCAGGTCGGCGCCCCGCAACGCCAGTTCCATCCGCTGCTCGCTCTCCCGCAGCGCCTCTTCCGCCCGCACCCGCTCAGTGATGTCTGTGGAATATCCGATTATTTCTACAACATGCCCTTTTTTATCTTTTTTATAAGGCTTGATAGTTGTCCTGAACCAGGTTTCCCTGATAAGTATCTCAAACTCTACGGTTTTTCCAGAGAAGGCATTCTCATAGTGAGGTTGAACGATGTTGTAATGCTCCTTACTGAACAATTCCTGGAGATCTTTGCTCTTGATAACATCGGTTGTTATTCCAAAGACCTCAGCTACCCTGCCCTCGCTGAGGACTGCAATAATATTCCCATTGGTATCTTTTTTGAACCTGAATATATGGGCTGGCAGGCCCTTGAGGGTCTCCTCGAACTCTTTATGGAACCTTTTTTTCTCCTCCTCAGCCCGCTTGCGCTCAGTGATGTCCTCTACGATCAATGAAACGCCGACGATTTTGCCTGCCTTTTTGAGCGGGTTGAGTATTCCTTTGATAATATATTGTTCCCCGGCTCTATTTGTGATCGTCATTTCATTCACAGACAGAGATTTCCCCCGGATCACGTCCTTGAGCAGCGACAAGGCGCGTTTTACGTCAAACCTTATCAGGGGAACGAGTTGGATGACGCTTTTGCCGATCAATTCCTGGCGCTCTATGCCGGCGATCTCGGCGGCGCGCGGGTTTATGTCGGTGATCCTACTTTTCGTGTCCAGCAGGACGATTCCCTCGGCGGCGTTCTCTACAAATAGCCGGTATTTCTCTTCACTTTCTCCCGGCGATTCCTCGGTTCGCTCGCGCTCGGCTTCCGATCTTTTCTGTGCGCGCGCTTCCTCTAACCCGTTCAAAAGTTGCTCTTTCGTTTTTTGTGTCTCGGCCATTTCTATCCTCCTGTCGTTTCGTCAACTGGTACTTGAATCGGTATAGGCAGCCACAGAGTAACAGTCGTCCCTTGGCCTATTTTGCTCTCGATTTCGACCCCGCCGCCGTGCTGCTGCATAATGCCCTTGACCACCGGCAGCCCCAGCCCGACGCCAAAACGCTTGGTGTTGAACAGCGGCTCGAAAATCTTGTCCATCACGTCGGCGGGGATGCCGGGGCCGGTGTCACTGACCTGTATTCCCAAGCGGCTCCCGACAACGTGGCTGCTCACGGTCAACTCATTCGGACTGTCCGCAGTACGCCCTATTCTACCTTTCTCCTGCAGCGCGTCAACCGCATTTTCCACTGGTCTAGGGGATTTGCGCGCTCAACTCTCGAACGCAGACGATGAATTCGGAGATGTTTTGTCCGTCCGGTAATTCGCCCAGCCAGACGTTCACATACACTGGGCCCAGCGGGTTGCGAATCTCGTGGGTCACGGTGGCCGCGAGCTGCCCCAGGGCAGAAAGCCGCTCCTGGCGCAGCTCGCAGCCACAGCATTCGATCTTTGGCAGTGTTCAATGGTTGGCCCTCTTACGCCAAGAAAGCAGCAATGCGCCGGCGACGACCAACGCGGCCCCCAAAATCTGGTCGGGCGACATCCGCTCGCCCAACAAAAAGTAAGCATAGACGGAAACGATAGGAATTTCGGTCATAGCCAGGATAGTGGCAACGCTCGCCGGCAACCGCCCCAACCCAAAGGCATAGATCGGAAAGGGAATGGCCGTAGATAGGCTCACCAGCCCCGCAAACCATAGGCAGACGACGGGGGATACAGGCCAGGGCTGTGCCGCAAAGAACTGAAGAGGAAATAGCACCAGCGTGCTAAAGCCAAATGCATAGACCCAGGTGGTGAAGGAACTGCACCGCTCCCGAACCTTTTTACCGAACAGGTTCCAGCAGGCGTAGGTAGACGGGACAGCCAAGCCCACCAGCAACCCTGGCAAGGTGAATTTGAACTGGCCCAGAACGCCCAGACCCGTCACCATCACCGTGCCGGCAAAGGTCAGGATAATGGCCAGGATTTTGTTCCAGGTCAGCGCTTCGCGCCAGATCAGCCAGGCCGCGACCGCGACAATGGCCGGCATCGCCGCCTGCTGTACTGTCGCCACGGCTGCCCCGTTGATCAGCACACCCAGGTTCCAAACGACGTGAAAGACACCCAGGCTGCCGCCCAGGGCCATCAACCAGGGCAAATCGCGCCGCTGCACGCGCAGAGAGGCCGGGCGCAGCAGGGCCGTCACAGCCAGCAGCACGATAAAGGTGAACAGATCGCGCCAAAAGGCAAGTGCAAAGGGTGTGACATTCTTGCTGGTTGCGATCAGCCTGACAAAGATGGCCGAAGTTCCCCACAGCGCAGTAGATGCCAACACCGCCACGGAACCAGCCACATTCACATTCGAGCGAGCAGACACGCTCACTCTCGCCGTCTCTCTGGCAGGCTCATAGCCTCGATGTAGCGTCTATTGAAATCGGCATCCAGGCCCCCTGTTCGGCCATAGCCGCGATCCGCTCGCCCCGCGCAAACTCGTCGTCGTCCAAAAAGAGCACCGCGCCAAAGCCAGCGCCGTTGGCCGACGTCTCGACGACCTCCAGATACACAGTCGGGATCATCCCCAAGCCCACCACCGCTTCGACGTTCAACTGACTGCCAAAGGAGCCTGTGAGGATCATACGTTGCAGATCGCTGCCCTCCAGTCCCAAGTTATTCATCAGCTGGAGTCTGGCAAATTTTCAGAATGCCCACATCTTGGGGTAGGCAACAATAAAGGCGCTAGATATGGGGGTTCGTAGTAGCGGCTTTAGCCGCTTTTGAGCCTTTTGGACGGCTGAAGCCGTCACTACGAACAAAAACGCCAGACTCCAGGTCTAATGAACAATGTCTAATGATTGATGGCTGATGCTTGGGAAGGGGAGAAATGAGCCATAGGGAGCGGGGGCAGTTTCAGCCGCCAGGGAAGTGGGAGAGGGATGTACCCTACGATATTCGAGAGCGGACGTTTCAGTTTGCGGTGCGAGTGTTGCGAGCGGTTCGCCAACTTGCGAACGACCAGGCGAATCGAGTAGTGGCGTATCAGTTGACAAAATCGGCTACATCCGTAGGCGCAAACGTGGAAGAAGCCGATGGCGCTGAATCCAGAAGGGACTTTGTCCACAAGATGAGCATCTCCCGCAAGGAAGCACGTGAATCTCGCTACTGGCTACGCATCGTTCGCGCGGCTATCCTGGACAATGACGAGTTTGCCGCACTGGAGCGAGAAAGTGACGAACTGGTCCGCATCCTCAGCACCATCATTTCTAAAGCCAAAGAACCCTAATCAACGCACATTGGTAATTGGACATTGGTAATTGGACATTGAATTGAGGAGGTTACCGCTGGACACATTGGAACTGGCTCGAAACATCGCAGAGGCAATCGCCGACAAGAAAGGCGAGGATATTCTGATACTCGACATTCGAGATATCTCTATCCTGGCTGATTATTTCGTGATCGGCAGCACCACCAGCAAGCGGCAGGCAAAGGCTATCGTCGAGGGTGTCAAGCAAGAGATCAAGCAGGCGTTTGACGTTAGGCCGTCGCACATCGAGGGGGAACCGGCCAGTGGATGGGTTCTGATGGACTATGGCGACGTGGTTGTTCATCTGTTCGCTGAAGAGGTGCGCGCCTACTACGACCTGGAGGGATTGTGGCAGGATGGTCAGGTCGTGGTGCGGATGCTGTGATTTAGGTCATTCCACCAGCGGGGCAGAGCCTCGGTGGCGGGAGCGCGTATCACCTCGTGGGCGCGCGCCGATAGAGGCGTTTTGGCGGGGTTGATTTCGACCAAATGCGCGCCGTTTTCCAACGTCGCCGCCAACATCCCCGGCGGGAGCGACTCTCCCAACCAGACCACGTCGGGCCGCAGCAAGCCGCCACATTCGGGGCAGCGAGAGGGGATTTCGGGCAGCGGCGCGCGGTGGTCTATAGCGACCTTTCCACAGCCGGTGCAGCGCGTGCGCCAGATGTTGCCGTGCAGTTCCAGCACGTTGCGGTTCCCGGCGGTCAGATGGAGTCCATCTACGTTTTGTGTGATGAGGGGATGAGGGTGAAATCGGGTAGCACGGCCTCCATCTTTGCCAGCGTTTCGTGGGCGGCGTTGGACGCACGCGCGCCGATAAGCCCACGCCGCCAGTCGTACCACTCCCACACCAGCGCCGGATCGCGGCGAAAGGCCTCCGGCGTCGCCAGTTGCTCCGGGCGAAAGTGGCGCCATAGCCCGCCCGCGCCCCGAAAGGTGGATACGCCGCTCTCGGTTGAGATGCCAGCGCCCGTGACGGATTTGATGTCGTCCAGCAAGTTTCAGTAGATCCAAAATGTTACGACAACAAGACCTCGGGGGTCTCTCGAGAGCGCCTTTGCCGGTAAAAACGGGCGTAATCTAAGCAATTTTGCTGCCAATGTTACCTTCCGAGACCTCCGAGGTCTGAAATTTGGATCTACCGAGTTTGGCAAATGCTCTTTTGCTCGTTTGCGTCCACGATCAGCAAAGCGATCAATATGGCAAAAACCGCCTTCCAACTCTTGCTGTCCTTTGCGGATGGTATCGCGACACCAATTCAGTTCTGCTTCTGCTTGGCGCTGGCTCCCTTTACCCAAAGCGTTTATGACACGAGCCATGAATACCCGGCGGGCGTACTCTTTCAAGTCAGCAACTCCCGTTTTGTAGCCGCGATTTCCATATCGCGTACATTATGTTGCGTAAAACGGGCTGCGCGATATGGAAATCGCGGCTACATCTGAACATTTTCCCCATAACGGGAATTGCTGCTTTCAAGTCATTAGCTGCGTCGGTAAAGATGGTTTTTAGATCATCCGTGAGTTCCATTCGTCTCCCTTTAACAATGGTAAAAAATCCATTCTACCACAGTTTTTGGGAGGTTTTAAATTCTGCAACTCCCTTACGCATTACGTCCAATTGGAGGCAAATAAGATGACAGAACCCGACATCATCATCCTATCCGAAACCGAAAACTTTAGCCTGTGGCAGGTCGAGGAACCAGACGATGAGACGACTTACCACCTGGAACTGGGCACTATCACCGTGCATTTCTTCCGCGAGGAGTGGGAGGAATTTCTCAAGTTAGTGAGAGAGGTGGAGGACTAGATGCTGCAAAAGGGCGAGCATACGCCGCAACTTGAGGAATGGCACGACAAATTGGCTCCGGTGGTGAGAGAAGCGCGGGAGACGCTGCGCCAGATCAAGCCGGGCAAGCTGGCGCTGCGCAGCGGCTGCGAGCGAGACGCGGACGGTGACTTTCGCTTGACTTTTCTGTGGCAGGAATATGTCGTCTCCGGTGCGGATTTTACAGTTCGCTGGGCCGATAGCGGTGACGAGGCGCCCTCTTTCTTCCAGAGCCTGATCCTCACCTACCTGGTCACTGCCGACGGTGCGACTCCTTCGAGCCGTTGGATCGGCTTTCGTGAGCTGCCCGACGGGATGTTCTACGCCCAGGCGTTCCGGGGCTACACCGGCGTCCGGCTGGTGCGCGAGTTGGAGGGTGGGATTGAGGCCTTCTGCCGCGCCGCCGAAAAGCTGGGCGGCGAGCCGCTAGAGATCGGCGACGCCGGGTACATTTTCACCATCCTGCCGCGCATACACATGGCGCTCGTGTATTGGGAGGGAGATGAGGAATTCCCCTCGCAGGCGCGGGTGTTGTTCGAGGACACCGCCGCCCACTATATGTGCACCGACGGACTGGCGATCCTGGGTAGCCAATTGGTGGGACGGCTGCTCAAGGCAGTGTGGTAGAACTTGGGGGTTTTGCAGAGCAAGACCCCAAGAGTTTACCGAAAACCCTTGGGGTCTATCTTGACTGATCAATCGGCGCTAGATGCTTGCGCTACGTCAGAATGCTCTGGAGCCGCATGGCAAGGCTCATATCGCCGCTGATCTTGATCTTGCCTTGCATAAACGCGCTGGTGGCGTTCAATTCGCCGTTGGACATGGCGACAAAGTCCTGTCCGTCCATGGAGAGCGTCATACTCGGTGAATCCGCCGTACCCTCTTCCACTTTGATTTTGCCGTCTTCCACCGTCAATGTCCACTCGCCGCCTCCCTCTCCACTCAACTCGAAGACTATGACGGCGTCAAGCCCCTGAACCTTTGAGGGGTCCAGGTCGGGCATACGGGCAAAAACTTCCTGCACAGTTGTAACTGCCATTCTTTTATCCTCCTGTATTATTGTGATATGAAGCTCGAACGTGAAACTGATATCTAAAACTCAGTATACCCCTACTGGCTTTTCTTGTCAATTGCAAGTGGGCGCATAGGTCAGATTGCGGAAGCGCGCGACAGCCACACCTGAGTCAGTTGCTCCTCACGCTTGCTCCTCAGCGAGCGGCAGCCAGACAGTGAAGATAGTGCCTGCGTTCACCTGGCTCTCCACTGTCGTCCACCCACCGTGCAGTTCTACGATTCCTTGGACAATCGCCAATCCCAAGCCGGTCCCTGATACTTGTATTTGCCGTTCGCCTTCTCCTCGGAAGAACCGGTCAAAGATGTGGGGCAGTTCATTCTCTGGAATGCCTATTCCGGTGTCCATCACCGCCACCGTCGCCCATAGCCGTCCCTCCGCCTCCACCTTTCCGGTGGAGATCAGCACCTTTCCACCCTCCGGTGTGTACTGGATCGCGTTCTCCACCAGGTTGCTCAACACCTGCTCTATTTTGTCTGGGTCAACCATAGCCGTCGGTTCGGGCTGCGCGCGGTAATATTCCAGTATCAGATTCCGTTCCTGGGCCAGCGTCCAAAGATCGGCGATGACGTCTTTGCTCAACTTGTCGAGGGCGGTCGGGCGGGGTTTCATTTCCAATCGCCCACTGTCAATGTGAGAAATTTGCAGAATGTCCTCCACCAACCGCACCTGGTGATCCGTCTCATCTGCCAACACTTTGAGGTACTCTTTCCACTTTTCCGGATGCCGCCGCATCAGTTCCACGTATAGTTTAATCGTCGTAACCGGCGTCCGAAGTTCGTGGGAGACGTTGGCGACGAAGCGGGCCTTCATCCGGTTCAGCGCTTTCAGGTGGCTGACGTCGTGGATGCCCACCACTGCCGTTGGTTTCTGCGCCCCCGCCACTTGAGCTGCTCTCAGTTCCAGGTCTAGTCCTGTCAATTCCAGCGTCATCTCCGATTGTTTCCCAATCGCTTGGGCGCACGTTTGCCGCGCCATGCCCTGCACCATCTTTTGCAATCGGGCCGCATCCTCTGGAGAAAGCGTCTTGGAGAGCCACGCCTGCGCGACCGGGTTGGTCTGCACGATTTCGCCCTGTTCATTGGCGACAACGATGCCGTCGGCGACACTGCGGAGTACCGCTTGCAACCATGCGTGCTGGGCCTCAAGTTGTGTGGTGCGCTGTTGCACCCTTCGCTCCAACTGATCGGCGTACTGGCGCAGTTCCATCATGTCGTCGAAACGCGCTCTGGCGATGGTGATGGCGCGCTCCATTTCGCGCAGCTTGGGTGGTTTGACCAGGTAGGCGCCCACGCCAGCCTCGCTGGCTCCACTGACCAGTTCCTCCGTTTCATAGGCGGTCAGCGCCACCACCGGTGTGGGGCAGCGCTCGTAGATCAACCGTGTGGCCTCAATGCCATCCATGTCGGGCATTGCGATGTCCATCAAGACTACGTCAGGCCGTAAGGATTGTGTCATCTCGACCGCCTCAAGCCCATTAGTCGCCTCGCCGGCGACGACATATCCCGCTTTTTCTAACAATCCCCTGATTGTCTCACCGACCAGGTGATCGTCCTCGGCGACCAACACGCGGATGTTTTCTTGGTTGTTCATTCGTCGTTCTCCTCGTGTGCTGCCGGAAGGGGCCGCTTTGCTACCCTTAGACTAGGAAGGGTAAAGGTAAAGACACTTCCCTGGCCCACCTCGCTCTCCACTCCTACCTGCCCGCCGAGTTTCTCCACGATGCGCCGTACGATGGATAAACCCAATCCGTATCCCCTGGTACGAACCTGGTCGAGCTGCACAAATGGGGTAAAAAGCCTCTCCTGGTCTTTTGGCGGAATACCAAGTCCATTATCGCGCACCCAGAAGCGAACCATTGTAAGACCCGAAGGGTTTTCGAAACCCTTCGGGTCTGCTCCCAACTCGAGGCGCGGTGGGATTCCATCTTTTGGCCGGCCCCCATACTTGATGCCGTTGCTGATATAGTTGACCCACACTTCTTCGATCCACGGCCCATAGCCCAACGCTACTGGCCAGGTGTCTGGCGAGACAATCTCGGCTTGGTGCTTATTGACCATCACAGACAATCGCTCCTGGGCCTCGGCCACGATGCTCCCCATATCCAGTGGACTCGTCTCTGCTTCCATCTGGCGCACTCCAGCCAGCACCAATAGTTCGTCAATGATGTTGCTCATCTTGCGCCCGTTGAACACTATCTTTTGTAGGTGGCTGTGCAGGGCCTCGCCCGCAAGGGTGGCGTATTCTTCTTTTAATATTTCGGCAAAGCCAACGATGAGGGTTAATGGGCTCTTGAGGTCGTGGGCCACGGTGTGGGCAAAAGCATCCAGTTCTACGTTGTGCGCTTGCAACTTGGTATTCAGGCGGCGCAGTTCTATCATGTCGTTAAAACGCGCCCTGGCAACAATGATGGCGCGCTCCATCTCGCGCAGGTTGGGCGGTTTGATCAGGTAAGCGCCCACGCCGGCCTCGCTGGCCCCAACGACAAATTCGCTCGTTTCGTGGGCGGTCAGTGCCACCACCGGCGTGGGGCAGTGCTCATAGATCAAGCGCGTGGCCTCAATGCCATCCATATCAGGTATTGCGATGTCCATCAGGACGACGTCAGGTTGCAATGATTGCGTCATCTCGACCGCCTCAAGCCCGTTCCCTGCTTCCCCAACGATGGTGTAACCTGCCTCTTCCAACAATCCTCTGACCATTTCACCGACCAGGTAATCATCCTCAACGATCAACACGCGGATGTTTTCTCGATTGTTCATTCGTCGTTTCCCCTACATCTTGATCTCGAATTGAATCACGGCCACCGCGCCGTGATCGTTGTGCAGCGATAGCTTTCCGTGCAAGCTCTTGCGCACAATGTTTTGTATCAGGTCAAACCCCACGTTGGAACGTTCCAACTGCAATACCTCTTCAGGGTAGCCCGGCCCATTGTCTCGAAACTCAAGCGTCACTGTGCTCCCGTCGAGTTTGATGTGGACACCGATGCGGGCGACGCCCTTTTCCTGCAGGCCGTGTTTGACAGTATTAGTCGTCAGCTCGTTGATCACCAGCGCCAGGTTATGCGCCTGGTCAGATGTAACGTGGGCAAGGGAGGGAGTCACATCTACAGACACCCGTTTATCGCGCGGGAGTACGTGCAAGGAGGAGTGGATGATCTGGACTGCCAGCTCGCTCAACAACAGGGGCGTCCACTCGGAGGCGGAGAGCATGCTATGCACGGTGGCCAGCCCCTGTACCCGGCCGACCAGGCTTTGCATGATGGTCTGGTAAACGGCTCGCTCCTCCATCTTGACATAGCGACGCTCGGCGTGGAGCAGGCCGATGATGGCAGTCAGGTTGTTCTTGACCCGGTGGTTGACCTCGCGCAGCAGTGTGGCCCTAGTCTCGGCGTCCTGCCGCACTTCCTCGTACAGCCGGGCGTTTTCAATAGCGATGGCTGCCGAGGCGGCCAGTGGTTCTAACAATTCCAGGTCTGTTTCGCTAAAGCGGCCTACCCCTGTATCCAATACCTGGAGCACGCCGATCACGTCCTCCTTGACCCGCAGCGGCACGGTGAGGATGGAGCGCAGCCCCAGCCCCGTTTGCTCATCTACTCCTCGGTAGTAGCGCTCGTCAGCCCAGGCGTCCGGCACGACCAGGCTTTCGCCGTGGCGAGCCACCCAGCCGCAGATTCCCTCGCCCGAGGCCAGCCGCCAGCCGCGTACGATATTGTCTTGGGGAGTGGCGACTTGGAAGCAAACCAGATCGTCCGTCTCTGGCTCGATCAACCAGACCGAGCAAGCGGTCACGTTCAGCAGGCGGCGCACCTCGCTCAGAACTGTATCGAGTATCTGATCCAGATCAAGGCTAGAGGTGAATGCTTGGCTGGCCCGGTTGAGCACGTTCAGTTCACGATTGCGCTGCCGGAGGCTCTCCTCTGCCCGCTTGCGCTCGCTGATATCACGAGATATCCCCATGACGCCCATCAGTTCGCCGTGTGCGTTACGCAGGGCAGAGGCAGAGATGAGGCTGGGAAAGACCTCGCCATTCTTGCGCAAGGCGGAAACTTCCCGCAGGCATTGACCCTGCTCGACCGTCGTCCGGTAGACCTCGACTCCTTCCAGGGGGTCTAGGTAGAGCGCATCAATGTGTTTTCCCAGAATTTCCTCCGCGCGATAGCCAAACGTCTCCTGCGCTGCATCGTTAAACTCGACAATGCGTCGCTCCACATCAACGGTGATGATAGTGTCCAGGCTGTTTTCAATGATGCTCCTGACGTATTCCTCCGATGCTCTTAAGGCTTCTTCCGCTTGCTTGCGCTCGGC
>DUEK01000090.1 GCA_011192155.1 Thermoflexia bacterium
CCAGCCACTGCTTACAGCCCCCGTCCCGGGGGCGCCTTGTGCAGAGGATGGCTACTCAGAATACAGTGCTCTCGCCCACACCGCCCTCGGGGACGAGGGCTGAGAGCCTGAAACGTTCAAATTTGCGCTGGTCTGGGTAGTTACCTTGTTGTGGCTCTGGGAATTCGCAGGGTCAAGGTATTGGACTCCCCAACTTGTTGGGGCTACGGCGCAAAGAACCCGAACAAGTTCGGGACTCCGCCACGTCACCCGGCAAACTCCCAGAGACCCCTTTTTGTTAAGTCGGATCTGTTATCTGGCCTATGGCCTTGATCGCGAGTGGCGCAGATGGTTACTGCTCAGGCTGGTCTGGGTTTGCGACCGCACCGCAGCGACATTCGTGCTATTCGTGCCATTCGTGATTCCAAACTGCTCGGTAGTGAGGTGATGATCAGCGGGCCGGCTCTACGCCTGGCAGGGTGAAAAAGAAAAGGCTTCCCTGGCCGACCTCACTCTCCACTCCTACCTGGCCGCCGAGTCTCTCGACGACGCGCCGCACGATAGATAGCCCCAACCCATGCCCTTTGACGCGCATCTGGCCGAACTGTGGAAGCGGAGTGAATAAACGCGCTTGTTCCTCTGGCGTGAGGCCGGGGCCGTTGTCGCGCACCCAGAAGCGGACGAACGAATTGCTAGTTGCGCCATTCGCTATTCGTTCATTCGCCCATTCATCAAAACCTAGCTCAATGTGCGGCGGAATTCCATTCTCTGGCTTTCCTCCATAACTAAGCGCGTTGCTGAGATAGTTGACCCACACTTCTTCGATCCACGGGCCATAGCCCGATGCCGACGACCAGGTTTCAGGCAGGATGATGTCGGCCTGATGTTCCTCGATCGTGTGTTCCAGCCGTTGCAGGGCCTCGGCCACGATGCCTGCCATATCCAATGGTTTTACGTCTACCTCTTCCAACTTGCGCACTACGGCCAGCAGCAGTAACTCGCTGATGATGCTGCTCATCTTGCGCCCGCTCTGTGCAATGGTGTGCAGGTGACGATCTAGTTCCTCGCCCGACAGCTCCGGGTGGATTAACTTTAGTGTCTCGGCGAACCCCACGATACGTGCCAGTTGATTCTTGAGGTCGTGGGCTACGGTGTGGGCGAAAGCGTCCAGTTCCTCGTTGCGCGCCTGCAGCTCGATGGTGCGTTGGCGCAGTGTCTCGACCAGTCCGGCGTTGTCAATGGCGATGGCGGCCGAGGCGGCCAGCGGCTCCAGCAGCGTCAGATCGGCTGTGGTGAAGCGGTCTGGCTCTGTATCTGTGGCTTGGAGCACGCCGATCACGTCATTCTTGACCCGCAACGGGACGCTGATGATAGAGCGCAGCCCCAGTTCAGTTTCTTGATCTACGCCGGCAAAGTAGCGCCCGTTGACTTGTGCATTCGGCACGATCAAGCTTTCACCGGTATGGGCCACCCAACCAGCAAGCCCCTCTCCTGGAGACAGTCGCCAACCGCGCACGATATCACTCTTGGGGCCAATGGATTGGAGACAGACCAGTTCGCCCGTCTCCCGGTCGGTCAGCCAGATCGAGCAGGCGACCACGCCCAGCAAGCGGCGCGCCTCTTCCAGAACGGTGGTGAGTACTTGATCCAGGTCGAGGGTGGAGCTAAGCGCGTGGCTCGCCCGGTTGAGCAGGGCTAACTCGCGGTTGCGTCGTCGCAGCGCTTTCTCCGCCTGCTCGTGTTCGGTGATTTCTTGTTCAAGCTGCTCGTTGGCCCTTACGAGTTCGGCGGAGCGCTGTTCCACCAGTTTCTCGAGATGATCGCGGTATTCCCTCAACTCCTCCTCTGCCCGTTTGCGCTCCGTGATGTCAGTTAAAACAGAGAGTACGCCAGTGAAACGGTCCCCGTCGAAGAGCGGGTGGGCGCTGACAATGGCGGGTACGCGCTGGCCGTCCTGGGCCAGCAGAACGGTCTCGTAGCGGCTGGCGATGCCGTGGGAGCGTTTGTCGGTTTCCTTCTCGACCTCTGTCATGTACTCGGGGGCTATAATGGCTGTCCAGTGTTGACCTATCAGGTCCTCGACGGTGTACCCTATTATCTCCACAGTTTTGGGATTGGCGAACGTAAAGCGCCCGGCTTCGTTTTCGATGAGGATGCTCTCTTCCACATTCTGTACGATATTTTCGTTGAACGTCCGTAGTTTCTCGCTTTCCTCGTACAGGCGGCGGTTCTCTGTGGCGATGGTCACTTGGAACTGGCTAAAGCGGTATTGCATGGCCATGAGCACCGCCAGCGTCAGCAAGAAAGCGATGCCTCCAATTAGCCAATCCATCAGGAGCAGCGAATTGTCTTGGCGAACGAGCCATTCCTCCATCCATCCCAGGTGAGCGGTGAGCGCAAAGGCGGCAAAGGTGAGCAGACTAATGATGGCCATACCCAAGCTGGCGCGCAAGCCAATCAGGATCAAGGTTAACAGAGGCAGCGCCAAGAGATAGATCCGCCCATCTCCCGCCAGTCCCCCGCGCGCAAAGGCCAGTGCCCCGGCCGCGTAAATCAGCAGCAACAGACCCCACGCCCGCAGGCGAAAGTCGAGACGGCGCAAGATCGCCAGCCCTATAATGAACAGATAGATAGCCAGAAAGATCAGCACAGCCGGCCACTGTGCTGGATTGCGGATTGCCTGGAGGACAACTAGCACAATCATCGGCCCGGCGGCGATGGATGTTACGACCAGCAGAGTGTTCAGCACGCTGGCGCGCCAGGTGCTCAATCTGGTCATGATATCTAGTACTCGATCATGGTGATTTTGATGTATCAAATCATGTCTCCATTGGAGCACAAAATAATCTATCAAAACCACTGTGGGCGACCACTAGTGCGTCATTGGGGATTGCTTCTTGCCTTGTCATTGTCACGTGTTCTTGCCCCAGTGGGCGGGTTGATCCGCACACCGGTTCGGGCTACCGCCCTGCACTTTTCGTTGATCAACTCTCTGGAACCATCCCTTATCTGCTTGCCACTTGCAACTTGCCTACTTTTGATGACGCATCACCACATTCTCCGCTATCCCGATGCCGATCATCGTCGTCAGCATCGCGGCGGGGCCATAACTGATAAAGGGCAGCGGCAGGCCCGCTATGGGCAGCATCCCCAGGTTCATGCCGATGTTGACGACGAACTGGAATAGGATCATCGCCAGCGTGCCTGTTACCAGCAACCTCCCAAAGCTATCCGGCGCAATCAGAATGATGCGCAGCAAGCGCAGGAACAACACTAGGTAGAGAGCAAACAGCAGCATGATGCCCGCAAAGCCAAGCTCCTCGGCGGTGACGGCAAAGATAAAGTCCGTGTGCCGCACCGGCAGGTAGCGCAGTTGGCTCTGCGTGCCCTGCCCGAATCCCTTGCCCCACGGCCCGCCCGATCCGATGGCTATAAACGCCTGTTCTAATTGGTACTTGACGTTGGGGTCATTGTTGCGATTGATAAAGCCCAGCACGCGCTTTTGCATATAGGTGAACCCTAGTAAATCCATCAGTTTCCAGAGTGGATAGAGCGCCCCCAGGGCCGTGAGTGCCGTCAGCGCCAGGTAGCGCGTCGACATGTCCGACTCGAACAACATGGCCAGCCACATGGCGACGAGCACGGCAGCAGTCGCCATATCGGGTTGCATAAAGACCAACCCCGCCAATACCAAAGTCATAGCGCCAGATGTCAGGTAGCTGACGAAATCGGGGCGCTCAGCGACCGTTTCGACCATGCTCGTCTTGGGCGCGCCAAAGAGAGGGGTAACGCGGGGCTTGCGTCTTCTACGACGCTTGCTGAGAACAGCGCCCACCGAGATCGTGAGCAAGATCATCACCGGGAACGCGGGCTGGAGGCGAAAGACGCCCAGGTCGAACCAGCCGATCATCTCGCCTGTCACCTCGTCTCTCGCGCCAAAAAAGAACACGAGCACCAGCAGGGCAACAGCCACCAGGTAGGCCAGCCACCCAAAATCGCCCAGCCACTCGTAATCACGGGGGAAAGCGGCCAGCAAGAATATAATGCCTACCCCGGCCATTCCCAGGATCGCTTGTCGCCGCCACAGATCTTGTAACTCTGGGTCGGGGCTGCCCTGGTTGGTGCTATAGATCATCACCGCGCCGTAGACGGTTAGCAGAATGGTCACCAAGAACAGCACGTAATCAAAGCGCCGCCAAATACGGAATTTGGCCATTCTACCTCTTGCGTCGCCCGCGCCCAATTGCCAGGGGGATGTCGGCGACCAGGCGCGATTCTTGCGCATCTTGGGAAAAGGTCACCTGAACATCCTCGGCATCAATGGCAACGTGGCGTGAAATCACGGTGATAATCTCGTCCTTGAGTGTATCCAGCAATCCAGGCGGTATGTTGGCCCGGTCGTGGGCCAGTACCAGAAGTAGTCGCTCCTTGGCGACTTTGCCGCTCGATGATTTGTAGCGGCGACCCAGAAGGCGTTCGAGAATTTGCATAGTTAATCCCCCTCAGAGCGCATAAAGCCAAAGAGCCGTTCGAATACGCCTTTCTCTCGCAAGGTCAGGAACGGCACATCTTCTCCCATCAACCGGTTGGCGATGTTGTGAAACGCCTGCCCGGCCAGGGAGCTATCGTTGGAAAAGGCGACGGGTTGCCCCCGGTTGGCGGCGACCAGAATATTCCCGTCTTCCGGCACGATTCCAATGAGGTCAATGGCCAGCAGTTCGACGACATCGGCGATGGCCAGCATCTCGCCGCGCTGCACCATCTCTGTCTTGATGCGGTTGACGATCAGCCGCGCGGGGCCTTTCTCCTCCGCCTCGATGAGGCCGATGACGCGGTCGGCGTCGCGCACTGCGGGCACCTCCGGGTTGGTGACGATGACGATCTCGTCGGCTGGCGCGATGGCGTAGCGAAAGCCTTGTTCGATGCCAGCGGGTGAATCAACCAGGATATAATCATGTTGCTCCCGTAGCTCGTCGCAGATGCGCACCATGTCATCGGGCTGGACCGCACTTTTATCGCGGGTCTGCGCGGCCGGCAACAGAAAAAGCTCGGAAAACCGCTTGTCGCGCACCGTCGCCTGGCGCAACCGGCAGCGTCCTTCGATCACGTCCACCAGATCGTAGACGATGCGGTTTTCCAAGCCCATCATCACATCCAGGTTGCGCAAGCCGACGTCGGCGTCAATGACCACCACGCGCTGCCCCTGCATCGCCAGCGCGACGCCCAGGTTGGCGGCAATGGTCGTTTTGCCTACTCCGCCTTTGCCAGAAGTAATTGTGAGCACTTTTGCCGCCATTGGTTCTCCTTTACTCCGCCCGTTTCAAGAAACCAGGTTTTTATGTAAGCGCAGCGACAAAAACCTGGTTTCTCATTTGCCGCGCCAGGGCACAGCCACGATCCGCCCTTCGCGCACCGAGGCCATCTCTGGCGCCGGCTTGCGTCGCTTTTCCTCCGGCGAGCGGGCGATATGACCGGCGATGCGCAGTTGCGTTGGGGCCAGGTCGAGACCGCAAATCACGGCTTTGTCGTCCCCCAATGCCCCGGCATGCACTACCCCGCGCACTCGACCCCATACCACAATGTTGCCGCCGGCCGCCACCTCTGCCCCTGGGTTGACGTCGCCGATGACGACGACGTGGCTTGGATGACGCAGGCTCTGACCAGAACGCAGCGTACGCCGCACGACCAATCCCTCTATTCCCTCGTCAGGCGGTTGTCCACCAGGCAGGCGCTTGCTTTCCTGCAGGGCGGCTTCCTCCGCTAGTGGAGCGGACGGACCAAGCTCAATCACCAACCCCAGTTCCTGCGCAGCTGCTTCCGTGACCGGTTCTGTGCTGACCACGGCCCACAGCTCGACATGGTGGCGGGCCAATAACGCCCGCGCTTTTTTGATTTCGGAGCAGTTCAGCGCCCGCGCGCCTACGTCGAGAGCGACGCGACCACCTTTGAAAAAAGAAGGGCTTTCACTGAGCAGGGCTTCCAACGCGGGTAATTGAGCGCTCCAATCGCCCTCTCCTAGTGTTACGAGCAACCCCTGACGAATGCCCTTGATGGCGATTTTATCTGGATTCATTGCGTTTATCTCCGCAGAACCCCGCCCAGTTGTTTCATCTCAATGGTGCAACATTGTTTCTGAACACGTAACTACCCAGCCACTGCTTACAGCCCCCATCCCGGGGGCGTCTTGTGCGGAGGATGGCTGCTCAGAATACAGTGCTCTCGCCCACACCGCCCTCGGGGACGAGGGCTGAGAGCCTGAAACGTTCAAATTTGCGCTGGTCTGGGTAGTTACCTGAACACCAGCAATTCCCGTTTTGTAGCCGCGATTTCCAAATCGCGTGTATCTTCCCGCGTAAAGCACCCTGCGCGATTGCGAAATTCGCGGCTATGACCTGACTTTTCACCCATAACGGGAATTGCTGTCTGAACACCGCCTTACCTAACACGAGTCGTGCAGCGATTATAGCACAGCACTGAAAATCACGAAAATACGCACATCGGGAGCGTATCACATTCACTCCGTGGCCTCTGCTGCAAGAATATCTGGGTAGCCCTGACGTGCGAGTGTCAGGTGCGTGTTCGAAAGGCCCGGAATTTGAGTGACGACCTGGATGTCTACCTCCTGCATAAAATCAAGTTCGTTATCCAGGCGGTGGATCTCGACCAGGGGAAGGTCAAAGTAAACGTAGCGCAGCACCGGAACTCGTTCCGCGTCGAGCGCGCGCAAGGTGACTGAGCCGGTATCATCGAGCAAGAGTTCGGCAGCGCCGTCTTGCAGCCACGCGCGGTTTGCTGGCAAAAAGGTCGCCCCGCCAATGTCAAAGCCGACGATCTCTACGGGCAGGTTCAAGACGTTCGCCACGGCAACCCGTATCGTCCCGCTCATCGTCAGCGTGGGCGATCCCAGGTGGGCAAAGACCGGCTGCACGGGGCTGAGGGAGCGAGCCATTTGCTCCTGGCGGGCGCGTAACTTGTCCCAGGGCGGTTCGCCGACGCCCACCGCTTGGCGAAGGCTCTCGTATTCCTCTTCCAACTCGCTCTGCAATTGGTCCAGATACTCGGGCTGGCTGACGCGCCAGGCTTCCCGGACGTAGGCGGCCTGGATGGCAGGATCGTCGTAGGCGGCGGTGAGCGAGACCCGCGAGTCGCTGCCCAGCGCGTTGCCGTTAAAGCCGATCGGTTCCAACCGACCGGAGACGGGGTTGTAGTAGTAGTGCAGATTGACAAGCGACGCGGCCGGGGTCGCGCCCCACAGGTCAACCAGGGCCAGAAAGCGCCCGTATCGTTCTACGTCGAACACCCGGGAGGCTTCTAGTTCGCCGGCCTGAAGCGCGCGCAGCAGGCCAATGGCGGCGTCTCTCTGAGCGGATAGAGCGGGGTCGCTATCAATGGCGGCGTCGCGGAAAGCGTCCACCTCAAAATACTGCCAATCACCGGTCGAGAGGTTGGCAATAGGGTCGGCGTAGGCGGCCTGTGCGTCTCCCTGAAAGTGGGCGATTGATTCCCACAGCAGATCGGCGTCGCAGCGGACGATGACGCCCTCCTGCCGCCTCTGGGCCATCAGTAGCTCGTCGGCGAACCCCTCTTGGAGGGCATAGATTCCCCAGTCGTCGCCGTTAAAGATCAGGTGAACAAACTGATAGCGGGCTGCCAGTATGCCCTCGCGCTCCAAGTCGTGAGCAAAGGCCCACTCGTTGAGCCAGTTGTTGACGGCCGGATCAGAGAGATAAAAACGCTGCATACCGAGCAGTTGGCGGTTCTGGCGGGTACGGACTTCAAAGCCCCATTTTTCGTCGTCATCCAGGTGATCGGCGGGGCCTTCCAGCAGCCTCATTCTGACCGGGACGGCAACTCCCTCTGACTGAACGGTGGCTGCGCCCACTGATTTTATGGTGGCTGTGACAAAGCCCTGGTTGGATGGAATGTAGACGCCGTCCTGCAATGCCTGCTCCCGCTGCCCCAGGATATCGTTGTAGGAGCTAAAACTCATATCAACGATCAGCGTGGGCAGGTCTGTGGCGGGGGTTATGGACTGGGTAATACGAAGCGGAATTGATAGCACAACGTCAAGAGCGGCGTCCCATTCTTGCCCGCCTGCGAGTAGGCCAATGACAAACACGAGCAGGAGCGCACTGATCCATCCCAGGCTCTGCACTGAGGGCCGCTTTGGTTGTTGTTGACCGATCTTCATCACTTATCCGCCCAGGGTGTTATCCTGTTCGACAAAGCTGAGTTCGCACGCCGGAATCTGACCGCTCAGGTCGTCCATCAGGGAAACCAGCGCCTCGTCGTTGGGGCAAAAAATCAGATAAGTGGCCTGGAGCGTGGATGAACTGCGATCCAAGCGGCGCAGGTCGGCGTTTTCGACATGCTTGAGCAAGAGTTGATTGATCTGGGCAAAGGAGCTATCCGAGACAGGGGCCATCACGTTCAGGTACAGGTTGCTCTTGGTCGGGCGGGGCATCAGAAAGGTGCGAGCTAAAAGGTAGCCCAAGATCACCAGCGTGGCCAGTATGGTAGGCAAGCGTTGATCGGCTCCCATTCCCAGGCCGATGGTGATAGCCATAAAGAGATAGAGCAACTCCTCCGGTTCCTTGATGGCAGTGCGGAAACGGACAATGGAGAGCGCGCCGACGAGGCCCAACGACAGCGCCAGCGACGATTTGACGATAGAGATGATGAGCACCGTCGTCATGGCCAGCACCGGCAATGTCTGGGCGAATTTGGCGCGGTTGGAGAGCGATTTGCCGTGCTGGGTGTAGAACCACGCCAACGCGCTGGCGAGGATGATGCTCAATAGTAAATTGATCGCCAGCGTGGTGAGCGAAAGCGGAGCGGGAGTTGCAAGGTCAAGCAAGTTATCCATAGCGCCTCCTTGTACTGTGTTTCGGTAACGAGATCGCGGAGGCTTATTATACCCGTTTTGCCCATTTCAGCCACTCTACCTGGCGCACTCACACCTCGAAATGCTCAAACTGCGGCAGGTAATCTTGATTCTGCTGCAACATCTCGTTGACCATCTCTTTGATCTCGGCTAGCGAGAGCACGGCAGCCGTCAGCGGGTCGTATGCGATGGCCTGGAAGACGAGGCGCGGGTTGCCCGTCAGCGCCGCCTCGACCGCCATCTCCTCGACCATCACGTTGACGTGGTTCAGGGCCACGCACTGCGGGGGCAGCGGCCCCACGTGAACCGGGTGGAAACCGGCTTTGTCCACAAACACAGGGACCTCCACGCACGCTCCCTCCGGCAGGTTGGTGATCAGCCCAGTGTTGGGTACGTTGCCGTTGAAGGAGAACGCCTTGCCGCCTTTCCAGGCGTTGATGATGTGGGCCGCATATTCCTGCCCCCGTTCCAGGCTGATGGGCGCATCCTGGGCAAGCCATTGTCTGACGTCATCTTTCCAGGTGTGCTCGCGGGCCTGGTACTCTTTGAGGATGTAGGCGTACTCGCCCGGGTTCCAGCCAGTGCCGTGGGTGCAGTATTTTTCAATCAAGTCGGGCCGCTTGCGGAACCACCAGTTGTACTCCGAGTTGTGTCCGCTCGATTCAGTGGGGTAATAGTCCAGGTGCAGGAACATTTCGTTGCGGACGATCTCCTCGTTGTAGGTTCCGGGATTTTTCACCGCCTCGCGGATCAGTGGATAGGCGTCCTGGCCGTTCCACTCGAACTTTAGATACCAGGCCTGGTGGTTGATGCCGGCGCAGGTATAGGTAATCTCGTGGTATGGCGCGCCGATCCAGCGAGCCAGCATCATGGCCGTGCCCTGTACGCTGTGACATAGCCCCGTGATACGGACGAACGACTCGCGCTGCATCGCGCGGCACAGCATCGCCATGGGGTTGGTATAGTTCAGAAAGGTGGCATCGGGGCAGTGCCGCTCCACGTCCTTGATGATGTCGAGCATCACGGGAATGGTGCGCAGCGCGCGAAAGATGCCCGATGGGCCGCGCGTATCGCCGATGTTGGTATCCACTCCATACTTTTTGGGAATCTCAATGTCGTGCCGCCAGACGTCGGTGCCGCCGGCCAGGATAGTGCAGAGCACCGCGTCGGCCCTCTCAAGCGCTTCGGCGCGGGCCATCGTCGCCTCCACAGTGGCAGGGTAGCCGCCCATATCCACGATACGCTGCACCGACTGGCGGGCAAACTCGAGCCGCTCGGCGTCAATGTCCATCAATGAGATCGTCGCGTCTTTGAGCAGGGGAAAGGTAAAGATGTCACGCGCCAGCCCGCGCGTGAATTCCAGACTCCCTGCTCCGATAAAAGCGATTTTGGTCATGCCAAGCTCCTTTCCCTGATTAACTGATAAGAACCCTGTTTTGTGTCAAAGTCCGGGGATCAGCCGCTGCGCGTTTCGAAAGTACAGCTTCCCCAGCACATCGTCCGGCAGACCGATACCGCTCACCTTCCACCGTCCCTGGATGGGGAAGGGATGGTCAATCTGTCGCTCATTCGTTTCAAAGAAGCGCCAATGGACATCGTAGAAACCAAGTTTTTCGGAAAAAACCCGGTTTCTACAATCTTCAAAGACACCCCATCCGAGCACCAAGTCGGTGCCAAAGAGCACGCGCTCCTGGTGCTTGAGGAAAAACGCGCGCACTTGCTCTGCCGGGTGACGGCCGATCTCACTGATGCGAGCGCTTGTATCCACGTAAAAGTTGGGATAGTGGTCCAAACACACATCCACATAGGCCAGATCCTCCGGGTAATTGCCCAGGTGCGCGCCGATGAAGACCGTCTCGGGATGGCGCTCAATGATGCAGTTGCGCTGGGCCAACAGGGTATCGTGGTCGAAGAACTCTGGCCCGCCAAAGTGCCAATCGGGATGGCGTTGCAACTCCTCCCAACGCTCGTTGGCCTCGTTCAGTGGCTGGAAGAAGGCCACCGGGTCAGCAGTGTGGATGAGCACAGGTACGTCCAATTCGCCCGCTTTGGCCCACAGAGGATCCAGACGAGGGTCGCTCACGGGGATGAGATTGCCGCTGGCGTCTTTGTGGCGCAGTCCCAGTTCTTTGAATATCTTGAGACCGCGAGCCCCCGCCTCCACCTTGCGCTCCAACTCCTCCGCCATGCGCTCGCCAAAACCAGGAATGGTGTCGCCAAAGTCAGGCGTGGTAAAGTAAGCCATACGCTCGCCCAACACGTTGCGAAAGGCGCGCATTCCCTCCTCAAAGGGAAGGCCGAGGATTTCGAGGATGCCAGCATTGACCACGCTGCTCAGGCAATTGGTTTCCATAATGTCCAACAGTTCAGCCGCCATGTCTGGGTGAACGTGGACGTGCGCGTCTATGGCAGAACGATTGTGCCACCACTCGGTCATACGCTTGTTTCCTACCGTCCCGCCAGCCACGAGACGACCAGCGTCAGTACCTCACCACTGGAAGCGAGCCGGTCTGGGTCCACGCGGTCGGCGGTATCGGAGGGCAGGTAGAAATCTTCTTCCGCTTCATCCCAGATGAGTTTGGAGGTGGAGATGCCAGCCCCGTTGAAAGGCGTATGCCAGCCCGCGCCGGTGTTGCCCGCGCGCCACGCCCGCCGGTCTAATTGGGGATACCCGGACTCAAAGCGGTGGATCAGCGCCAGGTCGTGCTCGCGAGTGCCGTGGAACATTAGTTTGTGCCCCCCGCCCCCGGCGATTGCTTCCAGCGCGATCACGCCCACGGTTTGCGTCAGCGGGACGTTGGGAGCGGCCAGGTAATGGGCGACTCCGGCGCTGCCCAACTCCTCCGCGCCCCAGGCGGCAAAGAGCACG
>DUEK01000091.1 GCA_011192155.1 Thermoflexia bacterium
ACAAAAACCCATCGTTCGCCTCTCGGGTTAGGACTGGCAGGGCACCATTCTATCACATAATAGAGTAAAACGAGCTTGGGCATAGAACGACAGATGTGCTTTTCTGTCAAACTGGTACTCGCCCTATTTATTGAAAAAACAGTGCAAATCTATGCGTCCAAGGTAAGGAGGTATCAATGCTCACCAGCCTGGTGCTCACCCTGACCACCGCCCGTGTCCTCACGTTTCCCCCGCACTTGGGCCGAGCCAGTCACGCGGCCTTTCTGCACATCATCTCCCATACCGACCCCGATCTGGCCGAACAACTCCACGCACCGAACCAACAGCGACCCTTCACCTGTTCCAATGTCTGGGGGCTCCGCCGCCGGGGGCATAGTCTGGTGATGGAGCCGGACCGACCGGCCTTTCTACGCTACACTGGCCTGAACGCCAAAGTATCTCATCGCCTACGGCAACTGGCGCAAGACCCACCCGCGCACGTCGAGATCGAAGGAGACAAACTACTAGTCCAGCAGGCCACCCTTGATCCTGCTACGCACCCCTGGGCCGGACAAACCGGCTACGAGGAACTGGCGTCCGTTCACCTCCTCCCCGGCAAGTCGCCGCCCCGCCGCGTGGAATTGGAATTCGCCGCCCCCACCGCTTTCCGCTCCGGCGGCAAGACGCTGCCGCTGCCGCTGCCCGACCTGGTCTATGGCGGGCTGGTGGAAAAGTGGAACGAGTTCGCACACATAGCCGTCTCTGGCGAGGCGCGCCGCTTTGCGGAAGAGAGCATGGCCATTAACCGCTACAAACTCTCCACTCGCGCCATCACGGCCAAGGGGAAATCGGTGCAAATTGGCTTTGTAGGCCATTGTCGCTACATCGCGCTCAACCAGGACCGCTATTGGCTGAGCGTGATCCAGCTGCTCAGTGACTATGCTTTCTACGCCGGAGTAGGATATCAGACGACGCGCGGAATGGGGCAGGTGAGGAGAAGTGGCAAGTAGCAAGTGGCAAGTGGGAGGCGTGATGGAATCTGTGCTTGTGGCGCCGGTGGGATCAAAGCCGCAGTTGGTGACGATTGCGTTGGATTTGCTGCGCGAGCGGGGCGAGGACGTGCGAGAGGCAGTCGTGCTGCATACGACGCTCGACCGGCCCGCTACCCGCGCCTCCATAGCTCAGTTGGGCAAAGAGTTCCCGCGCGCCTACAAGGACATCCGCCTGCGCCCCATCTGCCTGTGCGACGAGCGCGGCATCCCGCTGGCAGACGTGGACAGCGCGTTGGCCGCCCGTGAAGCCTTCCGTGTCCTCTACCGCGAGATAAAGACCGCCAAGCAGGCCCGCAGGCGCGTTCATCTCTCCATCGCTGGCGGACGCAAGATCATTGCCGTCTATGGCATGACGGCAGCCCAACTCCTCTTTGATTCCAACGATCGTGTCTGGCACATCTCCTCAAAACCCGCTCTCGTCGCCAGCAAAGCGCTCCACCCTCAACCGGGCCAAGCGACCCTAATCCGCGTGCCCGTGTTGCGATGGTCGGACGTCAGCCCGGCTCTCACCGACCTGATCCTGAGTGACGATCCCTTCGAGGCATTACAGCGCCAGGAAGAACTGCTCCAGGCCGACGCCCTTCGTCTGGCGCGGGCGTTCGTGGAACGGGCACTGACCCCGTCCGAGCGCGACGTGGTACAACTGATCGTCTGCGAAGGACTCACCGACAACCAGATCGCGGAGCGCACCTGCCGCAGTGTCAAAACAGTGGGACACCACCTCTCCTCGGCCTATCGCAAGGCGCGCGTGACATTTGAGCTGCGTCATGCTGACCGCCACACGCTTACGTCGCTATTGTCAACCTACTACACCTTGAACAGCTAGTACAAGTATCCAAATAGAAGTAAAATAGGGAGGCTTCCCTATACAGAAATAGGGAGACTTCCCGATGCAGATTGTTCTGGGACATTGTACAATAGAAACGCAGGTACGAATTTACCGAATCCAGGCTCGGAGGAACCTATGGAGAAATGCCCAATCTGCCAAGAGACGCTTCGCGACGCGCTCGTGGTCTGTGCTCATTGTGGGGAGGTGCTGCCGCTACACGTGGTCGTGATGAGCGCGGGCAGTCACGGCGGCGGGTTCGCGTTGGTGCAGAATATGGATGGGGAGGATGAACGGATTTTAATAGAACAGGAGGAGGTCAATGATCAATGACAAACGAACGAACGAGTAACGATCAAGTGTACCTGGCAGCGCTCGCCGGTCTGCTGCACGACGTGGGCAAGTTCGCCCAACGAGCAGACTGGCAGCGCGGTAAGCACACCGAGGTAGGGGCCGAGTTCGTCCGCCAATATGTGCCGGAACAATGGCGTGAGCACCTCTACCCGGTGATGGGCCACCACGACAAGCCTTTGCAAGGACGCGATACCAAAGTCGTGGCTCTGGCCGATCGGCTCTCCGCCTCGGAGCGAGAGTCAACGCCGGTTAGCCAGGAACGGCAACTGGTCTCTATCCTGAGTCTGGTTGGGGATGCGAAACAACCAAAGTTCTGGCCCCTTAGTCCTCTCGCTCTGAGCAAGGATGCCATCTTTCCCGGTGAGGCCGCGCCAACGCAGAACGAGGCCGTCGCCTACGAGCAACTGTGGAGCGGTTTTGTGGAAATGGTGCAGTCGCTTCCAAGCAACGATCTGCCCGCTTACCTGGAAGGGCTGTACTATGCGATGCAAAAATATACCTGGTGCATACCGGGGGCCTATTACCGCAGCGTGCCGGACGTGAGCCTTTACGACCACAGCCGCACGACGGCGGCGTTGGCGGCCTGCTTTGTGGGGCTGGATGAGGCAGCGCTGGATGACCTGCTGCGCGATTCCGGGCAAAAGACAGACGTGGCTCTCCTGGTTGGCGGCGACCTCTCTGGCGTGCAGGACTTTATCTATACCATCACGGCCAAAGGCGCGGCCAAGGGGCTGCGCGGGCGCTCATTCTACCTGGAATTGCTCATCGAGGCCGTGGCCCGTTACTTGTTACGCCGGTTGAAATTGCCCATCACCAACCTGCTTTACACCGGCGGTGGTCACTTTTACCTGCTGGCTCCGCTCGACGCGCAGGACAAACTGGACGAGATTCGCGCCGATGTGAGCGGCAAGCTGCTGGCCCATCACAGTGGCGACCTTTACCTGGCCCTGGGACAGACACCGGTCACGGCTGCCGATTTCGACCGCGAACGCTTTGGGAAAAAGTGGAGAGGTGTATCCGAGGCGATGAACAAAGCCAAGCGCCAGCGTTTTGCCGAACTTGACGCCGATCTGTTAGCCGAGAAAATCTTTGGTCCACTGGGGCAAGGCGGCGACGAAAAGCGCGAGTGCCAGGTTTGCCACTATGAGGGTGCCGACGTCGAGATAGAGCGCGAGGGCGACGAGGAGCAGGAACGGCGCATCTGTCGCCTCTGCCAGTCCCTGGAGGAATTGGGAACCGATCTGCGCGACGCCGATTATCTGCTGCTGGGCGAGGTCGAGCCGGAAGAAACGGAACGGGCGGGCTATGCAAAGGCGCTGCGTACATTTGGGATGGCGGTAGGCTTTACGGCCGAGGATGGGCGCGCTATCTTGCGCCTCAAGGACGACGTCCGGCGGGCCACGCTGCTGGCAACCCGAGACCTGGAAGGAAACGCGCGCGAGATGGCCGACCGCATCTCGCGCCAGCGCGGCTACCCTGTCGCCCCGGGCGTCCGTTATACTGTCAACGTCACGCCGCATAAAGGAGACAACATCGCCACGTTTGAGGACCTGAAAACAGTGTCTCGGGGCGTCAAGCGGCTGGGCGTGCTGCGCATGGACGTGGACGACCTGGGCGACCTGCTCAAGTGGGGCATGGAGGGAAACGCGACGCTCTCCCGCGTGGCCTCTTTTAATTTTGCCCTCTCGCTCTTTTTCGAGGGCTGGGTGGGCGAGTTGTGCCGCTGGGTCAACGACGCTGGAACAGACAAGGTCTATGCCATCTATTCCGGCGGCGACGACCTCTTTATCGTCGGCGCGTGGGACGAGTTGCCGGGGCTGGCAAACACCATCCGCCAAAATTTAAAGCTCTTTGCGGCCGGGCGTTCAGACGTACACATCTCTGGCGGACTGACGCTCCACGGCGGCAAGTACCCGCTCTACCAGGCCGCCCACGACGCCGAGGACGCATTGGGCGTGGCCAAAGACCTGGTGCGCCCGGACGAGCGCGAGCACAAGAAGGACGCCTTTAACTTTTTGGATCTGACTATCCCCTGGGAGAACTTTGACAGTATACGGGAGGAACAAGAGCAATTGGTGCGATTGGTGACGCCCAAAGAAAAAGATGGCCTGGGCGTTGACCGCGCCTTGTTGCGCGTGCTGCTCAAGCTCTACACCCGTTTTACCGACGCCGTCCGCGAGCGTGGCAAGCCCTACTGGGGGCCGTTGATGTGGCAGGGAGCCTATACGCTCAAGCGGATGGAAGGCCGCTGCAAGGATAAAGAGGCAAAGGCAGAGATCAAACGAATTCGAGAATCCCTCAAGCAAGAGCAATTTAGTTACATTGAGACGCTCGGCCCGGCGGCGCGCTGGGCCGAACTATTGATTAGAAAGGAGCAAGAATAATGAGTCGTATAAACCTGAACGCGATTGTTGTCCAAGGCGATGCAGCAACACTGGTCGCTGAGGCCGAGGAATTGGGCAAACAACTAGTCCAACAACGCCTGAGCACCAGCCAAATTCGCAACATCTTTGGCACAGTGCGGCGTATCGAGATGAATTGGCCCGAAAGACCACAAGATGAGGCCGAGCGCCAACGTGTCACCAAGTCGCAGCGCGAACTCTTGCTGCTCAAGCCCAAGATGGCCTACCAGGCCAAGCGCGAGCGCGGCAGAGGCGTCGGGATGCTCACCGATGTCCTCTCTGAGGCCATCGACCTGGTCGGAAAAGACCGGACCAAGTTCCAACATTTCGTAGACTTTTTCGAGGCCATCCTGGCCTATCACAAAGCCCACGGCGGCAATTAGGAGGTATTGCAATGACAAAAATAGCTAATCTTTACGGACGTGTGTTCATCAAGTGCGAGATCGAGACCAAGACCGGCCTGCACATCGGCGGGGCCGAAAGCTCACTCTCTATCGGCGGCGTGGATAACGTCATCATCCGCGACCCGCTTTCCAACCGGCCCTACATCCCCGGCTCATCGCTCAAGGGCAAGATGCGCTCGCAGATGGAAAAGTTCCACGGCCTGCCTCAAAACCGGCGTATCGGCCAAGTCACCATCCACACTTGCAAGAATGGCGGCGACTATGCCAACTGTGTCGTCTGCCACATCTATGGATTGCCCGGCGACAGCGACTTTTCCACCTCTACCCGCCTGGTGGTGCGCGACGTGCAATTGACCAAGAAGAGCGTCAAGAAATTGGGGAGCGCCAAGACCGACCTGCCCTTTAGCGAGGTCAAGTGGGAAGCTGCCATCGACCGTGTCACCTCTGCCGCCACGCTCCGCCAGATGGAGCGCGTGCCCGCCGGGGCCGTCTTTGGCCCTGTCGAACTGGTCTATTCCATCTATGAACAGGCCGACGTCGCCCGTTTCGAGAACGTCGTCGAGGGTATGCAACTCTTGGAGGACGACTACCTGGGCGGTTCCGGCTCGCGTGGCTCCGGCAAAGTCGCTTTCCGCAGCATCAAACTGACCGCCAAGTCCCGCGCCAACTATCGCCAGGGCCAGGATTACGAGCGGACATTCGACACGCTAGACGATCTCGCGGCGGCGCTGCCTGCCGTGATGGAGTGGATCGAAAAAGACGGCGTACCTGTTCCCGTCAAGGAGGGCTGATATGCCCCAATGGACTACCTATCACCTGACACCCAAACCCGGCGCGGGCTTTCACTTTGGGTTGCGTGGGCTGGAACAAGAAAGCTCGGCCTCCCATTGCCCGTCCGACACGCTCTTTGCCGCCCTCGTCGCTACTGCGGCCAATCTGAACGGCGACGCCGGCGCGCGGGCGTTCACCAAGCCCTTTGAGGATGAGAACCGCGAACCGCCCTGGCTGCTCACCTCTGCCTTTCCGCGCGCGGGCAACCTGCCATTGTACCCCTTTCCCTTTGTCAGGGTCGAGTTGACCGAAAAGCCCGGCCAGCGCAAGCTGTTCAAAAATCTGCGCTACGTCTCGCCCGCCATCTTTGCCCGCATCATCAACCGGCAACCGCTGGACGAGTACGCCGACAAAGAGAAAGAAAAGGGCGTCTTTTTGCAACGAGGCCAGGTCTGGCTCACCGTCGACGAGATCGACGCGCTGCCCGGCGCCTGGCGCGAGCTGACGCCCAATGACGTTAAAAAACGGAAGGGTTGGCGCAAATGGCTCACGGGCGAGGAAGGTCGTCAATGGCTGCGCGAGCAAAAGGTGTGGCAATCCACGCCCGTCGACCGCGTCACCGTGGACCGCGTCGCCTCCGCCTCTGCCATCTATCGCATCGGGCGCACGGTATACGCTCCCGGCTGCGGACTGTGGTTCGGCGCGCAATGGCCTGACGGGATTGACACCGGCGCACAGACGCAACTAGAAACGCTGCTTTCCTACCTGGGCGACCGCGGCCTGGGCGGCGAGCGCTCTGTCGGTTACGGCCAGTTTACGTGGGAAACAGGGGCTTTGCCAAACCTACCGGGGCACGCGCCGGATGGCCCGGCCCTGACCCTGGCCCGCTACCTGCCACGCAAAGAGGAACTGCCTGCCGTTCTGCAAGGAGACGACGCTTCTTATCGCCTGGCGGCCGTGGCGGGCTGGCTCAACGCGCCCGGCCACAGGGCACAGCGGCGGCGACAGGTGCGCGTGTTGACGGAAGGTTCGGTCTTTCAAACGAGCGGCGCGGGGCCGTGGGGCCGTCTGGCCGACGTTTGCCCCGATGGGTGGAACAGTCACTCCATCTGGCGCTATGGCTACGCCTGCCCGGTGGGCGTAAAACGTGGAGGCGAAAATGCCAAAGCTCACACGACACTATGACCTGGAACTGACCACGCTCAGCCCCTTGCACATTGGCAGCGGGCGCGAGTTGTTGCGCGATTACGACTTTGTGGCCCGCGACAGGCGCACCTGGCGCATAGACGAGGACGCGCTGCTCGACGCCGCGCTGGGCGAGGGCGAGTTCGACGAGGCGTTGCTGCGCCGCCCGGCGGCCGAACTGCTCCAACCCTCCGACTTTGGGCCTGATTCCAAGCTCTTTCGCTACACGATCCCGGGGACGCCGAGCGCGGCCAGCCCAGGGTCGAAAGTGGTCGAACAGATCAAGAACGTCTTTGACCAGCCTTACCTGCCCGGTTCCTCGCTCAAGGGCGCGCTGCGCACCCTCCTGGCCTGGGGCATCCACGACGCCGAAAAACGCAAGCCAAACCTGACCCATTTGGATGGCCGCTCCAAGCGGCCCGCTCACACCATAGAACAGGGACTCTTTGGTCAGGGTCCCAACTCGGATTGGCTGCGCGCCCTGCGCGTGCGCGATAGCGTTCCGCTCTCCGCCGGCGATCACCTGGCGCTGCACACCGTGCGCGTCTATCCCACCGCCGGGCGTGATGGTTCTGGTCTGGATGTGGACGTAGAAGCGATCAAACCCGATACCACGCTCCGCGCCCAGATCACGCTGGAGAATTATGGTTTCGAGAGCGCAGAGGCGGCCAAATTGGGCTGGCAGGGCCAGCGGCGCTGGATCAAAGAGCTGCCGCTGCTGGGCAAAAAGTACGCCCAACAACGGCTACTGACCGAGGCGGCCTACTTTAAGAGCCACGGCGGGCCAGCGGGCGCTCTACGCTTTTACGACGAGCTCGTCAACCGTCTTCTAAACTTGCCGGAGGACACTTTTTTGCTCCAAGTAGGTTGGGGCGCTGGCTGGGAAACCAAGACGCTAGGTTCTTCCCTGCTACGTCAGGACGATGGGCAGTTTGAGCGACTGCTATCCAAATACCGTATGACAAAGGAACAGAATCGACTGCCCGGCGACCCCTTCCCGCGCAGCCGCCACCTGGCGCTGGTGAACGGACGCCCCGCTCTGCCGATGGGCTGGATACAGGTACGCATCAGCGGTCTGGAGGCGACCCCGGTGAGCGAGTCTCTGCCCAAACCAGAGGGGGCCGCGCCCGGTCAGCGCACCGGACGGCTCAAGAAATTCTTTTCCGGCAAGGGCTTTGGCTTTATCCAACCGGATGGCGGCGGCAGGGACATTTTTGTCCACGCCAGTGGCCTGGTTGGTCCCGCGACGGAACTGCGGGAGGGGCAGCGACTGAGCTTTGACGTGGAACAGGCCGCCAAAGGCCCCCGCGCAATCAACGCGCGGGTGATAAAGTAGAGTTCGTAGCAAGCCACGCAGCGTAGCAGAGTGGCGTTGCACGAAACGGCACTCCACTGCGTTTCGTGCCTGACTATGAACACGGATGATTGGAGGCAATAATGACTGTATTGCTTATCGCTAACATTGGCAACCGGGATATGTGGGTGGACAAGGCCGCCCCCATCCCCGGCAAAGTCAATCCCCAGTGGAACAAGGACGCTTCCCGGCGCGCTTTGGGAAAAGCTATCCAAGCCGACTGGCCCAACTGCCAACCGCATCTCAAACTACCCATCATTGGCAAGGCCGTGAGGTATATCCAGCAGCAAGCCGGCCAACTCGACCGGGTGGTGTTGGTTTCGTCCGATCAGTCGGGGCAGGCCGGGGTGGCCGATTATCATCTGGCCCAAGATACCTGCGAGCTGGCTCCCGTCGTCGAGCGTCTGCTGATCAAGCAATACGGCCTGCCTGCTAAAGCCATCACGCACCAAACCGTGATGAGCAACCCGGCCGACTATGGCGGGATGCAGGCTTTCTTTCGCGAGCAATTGACCGCTCTGCGCGACGATTACCCCGGCGCAACTTTTTATCTCCAAGTATCTGGCGGCACTCCGGCGATGACAAGTATGCTGCTCACCGTCGGCGTCGATGTGCTTGGCATCGACGCTCACCCTCTCTACGTCACCAAACGCGAGGAGCAGCCCTTTCCGCTCGACCTGGGCCGCCGCCTGGTGGCCGATTCGTTGATAGAGACAATCAAGGCCAACCTGGACATTTACGCTTACCACGCCGCTGCCAACACGGTGCGCGATAATCGAGATTTGCTGCGCGAGTTTATCCCCGCTGATCCCTTGCTGACTGTGTTGGAATACGCCAAGCAGCGGGTCAACTTTAACTTTAAAGACGCCGGAGAGATTGCCGTATCGGCCGTTGATCTGGCCTATGGGGACAAGTTACACGCTATCGCCGCCAACGTGCAAAATCCTACGCCCACGATGCTATTGCGTGAATCTATCTCTAGTACCCAGTTGGCCTATGCGGTCGGGAACATGTTCGATTTTGTCGTGCGCGTATTTCAGTTCGTCGAGGGAGCATGGCGAAACCTGGCCCTTGAACTGGATGTCCAATTTGAGCACAACGGCAAGCCGAATCCGTATGGCAAGGAACTGGCCCCCGCCTGGGTGCAAAAGCACCAATCCATAGTTGAGCGTCTGGAACGAGACGGCGTGCGCTTGAAAAAGGTCAATCGCTTTGTGCTTGAAAAACTCGTGACTGTGTTGCACGAACAGGTCGAGGACAAGCGTTACCAGGGCGCGCTGGACGTGCTAGAGAAACTAGAGGCGGTTGGCGATCTGCGCAATCGTGTCGTGCATCAATACCATCACATTACACTGGAACTTTTGCGTAACACTTATTATCCCAAAAAGAAAGATCAAAAACGACATCCACCAGAGGACGCCATAGATATTGTGGATGCAATGAAAACTGTTTGGAGCATCGCCGCCGGCCGGCCTTTTAAGGAGACCAATCCCTACAACGTCATCAATGACTTGATTCGTGAGATTCTCTGTTCGCCCAAGCTCTCTCGACTGTAAGATGCGGCGCGCTTTGCAAGCGCGTCACACCTCGTGGGGGTTAAACGATGATTGACCCATATGCCGGCCTCGGCGCACAGAGGGCCGATCGGCCAAAAGATGACGAGGACGATCTGCTCTCCAACGGATTTCGCCGCAGCGATTACCATCGTCGCGGCATCAACGACGACATCGAGATGTGGGGTCTCGACCAGTTCAACGCGCCATCCCCTGATGCGGCGGGATGGGTCGTGTGGGATATGGTGCAAGAGATAGATTGGTGAAACTGCGGTGACAGTGTGCGTTTCTCCATTCGACACTCTTCTGCACGTAAGCGTTCAGGCATACCTGTTTTTGAACCACAAAGGACACCAAGAAAGTGAGAATTTGCCAAGTTTTGCGACTGCTTTTGGTTTTTTCCTTTGTGTACTTTGTGTTCTTTGTGATAAAACAGGCTCTCCCCTGAACGGTTACTTTTACACAACACGTCGCACTTTAACAATTGTATATTTCACCAACCGAGGGTTGCCACGACAGGCGGCAGCGCCGATTTGACTCAGTGCCAGCAATTCCCGTTATGGGTGAAAAGTCAGGTCGTAGCCGCGATTTCGCAATCGCGCAGGGTGCTTTACGCGGGAAGATATACTGAACGCAAATCAAATGGGTGAATTGCTCCAGTCTCGAAAACA
>DUEK01000092.1 GCA_011192155.1 Thermoflexia bacterium
CTTGTGGTCTCGGTGATTTACCCAATGAATACTCAATTTTTATTCAATTGTCAAGGTGCTTGACGGATGCTTCGCCACATACCGGAAAACCTATGCTGAAAATGAATTTTCACCGAGCAAACAAACTCGTACGCCCAAACTTGTTCAATACAACAAAACCCACTGGCGACATTGACACCAGCGGGCAGATGTGGTATATTCCCGACCGCCAGGGTGCTTCTACCACCTTGGCTACTGCCTCGGACTGGTCAAAGTCACGAGGCGTTTTTTGTTGTATTGTTCAGAGATGGTCACAGTATAGTGTAACACTGTACAGAAGTCAAATTTACATCTACACAGGTGACCTGGCTGATTTGGTACACTTCATCCGCCCCGTTGATGGATAAGAGAGTTGGAAATCGGACTGCCGTTGATCTGTCAGTGAGAGTGGGCGACTTGGGGAACGAGCTGATCTCAAAAAAAGCGCCTGCCTCAGTGATAGTATGCTTGGATCTGATCTCTTCCCTGCCCAACACATTTCTCTGCTTGCCAGTGGTAGTCGTGATGCAGGCCACTCGGCGCTGGGCGAGATGAGAGCTTCTGATCACAATTCTAATCTGAGAGGCAAACGATGAGCTCTTTTCCAAAGTATACACTCCATCTGACAGGTTGTCAAACGAATCTGCCTTTGAACTGGCTCACACCAAGCGGGGGGAGGACTGGCCACCCGGGCAACGGCCTCTTCCTGGTGATCCGGTGGCCTACTCCGCACAAGCGGGGAGGGGAACAGTGGCCCTCTACCCCAGGGCCTCCATCAACTGACGGCCAATGTACTCCGTGTACACAGGCGGAATCGCCTGCGTGATCTCGGCCCACGTCATCCAGTCGACCCCCATCTCCTGTTGGGCCTCCTCCAGTGAGTTAGCCACGCGGCACAATTTGTGTCGCCGGTAACTCACGCGCCGACCGTCGGGCCGCGATCCATAGACGCCAATCGTATACTTATTCTGCCTATGCTGGCACGGGGGCGCAAAGAGGAGTACGTTGCTCTCGAAATGCCGATGCCGGGCCAGGTGCGGCAGTCCGAGCGCTGCGCCGCAGAGGATGATCTGAGTGTACAGCGGCGAGCCTCGCACATTTTCGATGACGTACACTGTACCATCATCGGTCGCCCGCAACGCCGCCCGTGTCGCGGCGATCAGGTCGGGGTGCTCCGGCGCGTCCCCAAAGCGAGATAGGGTGACGTTGCGCAGGCCAGTGTACGCCTGGCAGGGCGGGCTGGCGTGGATCACGTCGAATTCTGCGCCGTGCTCGCTCAGAAAACCCAATGCGTCCGCCCGGTGGAACTCGAAGGGGTAACGGGGCTGCGGGCAATGATCCACTCCGACGACCTCAAAGCCCGCCCGATGGTAGCCCATCGCAGCTCCACCGGCGCCGCAGAACAAATCGAGTAATCTCATCGCCTCACTTCCCGTCCCCGCAAGCATGGGGGAACCAGAGTAGCGACCTCCGCTTTCACCTCGCGCCTGCCACGATAATCCCAATGTGACTGCTTCTGCCACGAGATTGCCAGGTGTGCCAGCGAAAAGCACCGATCATCCCCGTGCCTGACCCCCGTACTCCGAGGAGCTAACATCGGCCCTCTCCAATGTATCCCCTCGTCCAACGCGGGCAGAACACGGCGGTCTCATCGCTTGCCGGTCTCTGCTTCTGCACTGTCTTGGGACAGCTTTAGCAAAAACAGACCGATGCCAACGATTGCGAATCCCACGAACACGCTGCCAAACCCTCCCAACAGTAACAGCCCCAGCGATATTGCACCTCTCGCAAACAGATTTGTAAATAGACGCACACCTACTACTGCCACAGAATACCCGGCAACGTAAAGAGCAATCCTTAGCCAGGCGCGCCCATTGTCGCTCGCAATTCTTTTCATACGTGATAACATAACTCTCCTCCTAATTTCTATCTGCTACCCTCGATTGATTTTCCAACCACTGAACGACCGCCTCACGCCGAAACCGCCAAGGACCGTCCACCCTCACTCTCGGAATTATTCCTTTCTTTAACAACTTGTATATGGTAGCTTTATTCACCCGCAGATAGGCAGCTACTTCTTCGATAGTCCCTGCCTCTCTCTAATTCTACCATCGGGTTCTGCTCTCTTCACTGGGTGAAAGCCAGTCATCGCCACCGGTCAGGAGGGAATAGGTAATGAAATTACCGGTGTGCCCTTAATGCACCGGGTGATTCAAGCATCTTGCACCATTTTTGCTCTGATGCACCGCTGCTTAATGCACCACGTAAAAGCTATTCTCCACCACGCTTGTACGACCAAACTGCACTTCCCCGCTCTTGCCCCTTCACATCACTCAGGTTTATCATCCACAGCGTCAGTCCCCGCCGTCCGGCCCAGAACAGAATCTCACTCTTGATCGTCTCGAATGCCTCCTTGTCGGCGACGACGACGTAGAACCGTCCACCAGTAGCTGTGTGATAATTGGCCCACTTTCGATTCCGTTCCTCTTTGTTTTTGTAAACTGCCCGTTCGACCTCGACGAACAACGTTTGCCCGTCCAGCAAAGCCACCAGGTCGGGAACGAACAAGTGATCGCCGGGCAGTTCTATTTGCCCAGGGAACAAGTCGACCTCATACCCCGCATCCCGCAACACATCGGCAGCTTCCAGGTTCAACAACGTGTGAGCCGTGCTCTTGTGTCGAGGCATCAGTTCATCGGCCTGACTGGCGACCGCCTTCTGGCCCAGGAGCAAGTAACTCGCGTCCCGCCCCTGCTCCGTCAATCGTATCAACCGGCCACTTCTACCCCTGGCATCACTTTGGGCCTCGATCAACTCGACCACACCACGTTGAACCGCCCGGCGGAACGCCCGCCCAACGCTGCCACTGCGTGGCTCTACGCTTATTCGTTCGGCAAATATCTTGGCCACATCCGTCCTACGGGGCGCGCCCGTTTCGGCCAGCACTCGCAACAACGCTGCGTCGCGTTCGTATGTCGATTCCTGTTTCCACTTTTGCATCCACTCTGGCAACTTGCCTGGGGTAAAACCCTCCATCTCCTGCTGCACCGGCGCCGCCGCATCGCCCAGTCTGCGCTGGGCGCTCTCCAACGATTGCTGGAGCACCGCCATACGCAATTCCATCTGTTTGATCCGCGCACGAGCCTCGTTCAACTCCCGCCTCAGCCGCTCGGCTTCCTCCTGCCAACGCGCACTCTCCGCCACCACGTCGTCGTACATCTCTGTCACGCTTCTGCCCGTTGCCTCAGCCGCGTTCAATCGAGACAGGCGGTGCTGAACGTCGCGGATGATGTCCGAGACCAACTCGGAAGCCTCGAAAGCTTCCAAACCCGCAGGTCCTTCTTTGCGAATGTCATCGACCAATCCCGGACACAGCGCCTCGGCTATTCGCTTCAGCTCCTCCTCTATCTCTGCCGCAGTTCGCTCGGCTGCTTCTTGCAGACGGGCGCGGGCGCTCAACATCGAGCGCAACTGCCGTATGCTGGTTTCGTACCCTTGCCTCATCGCTTCTAGTTCGATATCCCCAACCATTGATTTTCCTCCAGGTCTATTCGTTGCACACGCGCCGAGTGTAACAAGCTCAACGCCTCTCGCCGCCCAGCTTCCGACGGCGCATTCAACCAACGCGAGGTCGAGATCGCGGCCGCCAGGTAAGCATCGGCGGCCAACTTGACCTGCTCGCGCAATCCAAACATAGCCACCGTCACCTCTGAGGTCTGCACTTCTCCGGCCAAACTGGCAGCTTTTTCCCCCACGGCCTGCATCTCGCGCCCGCGTTCGTACAACTCGACCGAACCGGCCTCCTCGTCCGCCATCAACAAGGCGTCCAGACGACCGTCGACCTCGGCCATCCGCTCCACCCATCCTCGCGCCCGCGCTCGATACCGCTCCGCTGCCCGCAACGACGGCGACAGGATCAGCGGCCTACCGTCGGCATCGAGAGGCGTGACCAGCACTCCCAACCAGTACAGGCCAGCGAGCAACACCAACCCGAACGCGCTCCAACCCGCAATCCGCAAACCCTTCTGGGACACTCGCAATCGAATCATACGTCTGCACCTCGTTTCCGCGCTTCCAGGATGCGATCCCGCGCGGCGTTCCCTCTCTCCTTGTCAGTGTCGCGCAAGAAAGTGATGTCCTTCGCGACTACCTCGACCACCGTTTTTCTCTTGCCGTTCGCCAGTTGCCGCTTTCGCGCTTGCAGGCGGCCGCGGACGAACAGCAGCGATCCGACTTGCAGGTACGGATAGGCGAACAGCGCCAGGTCGTGGAAGGCCACGACTCGAATGAACCCACCATACGGAGGACGCGGCAGGCCGGATGTGTCTTCTTCGTGTTCGGCCAGGATCCGTTTCCGTGCGGCATTGCCGGTTTCCCACTTGATCTTGCTTAGAAAATCGATCTCGTCGCCGACCACGACCTCGACCACAGTCTCTTCCTTGCCCCCCTTCATGCGC
>DUEK01000093.1 GCA_011192155.1 Thermoflexia bacterium
CCGGCCGACCACTTTGCGGTGCACATAGACACCGCCACCCCCGACGTACCAGACTGGATTACCGAGGGGTCGCCAGACATCGACTTTGACGCTGACGGTAGCTTTACCGTCTACTGGGATGATGTGACCAACACTGGCTCTGGCATTACCTACCAGATGGAGCGGGACAGTGGCACTGGCTGGACCTTTGTCGTCACCACGACGGCCACCAGTTTTGCCGATAGCGGCACCTACGCCGATGGGGCCTTTATTCTCTATCGGGTCCGCGCTGAGAATGGCGTGGGTCACTTTGATGACTGGGTCACCTCTAACGGTGTTACCATCGACTCTGATACGCCCGACGCGCCTGACTGGGTGCGCGAGGGCGTGGATACCGATCCCGACTGGGATTGGGACGCCGACGGCTCCTACACCGTCTACTGGGACGGCGTGGACAACACCGGCTCCGGCATCGAGTACCAGTTGTACCGCCGGGTCAACAGCGGTGCGTGGCAACTCTTGATCACCACAGCCGCTACATCCTACGCCGACAGCGGCAGCTACCCGGACCACACCTTGATCGAGTACCAGGTGGTAGCCGTCAACGGCGCGGATACCTCCGGCGCTTCTACGACCTCCGACGGCATCCGCATCGACAGCGACGTCCCGGCCACCCCGGCCGCGGTCACCGAAGAGACGCCGGACGTGGACTGGGACTATGATGGCAACTTTACCGTCTACTGGTCCGCCGTGGCCGACACCGGCTCTGGCATCACCTACCGCCTGGAACGAAACCTGAACGGCGCAGGCTGGACCGAGCTGACCGTCACGGCCCTGACCAGTTATGACGACAGCATCGGTGCCATCGATGGCTTCTTTGCCCAGTACCGGGTCACTGCCATCAACGGCGTGGGCACCGAAGGGACGGAACGGGTCTCTGACGGCGTCACCGTGGATAGCCAGACTGTGCCGCTGCCAGGATGGGTGCGCGAGGACGCGATCACCGATCCCGATCGTGACTATCACCCCAATGCCGACGGCTCCGTCACCGTTTACTGGGCCGCTGTGACCGACACCGGCTCTGGCATCCGGTACCGGCTGGAAAAGCGCGTCAACGGCGCGGGTCCCGATCCCTGGACGCTCGTCGTGGACAACCTGCCGAACACCAACTACCCCAACAGTGGAACTTATGCCGACGGCGACTTTGTCGAGTACCGGGTCACTGCTGTCAATGGCGTGTTGACGGAGAGCGCGTCGCGCGTTTCCGATGGGTTGACCATTGACACTGAAACCCCTGATTCGCCCACAAACGTAGGCGAAGGCGACATCGCCGGGATTGATGATGACTTTGACGAAGACAATGCGTTTTACGTCTTTTGGACTGTGCCTGGTGACACTGGCTCCGGCCTGAGTTACACTATCGAGCGCAGCCGCAACGGCGGGTTATGGGAGCCGGCCACCAGCGAGTTTCCCTGCACTACCACGCCCTGCCAGTGGGAGGACCCCGTACCCTACTCGAACGGCGACACCGTACAGTACCGCGTCACCGCAGTCAACGGGGCCGGGCATCAGAGCACGGTCTCTCTCTCATCCGACGGCATCACGCTGGACTTTACCTTGCCGGACTCGGCAATAACCACCGATGGCTTCTATAACCTGTTCAACTGGCCCGGCTTTATCCACGGCACGGCCAACGATAGCCCGTCCGACGTGGCCTTTGTGGACATCCGCATTCAACGGGACTCGGACGGCCAGTACTGGAACGGCGCTGGCTGGCAGGCCGCTGAGGTCTGGGTATTGACTACCGGCACGCTCAACTGGCAGTACGCCTTTGCCCCCGACGACGGTGAAACCTACAACATCCGTTCGAGGGCCACAGACAATGCCGGCAACGTCGAAATCACCTTTGGCGTGGGCAGCTTTTCCTACTCAGAGGGCGGCCCCGACGCCCCCGTGATCTCGTCGCCCACACATCCAGACGAAGCGACCTGGTACAATGACGACGATCCCACTCTCAACTGGACGACACCATCCAGCGGCGCGGGCATTCAGGGCTACTCTTACTTGTTGAATCACAACCCCACCACCGTGCCCGATAGCATCATCGAGACCGATGAGAACACCGTCAGCTTTGCCGACCTGGACGACGGCGTCTGGTACTTTCACATCCGCGCCCAGGACAACGCCAACAACTGGGGCGACGCAGATCACTTCCAGGTGAACATCGACACAACCGCCCCTGCCGCGCCGGGCGAGATCACCGAAGAAACACCCGACGTGGACTGGGACGCCGATGGCGACATCACCGTCTACTGGAGCGCCGTAAGCGATACCGGCAGTGACATCACCTACCGCCTGGAACGAGACCTCAATGGCGGTGGGTGGGAGCTGGTCGCCGACGATCTGACTGATGCCGAGTACGCAGACACCGGCTACGGCAACGGCGATCAAGTCTTTTACCGCGTGCGGTCATCCGACGAGGTTGACTTGACGAGCGGCTGGACCGGGTCGGACGGTGTGACCTTTGACCTGACAACGCCGCCGGCACCGGCCAATGTCGGTGAGGGTGACGTGGTCAGCGCCGACGACGACTGGGATCAAGATAACAACTTCCTAGTCTTCTGGGATGCCGTGCCCGGCACACCTTCCGGTATCACCTACAGTGTAGAGCGCAGCCGCAACAGCGGCGGCTGGGAAGAGATGATCACTGGTCTGGGGGCGACTCAGTGGCAAGATCCCACTCCCTACTCTGGCGGCGAGAATGTCGCCTACCGCGTGATCGCCCACACCGGCGCGGGCCTCAGCAGCGCGCCCTCGACGCCCTCCGATGGCCTGACGTTGGACTTTGTGCGGCCCGACTCGGCAATCGAGACCAGCGGCTTTTACAACAACATTGGCTGGCCGGGTCATATCCAGGGAACCGCCACCGACAATCTCTCTGACGTGGCCTTTGTGGATATCACTATCCGTCGCCAGTCTGATAATCAATACTGGAACGGCACAGGCTGGCAGGTCGTCCAAGTCTGGCTGCGAGCCACCGGCACGGCCAACTGGGAATACACCTTTGCCCCCGACGACGGCGAGACCTACGACCTGCAATCGCGGGCCACGGATAACGCCGACAATGAGGAAACAACGCTGGGTACCAGCACCTTCAACTACTCTTCCAGCGGGCCAGGCGCGCCAGAAATCTCATCACCCACACATCCAGACGAAGCGCTCTGGTACACCAATAACGCTCCCACTTTCAACTGGACCACGCCGGGCAGCGGCGCGGGCATCTCAGGCTACTCTTATGTGCTGGACCAAGCGCCCGATACCGAGCCAGACCTGACTCAAGATACTACCGGCAACACCCGTAGCTACACTGGTGTAGCTGACGGTATCCGGTACTTTCACGTGCGGGCGCGAGACAACGCCGGTAACTGGGGGCCGCCCGATCACTTCCAGGTAAACATCGATACCTCCAACCCGCTTGCAACAGACGAGGTCACGGAAGAAAGTCCCGATGTGGATTGGGATGCCGATGGCGACATCACCGTCTACTGGAATGAGGTGACAGACATATCGCCAGTGACCTACATCTTGGAGCACAGCACCAACGGCGGTGCGGATTGGGATTCCGTAGCGACCGGTATCACCACCACCTTCTACCTCGACCCGGTCACACACGGCGATGGCGTTACCATCTACTACCGCGTGCGTGCTGTGGATGCGGTGGATCTGCTCGGTCCGTGGACCCAGTCCAATGGCGTGACGATAGACAGCGAGACGCCCGCGCAGCCTGTTGGTTTGGGAGAGGGCGATATCGTCGGTACCGACGACGCCTGGGACCAGGACAACACCTTCTACGCCTTCTGGGATGCAGTGCCCAACACTGGCTCTGGCATTCTCTACACCGTCGAGCGCAGCGTTGACGGAGGCGCATGGATGGTGGTCCAGACCGACTATGCCCAGACCTTCTGGGAAGACACGCGGGTCTTTCTTGACGGCGAGACTGTCCAATATCGCGTCACCGCCACCAATGGCGTGGGCACCGTTGGGCCTGTCTCGGAGGTCTCGAGCGGGATTACGCTGGACTATGTCCGGCCTGACTCGGCCATAGACACGGCTGGCACCTACGGCCCGGCGAGCTGGCCGGGGCATATCGCCGGTACCGCGGATGATGAGACCTCTGGTGTGGGAGTTGTGGATATCACTCTCCAACGGGTCTCCGACGGTAACTACTGGAACGGTGGCGCTTGGGTGGGCGCGGTGCAGTGGCTGCCTACCGCCGGGACTGTAGCTTGGACCTATGATTTTGCGCCCACAGACGGCGAAACCTACAACGTGCGATCCCGCGCCACCGATGCCGCCGGGAACGTCGAAGTCAGTTTCGACGTGAACACCTTTACCTATACCGAGAGTGAGCCAGACTCCTCGATCGATACCGGCGGCCTCTACGTGAACGTCGGCTGGCCTGGGCAGATCGAGGGCACGGCGTACGCGCCTGTGGCCGTGCTGGACTATGTGGATCTCACCATCCAACGCACATCCGACGGCCTCTACTGGGATGGAGACAGCTGGGAGGCGGCTCTGGAGTGGCTCCGGGCCACCGGCACGACCACTTGGCAGTACGCCTTCACGCCTGACGATGGCGAGACGTACGTGGTGCAATCGCGCGCCACCGATACGGAGGGCAATGTCGAGGCTGACTTTGGCACGGCCACCTTTAGCTACGACTCGGCCGCGCCGGAGATCGAAACTGTGGACGTTTCCTCCGATGGAACTTACTTTTACAACCTTGGTTTGGACGCCGATGGCGGCACAGTGTACTTTAACAGCGAACCCGGCGAAGGCGCTGATCAGATCATAACGGTGGACATTACCTTCACGGAGCCGAATCCGGCTCACTTGGCCGCCGCGACTGCCTTTGGCGACACGCCGCCCCTCGATACCGTCGCGCCCTGGACGGCCGAGTACTCGGTGGAAGCGTACGTGGGAACACAGTCCGACGTACTCTTTACCGTGGCTGACACCTTGGGGTTAACTGATATGGCCACTATCGACTTTGAGCAAGATAACCTGCCGCCCGAATCGGCGGCCAGCATCGCCGACGAAGCTACCAACACGTCCCCCATCATAATCGACTGGGACGCCAGCGACAACGCCAGTGGTGTGTACGAGACCCACCTGTGGGTCAAGTATCAGCCTATCGGTAGTTGGGCCGATACCGGTCTCTCTCTGATGGGAACTAGTGGCAGCTTTGCCTACATCCCCACATCGGGTGACGGCACTTACTACTTTAGCACGGTCGCTGTGGATAACGTGGGCAACGTAGAATCCGAACCCTTTGGCGTTGGAGACGACCGCATTGATTTCGACAACACTCCGCCCGAATCCTCTATGGAGGCGCCGGTATACGCCATCACGTCGACCATCCCCATCACCTGGAACGCCTCGTTCGATGCCGAGTACACCTACTTGTACTATCGTTATGGCGAAACAGGAGATTGGAGCGACGTGACTTTCTCATCGGCTCTGAACGGTATCTTTGAGTTCCACGCTGGCGAGGGCGATGGCCACTACTACTTTGCCACGGTGGCGATGGATCAAGCCGGCAACGCCGAGCCTATCTCGCCCGACGGCAAGGCCCTGACTATCTATGATACCGCGCCGCCCACCTCCACGGTCACTTCACCGAGTGAGTGGGGCAGCTTTGACTTTACCGTCGAGTGGAGTGGCGGTGACACTGACGTTGGCTCTGGGATTGCCTTCTTCGACGTGCAGGTCAAGGTCGAGGGCGACGGCGAGTGGACTGACTGGATCACGCAGACTACCGAGACCTCGGCGGTGTACACCGCTACCTACGTTGGCGAACCCGATGCCACCTATCACTTCCGTGGTCGGGCCACCGATAACGCAGGGCATGTCGAGGACTGGCCAGAGGAACCCGGGGATACGACGACCATCGTTCACTTCCCTGGCAGTTTCCCTGGCAAGTACAAGATCTTCCTGCCGATCGCTACTCGAAACTATGGTGCTCCCACTCTCAACCTGCCCGACCTGGTGATCACCGATATCAGCGTCACGCCCGCCGAACCGCTCGCTGGGCAAGTAGTCGACATCGCGCTCACCGTCGAGAACATTGGCACACAGACACCGGGAGCCTGCTTCTATGTCGACCTTTATATCAACCCAGACCAGGAAAAGCTGCCCATCGAAGTCAATGAGGGATGGTTCGAGGCTGGGTCAGATGGCGGCCTGGTGTGGGTGGTGTGCGGTGTGACCCTCGGAGATTTGGGTCCAGGTGAGTCGATCATCCTTCACTACGATGACGAACACTATGAGGATGACTACAGTCGCTTTGGAGGTTCCTTCAGCGAGCCGGGCACCTACGCTTTGTATGCCCAAGTGGACTCTTGGAACCCTGGCACTGACTGGGGTACGGTGTACGAGTCCAATGAGCAGAACAACGTGCATGGGCCGCTCGACGTTGACGTGGAAGGTGTGGGAGGGGCGGCTGGCGCCGCCAGTATGCAGGGCACTCTCGAACCGCCGCTACAACGTCCTGCTCTTCCATCCTACTGACACAAACTGAGCGTACTTGGGCTTGGGTAGGCATACTCCCTCCTGCTCCGAAAAGGGCAGGAGGGAGTTGATTATGCCTTCGAGGTCTTGAGCAAGGATGGACATAGCGTGGTATTGAGGATTTGACGTAATCCGAGGCTGTAGTATACTGGCAAGATCAGAAGAGCTTGACCAGGAGGAAATCGAATGAAGGAGAATCAACAGCCCAACCTTGCTACGCGGGGATACGTGTTGGTAGTTATTGGGATCGTCGCGCTGGCCTTTGTACTGGCGCTTCCTCATGCTTCTGTTTCTATAGCCCAGGAGTCAACGCGTCCCGCCCCCCCGCCAACCCGACCAGGGACCATCCCTACCCGTGACACGCCACTGCCACCAACTGCTCCGCCACCGACTGTTCCACTGGAACCAACGACTTTACCGGGAACACCGGCTCCACCGGCTCCAGAGTCCCCTGCCACAACTACAGCAACACCACCCATACTACCTGACTCTGGTGGGATGACCGGTTACGTCATCGTACTGCTAGTTGCGGGCTTGGCGCTTACAGCTATGGGGGTTAGCTCCAGCGTGATTCACCGCCGAAGACAAAGTGCCGAATAACAAATGGCGAATGACAGATCTGCGATTCGCAATTTGCAGTCTGTGGTCTGCATACTCACTTGCCTGGTGTGCCTGGCCGGGCGACTAGCCGTTGTACTGGCCCAGGATCCCACTCCTACTCTGCCGCCCCGCCCTACCGCTGAACCGACGTTACCGCCCCGCCCTACCGTTGGCCCAACATTGCCGCCGCGTCCAACTATTGGCCCAACCTGTCCCCCCCGCCCGACGCTGGAGCCTACGCCCACGCCAAAGCCTCCGTCTCCTCCCAAGCCTGCTCCTCCATCTGAGCCTCAGGCTTCGCCAACCCCACAGCCCACGATTGTTCTGCCCGTCAGTGGAAGCACGCGCTCTACAGGTAGTGTTGCGTTACTGGCGCTGGGGTTTGGGGTTGTGGTCATCGCGGCGAGCCTCGTTCTCCGGCGCTCCGCATCCTTCAACTGATTGCAGAAACGCGCCACGTAACATCGCCCAAGCGGTTACGTGGCGTTCACTTTTCTGTGGTCGGCTACTTGTTGGCTAGCACCAGGGGCAAAAAGACAGAGTGCGTCTGCAACTGGACAAAGATAGAGTCGCCGGCAGGGGATGTCTCTGTGTTTCCTGCGCCGTCCATTGAGCGGGCTTGTATCTGGTGGAGGCCGGGATTGAGGGTTGCCAGGTCTATGGTGAAGGTAAAATCCTCTTGTGGCTCGTCAAAAGCGCCGTCGCTGGCCGCGAGTGGCTGCCAGGGACCGTCGTCAATGCGATAGTAGGCGCCCGCGATGTAGCTGATGGTCGAGATGCCCTGGCCGTTGTAGGTGACGTGGGGTTGTTCTTCTCCCCCTGCGGCTTGCTGCGCCGCCTGGGTCAGCGTCGTGTCGAGAATAGCGTCTACCGGGTCCACCATTGGGATGGTCGCGAGGGTCTGGATCAGTTCGTTGCCGGCCGAGTCAACCACGCGCAGGTCAATATCAAGGTCGCCGGTGGGCAGGGGGGGCGTGGTGAAGGTGAAGGCTTCGGTGTAGGTGTCAAAGGCTCCATCGGCGGGTTGGGCGTCCGTCCATTTGCCGCCCGTCCAGCGATATTGTACCTGCTCAATGGTGTTGATGATGGTGTCGCGGCGGAGCGGCGAGGGGAAAGGATCGTCCCGCACGCTGCCGGTAAAGGTCAGGACGTTGGGCTGTTCGGTAGCGGTCACGTAATCGGAACTGATCACGTTCAGTGTGGTATCAACTGGGTCGAGGATGCCGTCGCCGTCAGAGTCGCGCCAGCCGATCTGCCCGCGAGCGTATGCGTCAATGTCGCCATTACGGTAGGGTGGGGTGTGGCCGCGCATGATGCTGGGCGCGTCTGAGGCGCAGCCGCCGTACTCGCTGTTCTGGTTCTCCACACCCAGGTAGCCCGCTTGACGGGTGCAGGGCTGGTGGGCCGAGTAGTACTGGTCGAGCGCGAAAAAGATGTGGCCGGTCTCGTGAGCGGCGACGGCGTCCATATTATTGGGGCCATAAGTGCTGTTGCCGTAGGTCATCACAAAGAAGGGGCCGCCCAGGTAGGCGTAGGCAAAGTGGTGGTCGGCGAAGCGATTGTCGCCATCGTTAGAGCTATCCACTACAAAGATGGTAAAGGCCCAATCGGTGTCATAGGCCTCGCGCAGTGCGTTGTTATAGTCGCGCACCTGGCCAAAGTGGGAGGGGCCGGTGTAGCCCTTTTTCTCCATTATTTCGGTGATCCAGAGAGATTGGTCGCTGGCGGGACGACTGATGGGTTCGTAGCCGGTGGCGATGGGAGCGGCTGTCCCGTCGTCGTAGACAAAGGTGAGGTGGGCGTTTGGCTCGAGGGCGGCCCACCAGTCGAGGGCGGCGGTGATCTCGCTCAACACCAGCGCCCGCTCGTCCGCGTTCCAGTCCTCGGTCGAGGAATCTGCGCTGCCGTCGCTTTCGGGTAGCACGATCCCCACGGCCACGCGCCCGATAAAGTACTCGCTGGTCTCGTAATAGTTGGGAGTTTGTGCGCTTCCGCTGACGCTGGCTAGAGAGAGTGTTCTTTCGGGCGGCGGGGGTGCCAACGCGTCGTTCACTATCTCGGTATCAATACGCGCTGCGATGGAAGAGGATTCGGAGGCCAGGAGTTGGTTCCACACCTGCGCGGCGCGGCGCGCCTTGCCGGTCAGTGTGACCAGGACCGCTTCGTTTACCGCTTGCCGATAGACGGCTCTGGCGTCATCCGGGGCTACGGGCACATTGCCGATCAGTGCAGCCGGCGGAAAGATGTGAGTCACACAGCCGCCGGTCAGCTCGACGGTCTTGATGGTCGAGTTCAAGTCGGCGCCGGGGGCGAGCAAGATCAGGGCACGGTTCGAAGAGGGCTCGGCCGCCCGCGCGATTGAAATTTGACTGCTGTGAGCCGATGAGCCGATGAGCAACGATACCACGAGGCCCATAGTAATGGTCAGGCGCAGCCCTTGTTTTTTCATCCTTCCCCTTTGCTCTCTCTTGATCATTGTGCCATCTATGATAGCAGCAGGCCATTTCACACACCGTTTCACGGAGCGTGTCAGGGAGCGTGTCAAAAGGGCAAAGGGGCGAATGGTGCGAGGGATAAAGCAAAAGACCACCAAAGCGAGGGGCTTGGTGGTCTGATTGGTTAACTGGCGTTCTCTACTCTTTATCTTCTCCTATCTGTGCCAGTATTTGACTGACAAAGCGGGATTCTACTCCCTCGCGCAGGGCAAAGCGCAGGAGGGGCAGTGTGACTCGATGAGATGTGACGATGGTTTGGGTGTAGCCTTCGGCGGCGGCCAGGGCCAGTGCTGTGGTCGTGTAGCGGCGCGCTTGTTGTCGGTTGCCTGCTCCGCCCTCGGTCAGGTGGGCCAGTCCGAGCAGTGCGGCCGATACGAACGCGCCGTAGCGGACTCCCAGCCGGTCGAAGGTTTGGTACGCCTCGTCGAGCAACTGGCGGGAGTTTTTCGGATCCGAGTCGCCTCCGGGCTGGAGGCTGATGTGGGCCAGGGCCGCCGCCGTCTGCGCCACGGCCAATTCCAGGGGTGGGGCGGCGCGGGCCTGGCAGCGGCGCAGCGCAGCCTCGGCTACCTCGGCGGCTTCCTGGGTATTGCCGTGGAGGAAGTGAGCGTACACCAGATGAGCCTCTCCACACAACCGGAGCAGTCCGTCCTCGCCGGCTGCTTCCGCCTCGGCTATTGCTTGTCGGAAGCTCTCTTGCGCCTCGATGCACTGTCCCCGGTCCAGATAAAGGTTGCCCAGATCGGTGTAGGCGTGGGATAGGGCCAGCCGATCCTGAATCTGGCGAGCGGCCTCTATCCGCTGGTGTGTCATTTCCCAGGTGATCTCGCCCTTTCCCCATTCTCTCAGAATGGCCGGCACGGGATTGTTAAAGGTCGCAACGAGTTCTGGGAAAACGTCGCGTCCGGCCTCGTGCTCGGCCAGGCGGTTCAAGCCTATCGTCCGGTGGTAGTCTCCTCGGAGATAGGCGATCCAGGCTTGAACGCGCAGCACCTGGAAGGCAAGGAGGGGCTGGTCGCGACTGCGGAGCAAGTCTTTGGCTTGCGCGAGCAGAGATTCGGCGTCCGCCAGGTTCCCCTGGCGGGCCTGTAGTTGCCCGATGGTGCAGAGGGCGGCTGTGCGACGTCGTATATCCGTCTCATCCCAACAGGTCAGCGCCCGCTCTCCTAGCTCGATTCCTTCAGCGTAATGGCCGCGCAAGAGCTCCAGTTCGGCCAGGGCGAGCAGGCTGTCGCCGTGGGCCGTGCTATTTTGCCCCAGCTCAAAATCTGCCGCCGCTCTCTGGTAGAGCAGGCGAGCTTCTTTTACCTGCCCCTCCGCCTGACGTAGATGTCCGGCGTTAAGCGTCAGGCGTGGATGTTGGTCTCGCACGGCCGGTTCTAATTGGTCCAGCCAGCGGGCCAGCGGTTCCAGACGCCCCTGTTGCAGGTAGGCGGGCGCGATCTGCTCGAGCAGCCGGGCCACCGCCGACTCGTCGCCCATTTGTTGGTAATGGAATAGCGCCAGTTCCAGGTGTCCCTGTTGCTCCCAACCCATCGCCGCCCGCCGGTGCATAGCTTTGATTTCGGCGCGGGAGAGGCGGGAATAGAGTTCCGTCCGCAGAAAGGCCAGAAAGAGGGGGTGATAGGTGTAGCGTGATTCCGTACCCTCTCCCGTCATATCTGCGAGGGGGGAAATGGTTGCCGGAGTGATACGCCGGAGGAACAGGTTGCGCCGCTCTAGCTCGGCCAGCCATTGGGCCGAATTGTCTATATCTCCTGCGCTTGAGGACGCATCCAGAACAGCCTGACACAGACTGGGCGTCATCTGATCCAAAATGGCGCTGTTCAGGAGAAAGGCGCGTACCTGGGGAGATTGAGGGGCCAGCACTTCGTCGCGCAGGTAGGCGAATATCCCCGTCCAGACATCGTCTAGGTTGGAGGCGAAGCGACTGAGAGCGTTGGCGGCCAGCCATAGAGGCGCTATCCATCCCTCGGCGCGGGTGGTCAACTCGGCGATCTCGTCCTGGCCGAGACTCAAGGCTGGGCTGTGCTTTATGAACGCGGCGATTTCCTCGTCGGTGAATCGGAGTTCGGCGGTGCGGAGTTCCAGCAATTGGCCACGGACGCGCAGGCGAGGCAGTGGGAGATCAGGGTCTATGCGCGTTAATAAGTAGAGGTGCCCGTTGGCGGGGAGATGCTCCACCAGTTGTTGAAGCACTTTGCGGCTGTCTGAACTGGTCAGGCGTTCCAGGTCGTCGAGAACGATGACGAACGGCGTAGGGTCATACAAGGCCAAGTTCTTTGACAGGAGGCCCACCGCCTGCCGGGTGTCTCCCTGCAAGGAGACGATGTCGTGGACATGGTCTTGCAGGGTCTGTCCCGTGGTGGGATGCAGTCGGGCTACGGAGGCGGCCAGTCCCTCTACAAAGGCGAGTGGATCATTGTCCGTCTCGTTCACCTTGTACCATGCAAACAGCGGTTTCTGCTGGTCGCTGCTCTGCGAGTGGTTTTCTATCCACTGGGTCAGCAAGGTCGTCTTGCCGTAGCCAGGAGGAGCGGAGAGGATAGTCAGGCGGACGGTGAGGCCGCGGTCGAGGAGGGAGGAGAGGCGAGGACGAGGAAGGGACTCTGATGATGGGGATGGGGGGGTGAGGCGGGAAGTGAGAACGAGGGAGGATGTGGTGGGTGTGGGAGGAGACTCGTGTTGGAGGATGCGCTGGTATAAATCTCGAGTTTCTTCCAGCGGTTCAATGCTCAGTTCGCGCCGCAGGAGATTGCGATAGGTGTTGTACTGGCGGAGGGCTTGTGTCCGCTGCCCGGTTTCCCAGTAGAGGCGCATGAGCAGGCGATGAATGTCTTCTTGCAAGGGGTCAAGCACGAGGAGGCGTTGACAGACGGGTATGGCCTCGTCGCGCGCGCCACGGGCGATAAAGTTTTGGATGAGGCTGGTCAGGGTGCGGAGGAGGAGCAGGAAGAGTCGCTCCCGTTCCAGAGTGAGCCATTCTTCAAAGTTGGGGGCGTTAAGGACGGAGAACCCGGCCAAAAAGTCTCCCTGGTAGAGGTCGAGCGCCTTACGAATCCGCCGAATGCCCTCGGAAGCAGGAGAGAATTGGGATTGCGGGTCCTGAAAGCAGGCATGGAGGACTTGTTCAAAATCGCGGACGTCCACTTGGCAGGGAGCATTGGACGGGGCGTAGACCCAGAAACCCTCGGTGATCAAGCAGGCTTCTGGCGGGAGGCCGACTTGGTCGAGCGCCTGGCGGAGATGCCACAACGCCCGGCGGAGGTTGTAACGGGCTCGAGATTGAGAGGTCTCGCCCCATAGGAGAGTGGCCAGGTGATCGCGGGAAAACCGCTGGTCGGGCTGACAGGCCAGATAAATCAGGAGGGCTTGCTCTTTTGTGGCCAGAGGCTCGGCGAGCGAGGACGTCCCATAGAGGATCTGTGTTTTGCCTAGCAGCCGCAGCGTTAGAGTTTCTTGTTCTCTCATTGCTTACGTTTTGTGGAGCAGCGACACGAGTACGATCAGCGCCGCCACGTTCCCTCCACCGAGCAATAGAAGCCAGGCCGCGAGCGAGGATACGTTCCCGCCTGTCTCCGGCAACAGGATTGGCTCGGGCGTGGGTGTGACGGTAGGAACGGGAACCGGGGTGGCCGCGGGAGCGGGCGGCGGCGGTGCTGTGGGCGCTGGCGGCGCTGGTGTGGACGTGGGTTCGGGCGTAGGCGTGGGCGCCAGGTAGGTGATCTCCAGGTAGGGGCGCGTGTCTGGGTTGTCGGCGGTCAGGCGGCGGGCGGTGGCCCAGTTACTAGACGTTGATCCCAGGTCGGCGGCGGCCAGCGCCAGGCCATAGTTGGGCGCGCCGTCCAGCCAGCCTTGCGCCAACGCGGTCACGTCCCAGGAGAACCATCCCTCGGTTGGTAAAACGTTCGTCGTTGCCACGGCCCCGCCCAATGCAGGCCAGGCGATTGGGTCGTTCCAACCGTCTCCTTCCGGCCAATCCGCCACAGTTATAGGGTAGACTGACATCGGCGCGCCGCTATCGTCGGGCCAGTGATCGTCCACGTAGACGTAGAGCGCGGCCGATTGGATCGTGGAACCTGCGGGAACCCCATTCAGTGGAAAGTGCAGGTAGGTGCGGCAAAAGATGAGCTGGCCGGATGTTGTCCCGGTATAGTTGCCAAAGGGAAGGATGGACGCGCTCCACTGCTCGCCGGAGCCGGGGTCTTCTGAAAGGACGCCTATGCTTTGGTCAGGCTGGATCTGGAGCGAGGTCTGGGCGTAGGCGGCGAGCGCCAGGACAACCAGGCAGATGGCGGCGAGAGTGGCCACCAAAACTGTTCTTTTCATAATGATCTCCCGTGTGCTCAATGAGGGCAACCACGAGGATTGCTCCTACGTTCATTATACTGCCCTCACCCGAAAAGGGCAATCGCAACTATCCAGTTAAACGGGACATGGACGAGCACAGGCTGCGCACACGGATTTCCCGTGTTCGTCCGTGTTTTGTTTTCCGTGTTGGCTTGAGGTTTTGGCGACAGTGTACCTAGCTTTTCTGTATCAGCCGTAGGAAGCGCCGCTTTCCCACCTGCAATATCTTTTCACCTTGGGGTTTGATCTCGGTCTCAATGGCGGTCACACGCTCGCCGTCCAGTTTGACCGCGCCCTGCTGCACCAACCGGCGGGCCTCGCTCTTGCTGCGTGTCAGCCCGGCGCTGTGGATGACGTCCACGACGTTGGTTGGGCCGGTCAGCGCGCAGGAGGGCATTTCTTTCGGCAACTGTCGCTTTTGGTGCACCCGCTCAAAGTGGGCGGCGGCTTTGCCGGCGGCCTCATCTCCATCAAAGATGGATGCGATTTCCCAGGCCAGTTTTTTCTTGGCTTCCATTGGGTGTAGCTCGCCCCGTTCCACTGCCTCTAGCAATGCGTCAATCTGCTCCGGCGTCCAGCGGGTGACCAGTTCGAACCAGTTGCGCATGGCGGAATCAGGGATGGACATGGTTTTGCCGTACTTGATCTCTGGGGCCTCGTCTATGCCGACATAGTTGCCCTTGCTTTTGCCCATACGGGTGTGGCCGTCGGTGCCCACCAGGATGGGCAGCGTGATGCAGACCTGGGGGCGCTGGCCGAAGGACTCTTGCAGCTTGCGCCCGGCCAGGAGGTTGAATAGTTGGTCGGTGCCGCCACCTTGCACGTCGGCCTCTAGCGCCACGGCGTCGTACCCTTGCATCAGTGCGTAGAAGAACTCGTGCAGCCAGATGGCGTCCCCTTTCTCATGGCGCAGTGAAAAGTTCTCGCGGGCCAGGAATTGCTGGACGGTAAAATGGGAAGCCAGTTTGATGACGTCGGCGAAGGTGAGTTTGCTCAGCCATTCCGCGTTGTCACGTACCTCGGTCTTTTCCGGGTCGAGTATCCTGAACGCCTGCTGTGTGTAGGTGCGGGCGTTCTCTGCCACTTGTTCCGGCGTCTGCTGGGCGCGCGCGTTGGTCTTGTCGCTCGGGTCGCCGATGAGGCCCGTAAAGGTGCCGATGAGGAATATCACGTGGTGGCCCAGGTCCTGAAACTGGCGCAACTTGCGCATCGGCACGGTGTGGCCGATGGTCAGGTAGGTGGCGGTGGGGTCGAATCCCACATAAACGCGCAGCGGGCGCCCGGCCTTTTCCGCTTCGATCAATCGCTCGCGCAGCTCTTCTCGCATGTGCTCTTTGATCTGCTCGTCGCCGTATTCCGCGCCGCGCATCAGAATGGCGACTTGTTCGTCAATTGTAGGTTTGTTCATTAGAATTCTCTTTTCTTGTGAATATGGGTGGTGGTGATAACAAAAAACCCACCGAGTGTGGGTCTGAGGGATGCGGGTCGCAGCACCGATCGGCGCAAATGTTTGATCGCCGCGCTACAACCCGCCGGAATACGTATAGGTGTAAAATCTCCAAGTTTGGCGCATCATTTCGTATACCTCTAAATTAATCTGCGCTGATTATACCGGAAATGGGCAAAAAGGCAATCTGGTACAGCTACCATTCGATCCCGGACACGTGTGCCTGTGCGTGTCGAAATGGATTGGGGCGTTCAAAGGTTCGCAAGAACGCCGCCAGGTCAAACTTGGGGCCGATTTCCAGGCTGGCGAAAAAGCCGCTGTCTCGCGTTTCGATAGAGCCGCCAAACAGGATTTTCTTCTTGAGCGCCTTTTTGGGTAGATCGAAGCAAAGCTGTTCCCCCTCCCGCCGCAGCGAGTAGGGCAGGTAGGCGGAGCGCAGGTGCTGCTCTAACCGGGCGCGTGGTTCGGGGAACAGGTCGCCGGGCAAGTGCATATCCAGACGCAATTTGGTGAAAACGCCGGGAGTGAACCCCTCGGCTGGGCCTATGATCTGGAACCCAGAAACCAGGTTTTTCTGTAAGCAAAGCGACAAAAACCTGGTTTCTAGCGATCTAGCGTCCCACGCTTTCAGAGCGAAGACAGTCTCGCCGCTCACGGCGGGGAAGCGGTTTGCGTTGGGACGGACGGTGAATAGGCTCTCGCGCGCGGTCAGCAGGTTATCCACTAGCTCAGGGTATTGGGTGAGTAGTTCCCTGAAAACGAACCCGTTGATAAATTCAGGCGAGAGCCCGGCCAGCCACGAGTCCAGGCGCAGCCGGAAGTAGACCGGTTCCAGTCTTTGCTTGCGAGCCATCAGTTCGCGCAGTTGTGGTAGATAGCGGCTGTTGTCCGGTTGGTGGATTTGATGATGCGTGATTGCCCGTCGCTGCTCCGCGTCCGAGCAGGCCCCACACCCCAGGCAGCGACCGGGCTGCTCGTGACTGCCCAGGCAGTAGCCGCTGTCCTCTACCGACTTGGCCTCTTGGTACTGGCGGTACAGGAACTCGGCCGATACGTTCGAGCGGACAAATTCTAGCGAAAAGGCGTAATCCGGCCCTTTCTCGCCCAGAAAGGCGTCGTTCAGGTGTCCCGCTCTCGCCAGCCGTTCCTCAAGCTCGCCCCAGTATTCCGGCGGCAGCGTGGTATCGAAGCAGTATCCCTTTTGGGCCAGAGCCACGATGTGGTCCGCAAGCCAGTGCCCGCCCAGCGCCAGCACCTGGCTGACGCAGTAAGCGGGCCAGTCAAAGGCCAGGCGGAACTCGAAGCCGTTCGTCTCGCAGGCGGATTTGACCTGGCCGATCAAGGGCCGCCATTCTCGCTCGTCG
>DUEK01000094.1 GCA_011192155.1 Thermoflexia bacterium
ATGCTATAATCGCTCCTGTTCGACAACCGAATAAGCACTTACGTTGGCAGCGCACATCCGCGCTTTTTCCCTGGTGGATTTCTCGCTGGCTGACCGGAAGACAAGACTCATCGCAAGATGGTACGCGGCGTCTCCTGGGAATGCCAGGGAAGCGGATCGTGCGTTGCTTTTTTTGTGGAGTACACGTGGAATTAGACTGGAATCTCATCCTTCAGGGCCTCGAGGATTTTGGCGTCCTGCTGCTCAACGGGCTGCTCGCAGTCCTGTACGTCTGTTGGGAGCACGGGCCGACGCTGCTATCCCTGGTCGCAGCGGCGCTGGTCGCCGTCGGCCCAGACCGCTCCGTTCAGCGGGTGGTCGGTCACCGGCCCCGGCGACGCGAGCGCGGGGCAGTGACGAGAGCCACCCCGGTGGCAATGGTCGCCACGGCCATCGTGGCCGTGGTGTGGACGATAGCGTCGCTGTTGTCCCGGTCGCCGATCCCCCTGTGGGGACTCGCTATGTGGGTTGCACTCCTGGCCGGGGCGTGGGCCTTGCCCCAGGAGCGCGAGAACGTGCTCTGGACTCACAAGGGCCTCATTCTGGGCTATGCGGCGCTGGCGATGGGACTGCGGCTGATCTTTCAGTCCTCCGTGAACGCGGCAGGGTGGTCAGAGTTGATGGGGGTCGAGCAGGGCGGCGCGGCGCTGCTGGCGATGGTGCGCCAGGCATTGGCCCCCTGGGTCGTGATCACCGTCTGGGCCGTCTACCCGGTAGCATACCTGACCGTGCTCGGTCAGCGGTTGTTCATCAATCGCACCCGCCTGATCTCGCCAATGGCATCGGCGCGGGACACGTTCGAGGCCCTGCGGACGCGAGGGGAATCTTTTTGATGAGGAGTCTTTTTCTGTGGACGACAATACCATGCTGTTGCTGCTCAAGGCCGTCTATCGCGGTGGACGGGTGTTTCTCACCGCCATCAAGGAAATAATCAGATCGTTGGAAAAGAAAGGATAATTATCCTAGAGTCACGACAAACGAATAAAACCCAGCTCCCGCCCGCGTCCGGTCACGCAGCCGGGCCCCGGTAGGAGCGCGAGGTCGCCGTCAGAAGACGACACAACCCATCTAGCGCCCGCTTGCGCAAGCCGCCGTTAGAACACACAGACGATTCCGACGCCCACCCAAGTCCACGATACCCGTGGACGGGTGGGCGTTTTTTTGTTGTCGGAGCTGGGGAGTAGTAATTACTCGGAGCCAAGCATCTAATAATGACAATACTGAGCCCAACATCACGACCTTCCATAGACCTGGAAGTGTTAGACAACGGCCTGGTCTTTACCGAGAACCAGGACAAACTGGACTATTTCTGGTTCGACCTGGTAGAACGGGAAGCGGGACGCGAGTACTACCTGCACCGGGTGGTGCGTCTCGAGATGCTGCGCTATCTGCCCCAGGAGGCGCGTCAGGACGCCGGTCTCTTGGACACGATGCGCTCCGCTCTCACCGGCCTGTACAATCAGCGGCGCGCCGACTATGATCCCTGCGTGCTGACGGCCGGTATCTTTGACCCGCCCCTGGGCGTGATCCAGTGCTATGGCGTCGTCGGCGTCGGGCAAGGAAGGGAACAAGCGTTGCACAACGCCAACCTGGGAATAGGCGCGGTCGAGGGCGTGATGGCGAACTTTGCCCAGTCCCGTTTCGAGAGCCTCGACATTCAAAAGGCGGAATGGCTGCACCGGTCCTTTTTGGAGATGCCCTATTCGCTAGTCGCCATCGGGCAGCCCGATCCGCGCCAGTCGGCGCGCGGCATGGGGCGCGAGGGGCCGGGCGAGGCGCAAAAGTCGGCGACGATGGCGGGCGAGTCGGCCTACACCATGCAGCAGAACGAGATGCTGTTCCGCGCCCTGTCACGGTTGGAGGAAGAGTTCCTGTTCCTGATCCTGGCCTCGCGCGTTGCGCCCCGCGACCTGGCGACGATGTTGGAAGGCATCGCGTCCGAGGCGTCCATCCCGGCCTCGCGCCAGAGCGGAGCCAAGTCGATCTCGTTCGGCCTGGCCTTTCCGCTGGCCGCGTCCGGCAACCTGGGCCAATCCGTCGGCACCTCCTTCGGGCGCAACGAGGGGCAATCGCTGTCCGAGGGGCTGGCCGAGTCGGAGGCGACGTCTCATTCCGAGGGGCACGCCTCGACGGTGGGCCACGCGGTGAGCGACGGCACGGCGCACACGGTCGGCACGGCGCATACCACCGGCGTCTCTTCCTCGACCAGTACCTCGCTCGCCGAGGGGACCAGCCATTCGGTGGGCAGCAGTGCGGGCATTGCCGACTCTGTCGGCACGGCCGATTCCGTCGGCAGCGCCGACACCGTTGGATCGGCCAATACCGTTGGATCGTCCCAGACCGTGGGTCACGCTACGACGGCGGGCGGGTTCGCGTCCGGCTCCAGCGGCGGGAGCGCATCGACCAGCCTCGGACATAGCAACACTCACACCGAGGGCGCCCAGTCGGGGATGTCGTGGGGCGGCGGGAGCGCTCACTCCGACGGGTACAGTTCTGGCTCTGGCGAGGCTCACAGTTACCAGCACAACGTGGGTGTGAGCGGGCGCGTGGGCGTCGGCGTCGTCGGCGGTGGATACCAGGAGGGCGTCGCGGAGGGCGCGACCTACTCTGACACCTACGCCGACTCCAATGCCGACACCGCATCCAGCAATTGGGGCGCGAGTGCGGGTAATTCCGAGGCCAATAGTTTCGGCAGCAGCGTGGGGGCCACCGCGGGCAGTTCGTGGGGGGCGTCGAGCGGCAGCTCTCAGTCCGTCAGTTCGTCCGTGGCACAATCCACGTCGCAGGCCCACACCGCGTCGCAGAGTCACTCCACGTCTCAGGGTCACACCGATTCTCGAGCGCACTCCGCATCAGCCTCTCACTCCGTCTCCCAGGGCGCGTCGGCGTCCGACGGCGTATCGAGTTCCGTTGGCCATTCCAGCAGCAACTCTAGCTTTGCCTCGACCACACATTCCGTCGCCGACACCGTCTCGCACTCCGAGACCAGTTCCTGGTCCAACACCGAGAGTGTGTCCGATGGCGCGTCGCGCGGGATCAGCCGTTCCCGCGCCGTCGGGCGCACGTCGGGCACGAACGTGGGGCGGGCCATGGGCATCGCGCGTTCGATGGGCATGAGCGCGGCCGTCGTGCCGTCGGTGTCGGCGGCCAAGTCGTACCAGTGGCAGGACGACAAGGCGATCCAACTGACGGGCTTACTGCGCGCCCAGGAGGAACTGCTGCGTCAGGCCACGCTGGAAGGCGCATATTTGACCGACGCCTACATGCTGTGCCGCACCGAGCGCGGGGCGGCGGCGGCCGAGGTCGCCATCCGGCAGGCGTTTCACGGGTCAGAACTACCGGTCGTCACGCCTGTCCAGACGCGCCGGTTGACGGACGAGGAGCAGGCGTACATCCGCCTGCACGCCCTGGCGTTCACGCCCTCCACGCGGGAGGAACGGATCGCGGGCGCGTTGGAGGCATACAAGGACAGCACGATGCTGCTGCCCCTGCAATTGGCAGCCTATACCGCGCCGGGCTTGTTCGAGGAGGGAGCGGCCGTCACCACCCAGGAGCGCACGCCCGCGTTTGCGTTCGTGCCCGGCTGTCTGCAGCCGCATATGCCGGGCGACGTGGTGCTGGCCCACCTCTATTCCACCGAGACGGGTCGCCTGACGTCGGCCCCACTCCGGCTCTCCGAGGATCGGATGTTTCACACGGCGTTCGTGGCCGACACCGGGTTTGGCAAGACGGTGGCCGCCGAACGCATGGCGGTCGAGACGACCAGGCTGTGGAAGTATCGCACCGTGGTCTTTGATTTCGGCGCTGGCTGGCGGCGCTTGCTCAATGCCGACCTGGGGGAGCCGGAGCGGGTCGAGGTCTACCAGGTGTTTCCGGGCGCTACGGCCCCGTTGCGCTGGAATCCGCTCCAGATCGGAAAGCGCACCAACCCCGAACAGCAGATGCGGGCCACGTGCGAACTGATCCGCAACGCCGGGCAGATGGGGCCGCGCCAGTTGGGCTTTATGCGGCGGGCGCTCAAGACGGCATACATCGACCACGGCGTCCTCACCTCGTTCCGCGAGGTGTTGAGCGACGAAAAGTGGTCCGTCGTCCGGGACGACGAGTGGGACGTGCTCGACGCTGCCAGGGCCGAGTGGGGGCAAGATCGTATCCAACGCAAGAGCCTATTCCCCCTGGTAGAGTTAGAGCAGCCGTTCGAGCGCCAGGCCATTGCCGTTCACAGATCGAAACAGGTGGACCTGGTGATGTGGCACGAGGAACTGCTCAAGATATTCAGCACCCTCAGAGCGGGAACGCCGGATCACACCAGCCTGGAGGGCGTGTTGCTGCGCGTCGAGCCTTTCGCCGAGGGCGCGATGGAGCAGATGTATGGGCGCGGGGAAGGATCGATCGCCTTCGAGGAGCTGGGTATGCTCGGCCCGGCCGACGACCCCTGGGGCATCTCGATCCTGGAGGGCGGGGCCGAGATGGACGAGTTTGCCAAAGCGGTCATCTTTAGCCTGGGCGGGTGGCATCTGTACCACGACGCCGTGGTGCGACGGCGGCGGAACATTGGGCGCGGCCCGCAGCGCAAGCTGCAGATTTTCTTCGAGGAAGCGAACAAGGTTCTCTCCGGCGTCGCCGCCGATATGGGAGAACAGCCCGCCGCTGCGGGCGGGGGGACGTCCGAGATCTGGCGGACGATGTGGCGTGATGGGCGCAAGTATGGCATCTGGCTGCACGTGATCGCGCAGACGGTGAGCGAATTGCCAAAGGGTATCATGTCATCGTGCAACAACGCTTTCTACAGCCAGACCAAAGAGGCGCGCGACCGCGACGCGGTGATGGCGCACCTGGCGTTCTCGGAGAAGGGGTTCACCGACGAGGACTATAAGCGCTACATCAGCCGTATGCCGCAAAAGTTGGCCATCTGCAAGCTGGGGTACTCGGACGACGTCATGCACACGACGCCGTTCCTGTGCAGGCCGGTGATGGTCGCGGCGCGAGAGCCGACCGAGGAGGAGCTTGTGGCCCTCTACAAACAGCGAACGGAGATGGCCCGATGAGACCGTTAAAGATGATCCTGGCCGGGCCCAACGAGAGTGTGCTGACCAGGTCGGCGTATCCGGTGTTCAGCAGGGCGGGGTTTCGCGTAGAGGTCGTCATAGACGCGCCCGACCAGTTGCGCGACGCGATGGCGGTGACGGCCGCGGATCTGGCAGTCATCGAGGCTAACATAGTTCAGGGTCCTGACGAGGCGCTCGCCTTGCTCTCCGATCTGGGGGACGTACCCATAGTCGCCATCCTGCCGCTGACCTGGAAGGGGCACCGCGAGCGCTTTATCGCAGGTCTGCCAAACCTGGTGGCCGGTTACTGTGCGCCCGTGAATTGGCCCAGCCTGGCCGCTAAATTGATCGTCAAACTTGGAGAGCAGGGGCGCTTTGAGATAGAACCTTCGGAAGAGCAGGAGGGACCTGCACCGCAGCCTACTGCTGTACGACAAGCTCAACCTCCCGTGGAACGCGGGGGCGGAAGCCCCAGCGTGCGGGTTGGTCTCTATGGATGTCGCGGGGGCGCGGGCGTGTCCACGGCCGCGCTGGCAGCCGCGCGCGCATTGGCCCGTGAAGGGCCGACAGGGCAGCGCGTGGCCTTGTTCGACAGTCGCGGACGGGGCGATCTGCACTTGATGGCCGGGTTGCAAGCTCTCGACGCGGAGAACCCGGTCGTTTGCCAGGGGGTCACGTTGTTTCCCTGCGCTCCCACACCGGGGACGATCCTGGGTTTCGACGCCGTCGTGGTGGACGGGGGCAGGGAGCGTGGAGAACTGAACGCCGATTGGCATGCGCTCGACAAACCACTCTCCGACGACCAGGTGCGCGCCCTGGTGGGGCTGGCGCCAATCGAGGTGGGGGATGAGGGATCGGGGCGGGTCGCCAAAAAGAAACTCGGGAAGCCCAAGGTGAGAGATTGGGGTGGATTGATCTCCATCGAGGTGACGGGATAACGGAACACGGACAAACACGGGCCGCGCACACGGAAAACCGTGAGCCATTGTCGGTCAGCTAAACAAACACAAACTCGAAAGGTTATACTGACTCGTTCGATCAAGCCACGGATTGTGGCTGTGCGCAGCCCGTGTTTGTCCGGAGTGCTAGAAACAATTGGAGGTCTAACGATGTTCGTGCTTGTGATGGGAGCCAAGGGCGGGGTAGGGACGACCAGCGTGGCCCTGCACCTGGCGCGGCGGGCCGCGCGGGGGATCGGTCTGGACCTGATGGCCGACGGCCAACTGGCCGCCCGCCTGGGCCGCCCGACGTGGACGCTGTCGGACGCGGCGTTGAGATCGGCGCAGCAACAGCGCATGGTGGACCAGGTCGTAAAGCAGTCGGTTTCACTGCTCTGGACGCCGGTATGCGCCTTGCCCAACATCAGCGCCGCTGCCTGGGACTTTGTACGCGCCGTCGCCGCCCGCGCGACCGTCGTCGCCGATGGGGGCATCGAGCCTCTGGAAGAGGCGGCCCGTCTGGCGGACGTTACCGTCATCGTGAGCGCAGAGTCGG
>DUEK01000095.1 GCA_011192155.1 Thermoflexia bacterium
ATCGGGGGGCACACCCAGCCGCTCCGCCGCCAGCAGGTAAATATCTGGGGCGGGCTTGCCGCGCTCCACCTCGTCCCCAGCGGCGATAGCCTGAAAGCGACCATCCAACCCCAGCGTCTGCATCGCCAGCGACACGTAGCGGCGGTGGCCGGAGGTGGCGACGCCCAACAACAGTTCGCGGGCGGCCAGTTCATCCAGCAAGGAGTAGAGATCGGGGCGAGGTCGCAGACGAGTCGGGACTGCTTGCAGAAACAACTCGTCCCGCTTGGCCATCGCCTGCTCCGGGGAGATGGGGAGCGCGAACCGCTCGCAGAATAGGCGGGATGAATCGGCCACGCGCATACCCTGCACATCGCGGAAGGTCTGGTCGTCCAATTCGCGCCCGTAACGGGCCAGCGTCTGGCTCCAGGCCCACTTGGCCAGCGGCTCGCTATCGGCCATCAGGCCATCCAGGTCCAAAATGACTGCAAGGAATTGCCGATTCACTCACGGCCCCAGAGAGCTAAAATAATCCCGCACGTACTGTTTCATCCCCAGAGGGATATAGCTCCCCTCCAGAGCCGCGCCGGCCTGGTCGGCGTACTCGGCATAGACCTCACGATAGGGCACGGCCGCCCCACCGCTCTGCGGGGCCGGGAGCGGCGCATCCCCACCCTGGATTCCCCCATCTCCCTCGCGGCCTACGTCCACGCCGGCCCCCTCCTCGTCCATGCGGCCGGGCACGTAGACCTCGGCGTAGGGCGCGCCGGTACCAGAGTCTTCGCTGTGACCGGGCTGTTGCTGTTGACCGTCGCCCGCCTGCTGCCCTGCCCCTTGGTCCGCCTCTCCACCCGCGCCGCTCTGACCGAGCGGCCGGCCGGTGCGCGGTCAGGTAGAACCGGCCTGGGCGATCTGTTCGCGCCCTTCCTGCAATTCCGCCAGCGCCCTTTCGACCGCCTCCTGGCGCTCCACCCGCTCGCCCGTCTCGCCCATCTGCTGCGCCGCCTGGCCGATGGCTTCGCGCGCCTCGGCAATGTCGCCGCGCTCGATGGCCTCGGCGGCTGCGGACAACAAACGTCCGAGGGCCAATTGTTCCGCCAGATCAGGGTCGCTTTCTGCCAACGCTTCCGCCGCCTGCGCCAGTTCGCGGGCCAACTCTAATTCCTCCTCGCGGGTCAGTTGTTCGCCTTTCGCGCCAGAGTAGGCCGCCAACGCCTGAGCTGCCTCCTGATAGTCGCCGTTGGACAACGATTCCGCAATGTCGCGGGTGAGTTCGGAATCGGCCATCTCGCCAGCAGCGCGATCCAGCCCCTCCCGCGCGGTCGCCGCGCCGGGATCCTGCAACTCGGCCAGCGCCCGCTCCGCCTCCGAAAGGGCCCCCACCGCCTCCTCCGGCGTGGCCCGGCCTTCGTCGAGGGCAGCGGTGGCCTCCTCCAACGCCTGCAAGAGCATCTCTCGCTCGGCCTCGGTCAGCCCCTCGGCCTCGGCCACCTGCTCCCGCGCGGCCTCCAAATCCTCAATCTGCTCCTCAATAGCCTCGCGGACGGCGGCGCGCTGCAAGAGCGCGTCCTCCTGAGGATTCGGCAGCCAGAACGAGAGGGTCAGCGCGGTCGCCAGGGCGCAGAAAGCGAGCAGCGCCCGGCGAGAGGCTCGCAGCGGCAGCATCGCGCGGGGGTCAATGCGGGCGGCGGCGTTCAGGGTGTCGGTCAACTGCGCCTGGGCCATCGCGGGCGTGGCCCGCAGCCGGTCCGCGCCGACCTCGACCGCCGTCGTCAGCCGCTCGGCCAATCCAAAGCGGCGGTCAAAGACACGCGCCAGTCGAAACGAGGGGCGCGGCCACAACCAGGCGACCGCCAGCCCTGCCGTCACGCCAACGAGCACGAGCAGGCCGACCACGCCAGCCAGGCGACGCGCCATCATCAGTGGCCACAGCCGCGCCGCCAGCGCCAGGGTCAACCCCAGGCCCAAACCGACCGCCCCGCCCCGCGGAGCCCAGGTCAGGCTCTCAGCCAGCCGCAGCCGCAACCCCCAGCGACGCAGGTAGGTTTTGAGGTTTGAGATTCGAGATTCGAGATTTGTCATTTCGGTAGCGGAAGGATCAACTGGAAGGTGCTCCCCCGTCCCGGCCCCGCGCTCTTGACGCGCGTTCGGCCGCCATGCACCTCAGCGACGTAACATACAAAAGTCCAACCCAACCCCAAACCCTCTTGTCCGCGCCGCAGGGAGTCGGCGCTCTGCTCAAAGGGCTGCCCCAGCAGCACCATCTGCTCCGGCGTCAGGCCCGCCCCGGTATCCCCCACCTCAATCACAATCTTGTTACCAGAATCAGGCTCAAACACCTTTACCCAGGCATTACCTTCGGGAGCGTTGAACTTGACAGCGTTGTGAGCCATCTGATAAACCGCTTCACTCAACAGCTCGGGATCGGCGCAAAGCAGCGGCAATTCAGCAGGCAGAAGTATCTGAAAACCCACGTCTCGCGTCTCGGCCAGCATCGCCACCGGCTTTACGGCTTCTGAGATCAAGTGGGCGATGAGAATATCCATAGGCTGTGGCTCGCGGCGCTTTCTCACCAGCTCGGCAAATTTCACCATCCCGTTGATCAAGCGGCGCAGGCTCGCAATGTGAGCCGTCAAATCATCCAGTGTGGCCCGCAATTCGGCGGGGGCGTCTCTGGTTTGCAAGTCTAGGATTTGCAACGTCATGTCAATATCAGAGAAGGGGGTCATAAGCTCGTGTGTCACCACGCCCAGAAAAGCAGTCTTTAAGCGGTCAACCTCGCCCAATTGCCAATGCGCATCTTCCAGCGTCTTGCGCTCGCGCCGCTCCCGCTCGACCAGTTCCTTCAGCTCACGAGCATAGATCACCATCTGATTCTGGTTAATCGGCATAGTGGGAAGATCTGGCGGCCGATCCCGTCGAGGCGTGACAGGCCGACTGGCGAGCACGTCGTCAACCAGAGCGATGAGTTCAGTAGGAATGAAGGGCTTGGTCAGATATTCGCTGGCGCCTGCCGCAAGCCCCACCGCTCGATCAACCTGCTCTGACTTGGCCGAGATAAGAATTATGGGAATGGAAGCGGTCGCCGGGTCCGCCTTCAACGTAGCGCATACCTCGATGCCAGATTTGCCCGGTAACATCACGTCGAGGAGAATCAAGTCGAGATTCAGGCTGCGGGCCAGCGCCAGCGCCTTTTCGCCATCGTGTATCACGACCGTCTGCAACCCTTCCATATCCAGGGTGGTCCCAATAGCCTGGGCCAGGGACTTGTCATCGTCCACGATCATGACCATCTGTTTACGTTCTCTCTCTTGCGCTCTCCGTCCAATCATTATCTGGCCTCTCTATCCCTCGCCTCCCATCCACTCCTCTACATCCATCTCGTCAAGCGCATCAACACCCGGCTCTTTCTCAGGTACAGGCAAAGCCAGGGAAAAAGAGCTTCCCTGACCCGGCCCGGCGCTCTTAACGTGCGTCTGGCCGCCATGCACCTCGGCGACGTAGCACACAAAAGTCCAGCCCAGCCCCAGTCCCTCCTGACCGCGCCGCAGGGCGTCGGCGCTCTGCTCAAAGGGGCGCCCCAGCGCCTCCAATTGCTCCTGCGTCAGACCCACCCCCGTATCCTGCACCTCAATCACGACCCATCCCGTAGCCTCAAAAACCTTAACGTGAGCCTGTCCCCCCGGCAGGTTGAATTTCACGGCATTGTGAGCCATCTGGAAAACCGCCTCGCTCAGAAGTTCAGGATCGGCGTGAACGCGCAGCAGGTCAGGGGGCACAAAAACCCGAAAATCCACGTCCCGCGCCTGGGCCATCACTGCCACGGGCTGTACGGCCCAAGGAATCAACCGAGTCAGGGAGATATATCCAGGCTGCGGTTCGCGCCGTTTGCCCACCAGTTCGGCGAACTTTACCATGCCGTTGATCAAGCGATACAGATCGGCGATTTTGGTCGCCAGTTCATCTCGCGCGACTTGCAACCCTGGCGCAGCATCCGCACTCTCTTGCTGCAAAACTTGCAACGCCAATCCAATATCGGCAAAGGGTGTCAATAATTCGTGCGTCACCACGCCGAGAAACGACGCCTTCAAGCGGTCCACTTCGTCCAACCGCTGACGGGCTTCTTCCAGCGCCCGGCGGTCGCACCGCTCATGCTCGTACACCTCCTTGAGTTCGCGTGCGTAGATCACCAATTGGTCCTGCTCAGCAGGTATCTTGGCAATGTCCGACACTGAACGAGGCATAATGAATGCGCCGGCAAGCATTTCGTTCACCAGGGCGATGAGTTCGATAGGGTTGAACGGTTTAGGGAGATATTCATCAGCCCCCGCTGCAAGCCCTACCGACCGGTCATCCGGCTCCGCCTTTGCCGAGATGAGTACCACCGGGATGGAAGACGTCTCAGGATCCGTTTTCAAAGTGGCGCACACTTCAATACCCGACCTGCTCGGCAACATCACGTCGAGGAGGATCAGGTCGGGCCGCTGGCTGCGGGCCGTCTCTAGCGCCTGGTCGCCATCGTGCACCACAACTGTTCGCAATCCCTCTTGTTCCAACGTGGCTTCAATAGCCAGCGCCAGTGACTCTTCATCGTCCACGATCAAGACCGTCTGTTTTTGGCCTCTTTTGTACGAGTTCCGGTCAGGCATCTCTTCCGCCTCCCTGTAATCATCCGTGCACCCTGCCAGACAATTATAGCCTAAAATCACAACTGGACAAATGCGCAGTATTGACTTTTCCCAAACCGTGGTGTAGAATAAAGACAAATCACATCAATCGCCATAGAATATGGGGAAGAGGCCGCCCAGAGGCGGCACCAAAGGGGCAAACCGACGCTAAAGGCTGATCGCGCTGGCGAAACTCTCAGGTCACGGGACCCCATTACCATTCGTGGGACACCGAAGGGACAAAACCCCGCCAGCCACTAGGGAGGAATCTCTCAAGTCAGCAGACAGAGGACACACAGCCGATCGTGCTCGTGTGTCCCTTTTTTTGTTCTGGCGTATCACCATATCACATTTAACAGGAGGTTAAAATGTACAAAAAACTATTTATCCCAGGTCCCACCCACGTACGAGACAAGATTTTGCAGGCCCAAACCGCACCGATGATCGGCCACCGCTCTAAGGAGTACTCCGATCTGCAAGCGGAGGTGACGCCCAAACTACAGCAAATGCTCTACACACAGCAGCGAGTCTACCTCTACGCATCTTCCTCTACCGGCGTGATGGAAGCCTCGGTGCGCCAGGCCTCGACCAAAAAGATACTCAACACCGTCTGCGGGGCCTTTTCCAAACGCTGGGGGCAGATCACGGCCGCCAACGGCATCCCCTGCGACAAGATCGAGGTACCGATGGGGCAAGCCATCACGCCGGAGATGGTGGACGAGGCGCTTTCCAAGGGAGGCTATGACGCCGTCACCATCGTGATGAACGAGACCTCCACCGGCCTGATGAACCCGGTCAAAGAGATCGCCGCACTGGTGCGAGAAAAGTACCCCGACGTGCTGATCCTGGTGGACGCCGTAAGTTGTATGGCCGGAGCCAAGATCGAGTTCGACGCCTGGGGGCTGGACGTCTGTCTGGCCGGCGTGCAGAAATGCTTCGCCCTCCCGGCCGGACTGGCGGTCTGCGCCGTTAGCGACCGGGCGCGGGAGCGGGCGCTCCAAGTGCCCAACCACGGCTACTACTTTGCGTACGAGCAGATGGACAAAAAGTACGAAAAGCACCAAACCCCGGCCACCCCGGCCATCAGCTTGCTCCAGGCCCTGAACGTCCAGATGAGCGACATCCTAGCCGAGGGGCTGGAAAATCGCTGGGAGCGGCACGAGGAGATGGCGGCCTACATCCAGAACTGGGCGCGCAAGTACTTTGCCCTCTACTCTGATGAAAACTATCTCTCACCCACCGTCACCAATGTCGAGAACACACGCGGCATCAGCGTCGCCGACCTCAACAAAGAGTTGGGCCAGCGGGGCGCAATGATCTCCAACGGCTATGGCGACCTGAAGGAAAAATGCTTCCGCATCGCGCACATGGGCGATCTGACATTAGACGACCTCAAATGGCTCACCGGGCTGATTGAGGACATTCTAGGACTATAGGAGATACCACAATGAAGTTCATTATTTGTGATCCAATCGCTCCCAGCGCCATCGCCGCAATGCGCGAGGCCGGGATCGAGGTAGACGTGCGGGACGACATCACACCGGAGGGCTTGGAGACCATCATTGCCGATTACGACGGCATGGTCGTCCGCAGCCGCACCAAGGTGCGCGAGCCCCTGATCGACAAAGCAACCAACCTAAAGGTAATCATCCGCGGCGGTGTGGGACTGGACAACATTGACGTGAAGTACGCCGAATCTAAGGGCATTGAGGTGCGCAACACTCCCTCCGCCTCATCCAACTCGGTGGCCGAACTGACCATCGGCTATCTCCTGGCGCTGGCCCGCCAGCTTCCCCAGGTCACTGCCTCAATGAAAGATGGCAAGTGGGAAAAGAAAGTGTTCAGCAAAGGAAGCGAGCTGGCAGGCAAAACATTGGGATTGATTGGCCTGGGCCGCATCGGCAGCCTGATGGCGCAAAAGGCGAACGCGCTGGGGATGAAGGTACTCTTTTACCGCCGTACTCCCACTGAGGTGGATTACGCCACCCAGGTCTCGCTGGACGACCTGCTGGCCCGCTCAGACTATGTCTCTCTTCACGTGCCGCATACCCCGGAGACGCACTATATCGTCGGCGCGGAGGCAATCGCCAAGATGAAGGATGGCGTCAAGATCGTCAATTGCGGGCGCGGCGGCACGCTGGACGAAGCCGCCTTGTACGACGCCGTCGCCAACGGCAAGGTGGCCGGCGCTGCGTTGGACGTCTACGAGGACGAGAAAGGGGAACGGGGAAAGCGGTTTATGGACCTGCCGCAGGTGATCGGCTCTCCCCACATCGGCGCGGGGACGATGGAGGCAAAAGCGCGAGTTGGGGCAGAAGTGGCGCAGATCGCCATCGAGGTGACCAACCGATAGCTACATGGAGGCAAGCGAATATGGCAACCATTAGACCTTTCAGAGGCGTGCGTTATAACCCCGAAAAGATTGACGATCTCTCCACCGTCATCAGCCAGCCCTACGACCGGGTGCGTCACGGGCTTCAAGACAAGTACTACGCTCAGAGTCCCTACACCATCGTGCGCATTATCAAGGGCAAGGAAGGAGCTGGTGATAACAAAGAAAACAACGTCTACACCCGCGCCCGCGACTATTACCAATCCTGGCTGCGTGACGGCATCCTGATGCGGGAGCAATCGCCCGCGCTCTACGTCCTCCACCAAACCACCACCCTGGCCGATGGCAGCACCAAGACCCGTAAAGGACTGATAGCCGCGCTGGAACTGAGCAGGTTCGACGAGGGCATCGTCTTGCCCCACGAGCGCACCCACTCTGGCCCCAAGGTGGATCGGCTCAACCTGATGCGGGCCACCGAGGTCAATTTTGGCCACATCTTTATGCTCTACCCCGAGGGCCGCATCAACGCGCTACTGGATGCGGCAATCGAAGGGCAACCAGGACTCGAGTTGCGTGAACTGTTCGAGCACGACGTGGTGCAGCAATTCTGGGCCGTGACCGATCCTGACGTGATCCAGGCTGTAGTGGAGGAGATGGCCCCCCGGCGCAACCTGATCATCGCCGACGGCCACCACCGCTACGAGACTGCCATCACCTACCGGGACGAAATGCGCGCCCAGCACCCCGATGCGCCCGCCAACGCCGGCTTCAACTATCGGCTAGTGACGCTGGTGAGCATGGAAGACCCCGGGTTGGTGATCCTGCCCACCCATCGGCTCATCCGCTCCTACGATCAGATGAGCGGGCAGGAAGCGCTGGAGAAAGCCAAAGAATACTTTGAGGTGAGCACTGTGGCGGATCGCGCAGCATTGGAGGCCGCGCTGGCGGAAGCGGTACCATCGCACCCGCGCTTTGGCCTCTACGATGGCGCTTACGCTGTGATCACCCTGCAAGACCCGGCGGCGCTGGAGAAACTGCTACCGGAGCACTCCTCCGACTGGCGCTTGCTCGATGTCTCGGTGCTGCACGAACTGTTCATTGAGCGAGTGATGGGCATGGATAAGGCTGTCGTCGAAGCCAAGACGAACATCGAATACCTGCGCGACCCGCAGATGGGATACGATGCCGTGGACGAGGGGGCAGCAAACTTTTTGCTGCTGATGAACCCAACACGGATGGAGCAAGTGCAAGTCTGCACCGGGGCCGGTGAAAAGATGCCGCAAAAATCCACCGACTTTTTTCCCAAGGTCATCGGCGGGCTGGTGATGATGCCGATTGGCGTGGAGGAGCGGTTGTAACGTTACTCAAGACGTAAACAAAGCAACCCCCAGCCCCCTCCTGAAGTCAGGAGGGGGCTACGAGCGACTGCTGGATTATTCCATCCCTCTGCCGCCACATTGCCCGGCGCACCAGTCACCTGATCCAATCAACTATGCCCGCCGCTACTCCGCCTGCGCCGCCTCCAACTCCTGGGGCGTGTTGACGTTGCGGAAGGAGCGCAGTTCGGGGTCAAACGGGGCCACATCCTCCAAAGTGACGTAGCGAACCCGAACGTGGGGGAAGAAGGAAATAATGCGCCGTCTGTGAGCGCGGATGGCGGTCTCTATCGCTGGCAGGCAAGCGCGCCGGTAGGCCGCATGGAGAGGCTCCACGTTCTCCCCCTGCCGCAGCACGGCCACGTCGAATCCCTCCGCCAAGCGAGTAAAGGCCCGCAGGAGATCAGGATTTAGAAAAGGCATATCGCAGGCCACAGCCAAAACCAGATCGTGAGACGCCGCCTTCAGCCCGGCGTGCAAGCCGCCCAACACGCCCACTCCCCTGAAGCGATCCTCGATCACAGGCACTCCCAGAGTAGCGTATGGTCGCGCGTCACCCGCCACGATCAGCACCTCGGCGCACACGCTTGCCATACGCTCAATGACGATCTCGATCAGCGAGCGACCGTCCAATTCCAGAAACGCCTTGTTGCGACCCATTCTCCGACTGGCTCCGCCCGCCAAGACAATGCCGGAGATTTTGAGGTCAGACATCTCCAAGACCAAGGCCGAGCAGCGGGAGGCCGCGCAAAGTCTCGGTGAACTCTTGCACCGTCTCGGCAAAGAGACCTCCTTCCGAGGCAGAGATCCACTTGGCCAGGAACCGCTCTGGCTCAATGCCAGTGAATTCAAGCAGCGCCTTGAGCACCGGCATGCGGCGGGCGGTGCGGTGGTTGCCGGTGGAGTAATGGCAGTCGCCGATGTGACAGCCCAACATCATCACGCCGTCCGCCCCCTCCCGGAACGTGCGAATGATCAGCTCGGGGGAGATACGCCCAGAGCAAGGGACGCGGATGATCTTGAGGTTAGGCGGGTACTTGAGCCGGCTTGACCCCGCCAGGTCCGCCCCGGCGTAGCTGCACCAGTTGCAGAGGAAACCGATGATTTTGGGTTCGTAAGTTTCGTTTGTCATTGCCACACCTCACGCCGCTACCATTTCAAGTTCCCGCATCACGTTCATCGCCCCCAGCATTTGGGAGATCAACTGCCGGTCAGTGAAGTGACGCAGGGTGATGGCTTTGGAAGGACAGGCCCCGGTGCAAGTGCCGCATCCCTTACACAACGCTTCCATCACGTGAGCCACATGGCGGCCTCGATTCTCCACGAGTTCGATGGCCGAGTAGGGACAAGTCTGGATACATTGGGTGCAGCCCACGCACATCATCTCGTCCACCAGCGCGGTGGCGGATTCGACCTGCACCTCCCCCTGGCGGATGAGCGAGAGCACTCGCGCCGCCGCCGCCGACCCCTGCGCCACCGAATCGGGCACATCGCGCGGCCCTTGGGCGCAACCGGCGATAAAGACGCCATCGGTCAATGTCGCCACCGGGTCGAGCTTGGGGTGCTTTTCTTTGAACCAGCCGTCGGCGTCGCAACTGATGCTGAACAGTTGCGCCACCTCGCGCGCATCGTGGCGCGGCTCTAGCCCCACGCTCAGGATGACCATGTCCACCGGCACACGCATCTGCCGCCCCAGCGCCCGGTCCTCCACATAGACCGTCAGCTTGCCGTCCTCCGGCAAAATCTCGGACGGGCGGCCGTTGATAAAGATAGCGCCCTCGCGTTGCAGCCGCTTGTAAAACTCTTCGTACCCCTTGCCGCCGGTGCGCATATCAATATAAAACTCATAGATGCGGGCGTCGGTATGATGATGGACCAGGTGAGCCAGTTTTAGCGAGTACATGCAACAAACTTTGGAGCAATACTGGTTATAGTTCTCGTCCCGGCTGCCCACGCAGTGGACGATGGCGACGCTCTCCGGCTGCGTCTTGCCATCGCGCAGAACGACGTGGCCGCTGGTGGGGCCGGAACCAGCCAGCATACGCTCGACCTCCAGGCTGGTAAAGACATCGGAGTAGACGCCATAGCCATACTGGGAGATGCGGCGAGCGTCAAAGGGGTCGTAGCCGGTGGCGAGGATGATGTTGCCCACCTCGATATCCAGGAAGGTGTCCTCCTGCTCGTAATCAATCGCCCCGGTGGGGCAGACCTTCTCACACACCTTGCACTTGCCTTTGAGGAAAAAGAGACAAGCATCCCGGTCAATCACGGGAACAGCGGGCACCGCCTGGGGAAAGGGCCGGTAGATGGCCTTGCGCTTTCCCAGTCCGGCGTCAAAGCCCGTCTCATCCACGACCCGGCGGGGGCACTTTTCCTCGCACGTGCCACAGCCGGTACACTTTTCCGCGTCCACCGACTTGGCCTTTTGGCGAACGCGCACGTCGAAATTGCCCACGTAGCCAGAGACCTGCTCGACCTCGCTGTAGGTCAGGAGTGTGATGTTGGGATGCCGACCGGCATCCATCATTTTTGGGCCGAGAATTCAGGTACTACAGTCGAGCGTGGGAAAGGTCTCGTCCAGTTGGGCCATGCGTCCGCCGATGGATGGCTCCCGCTCCACCAAATAGACCGGATAGTTGGCGTTTGCCAATTCCAGCGCGGCCTGGATGCCCGTTATCCCGGCCCCGACGACCAGCGTGGCCGGGCGAATGGGGACTTTGTTGACGCTCAACGACTGGTGATGGCGCACCCGCGAGACGGCGGCGGCGACCAGTGACCTGGCCTTTTCCGTGGCCTTTCCCCTGTCCTCGTGCACCCAGGAACACTGCTCGCGGATGTTTGCCATCTCGAAATAGTAAGGGTTGATTCCGGCCTCCGAAACCGCCCGCTGAAACGTCGGCTCGTGCATACGGGGGGTGCAGGAGGCGACGACTACGCGGTCCAGCCCTAACTCGCGGATGTCATCCTTGATCAACTCCTGGCCCAAGCCAGAGCACATGAACTCGTAATCGCGGGCCACAACCACGCCCGGCAAGTCAGCGGCCCACTCGGCCACTCCCGCTACGTCCACCATGCCGGCGATGTTGCTCCCACAGTGACAGATGTATACGCCGATTTTCATCAGCTACCTCCAAGAACACAGATTTCAGGATACCAACGGATTAAAAAGAAACTCTTCCACTTCTCTCAACCGCTCAACTCCCTTGACCTCGTAGGACAAAAGCGGCAGTTTAAGCAAGGTCATGCTATCGCCATACTCGTCGTTCAGCATCTCGATGTACGGGCGCTGCATCTCTGCGCGCTGCCGTAGGAAATCACAATCGGGGTCTGCGATCACATTGTTGATGATGATATAGCGGACGTCCAGCCCGTGCTCCGCCAACTCCCCGATCACCCGCCGGCTCTGGTAGACACCCAACGCCTCTGGGATGGTGACCATGATGAACTCGACGCTGGCCGGGTCGCTAAAGAAGCGCTTGGTCTGCTCCGATAGCTCCTTCCAACTGGCAATGATCTCCAAGAACGGCGTCTGCGAGAGCTTGAGTGTATCCTGCACCCCCAGGTAGATGCGGGGAGCGACGCGTAGGTGTTCGATGAACCGGCCCGGCAATCCCAGCAAGCGCAGCGTATCGCCAGCGGGGGCCGTGTCCCAAACGACCATGTCATAACGCCCATCGCGGATACGCTCCAGGATGTAATCGAGCATGAACTCTTCCTGGATACCCGGCGCCATGCCCACGTAATCCACGAGTTCGTCGTAGGGCAGATCCACCAGCGCGGAGGCGGCCTGATATATCTCTGGCCCGAACTTTATCTTCCAGCGGCGCATCACCTCGGCGGGGTCAATCTCTAGCGCGTGGAGGTTCTCCACGCCCGGCACTGCTCTTTCTGTCGCGCCGATCTCGGTCTCGAAAATATCGGAGAGCGACGGTGTGAGGTCGCTGGAAATAATCAGCGTCCGCCGGCCGGCGAGGGCATAGTGCAGCGCCGCGGCCGCCGAGGAGGTGGTCTTGCCTACCCCACCCTTGCCGCCAAACATTAGGACGCGCTTGTTGGTTTGGTCTAGGGTTGTGAGAGTCTTGCCCATACCTACACGTCCGATTGGCGCAACGATGCCAATACCTGCTCACATAGCTTGTCACTAATCCAAATGTCCGGACGGATTGCAATTTCACGGATCATTAGTTCAACCTGGTCGAAGGAGAGCAAATCTCTGCGGCGCGCCTGCGCGATGATACCCAAAGTACCACGTAGGCGTAGGCCCAAGCAGCGAGCTTCGGTCCGCGCGACTTCGTCGTCCAGCAACACTAACGGGTCCGTCAGGGTTTGCGCCAGTGCCAATACTTGGGTTTCGCCTGTATCCAGAACCACTTGCGGCGCGTAAGCAGACAGCATGTCTTCAGGCACGTTCACGATTGGCCAGGCTTTACGCTGCCAGAACATACGTATGGTAAATGCATCAGGCGTACCGCGTGCAAGCCCCTGTGTTACAACCTCATCGTAAACAGCGCGTGGAATCTGCACCTCGGTATACAGGTCAGTCAAAAGGTCAAGCCGATTCAGCTTGCCCAACGCCATCAGAGGGCCGGCGTCACACAATACAGTCACCTCGCTCAACTTAGCTCCTCTGACAACGTCTCGGCACTAAACGGAGGCTCCATACCACGCGCGTAAGCGTGACGGGCCAGTTCAGCTTGAGATACACCAGCCTGATGCGCGGCTGCGCCAAAGGAAATCCCACCGCGCGCGTACTGTTTCAGAGCTTGTTCAATTTTCAATGCGCCCAGCCCGCGTTCCAATATCTCTACCAAAAACCCTTGACTGGCTGAATCCAGTTCCCGTGCCAGCGAGGCTGGAACGGCCAAAGTCAACGCTTCAGTTGACACTATGCACCTCCATTTACAAAAACCCCTCCAGGAACCCCGCGATCTCGCTCTGCCAAAAGACCGGCCCGTCTGTGCAGATGAACTTTTCTCCCAGGTTGCAGCGCCCGCACTTGCCGACGCCACAGTGCATACGGGCCTCCAGCGTGGTCAACATCTGCTGCGGGGTGAAGCCCAGCTTTGCCAGTGTCAGGAAGATAAAGTGGATCGCGATGGGCGGGCCGCAGGTGATGGCAACGGCGCCATCAGCCGAAGGGTCAACCTGCTCCAGTAACTTGGTGATCAGGCCGACGTTGCCGCTCCAGTTCTCGTCCCCCTGATCCACCGTCACGTGGAACTCGGTATCAGGCGCCGCGCCCCACTCATCGAACTCGTCGGTAAAGACGAGCAGGTCGGGATTGCGGGCAGCCCAGATGATCGTGATGTGACCATAGTCGTCGCGGTTATCCAGGACGGTCTGGATGACCGGGCGCAGCGGCGCGCCGCCGATGCCTGCGCCCAGGATAACAATATCCTTCCCTTCAAGCTCATCCATTGGGAACCAGTTGCCCAACGGCCCTCGCACCCCCAGCGGATCCCCTACCTCCAGCGTATGCAGGGTGTGGGTAACATGACCCAGCGCGCTGACGGCAAACTCCAGATGCGGCCCGCGAATGGACGCAATGCCAAACGGGGCCTCCCCCGCGCCAAAGGCGGAGACGAAAGCGAACTGCCCCGGCCTGTACTCGGCGACGACCGCCTGACCCTCCGGCTCTGCCATCTCGACTTGGAACAACTTGATGCCAGCGGCTATATCCCTGATCTCGGCCAACCGGCCCAGGTATGGACGCATTGAATTGGTAGTTGTCATCTTTTCTCCTCAATGGTGGTTAGCAAAACCGCCCTACTTTTCCAACTCGGAGGTGCAATGCGGGCAGCGTGTGGCCTCGATCGGGATAGTGGAAAAGCAGTACGGACACTCTTTCGTCACTGGCTCGGCCGGCGATTCCTCCTCCTTCTGCAGCCGATTGATGCCGCGAATGAGCAGGAACATCACAAAGGCGACGATCACAAAGCTGATGATGACGTTGATGAATAGGCCATAGTTGACGGTCACCGCGCCAGCCGCCTGCGCGTCGGCCAGAGAAACGTACGGGCCAGCCGGGGAGCCGGCCTTGAGCAAGAGAAATAAGTTGGCGAAATCCACCCCGCCCATCAACAGGCCGATGGGCGGCATGATCACGTCAGCCACCAGCGATTTGACGATAGCGCCAAAAGCCGCGCCGATGATAATGCCCACAGCCATATCTATCACATTGCCGCGTAACGCAAACTCTTTGAACTCTCTCAGCACATCCGCCTCCCCTGGCTTATTCGTTCATCTCGTACACCCCTTTCAGGGCGTACACGTGGTTCTCCCACACCCGTTGGTATCGTTCTTCATCCACCACCGACTTTCTCAGCATCCTCAGGCAATAGTTCATCTGCTGCGGCGTGCTGCTCGGCTTGTTGTGCAGTTGCAGGGCGAATTTTGAGAAATCGCGCACCATAAAGTCGAAAATCTGGTCTACGACATCATCGTCCAGTTCGTAGATTCTGGCGTTTTCGAGGATGAGTTGCCCATAGACCACAAGCGTAAATATCTCGCCCAGGGTCAGCAGGAAATCCACATCCTTGCGCTGGCCCTCGTCCGGCGTAGCCAGCGCCAGCATTTCCTTGAACACCTCTATCTGCTCCTGGAACAGGTTCACGTTGGGCAGATCGTAGCTATCAAAGGCGAGGTGGTAATCGTGAAAGCGGATTTTGCTCAATCCCCTGGCCGGCCCCTGATCAAAGAGAAAATCGTCGTTCTTGGCATCATCGCGCCTGGGGACGGCGGGATACTCGGCGGGGTTGAAAAAGTAATTGGGCATAAACTTGACGATGAGCGCAATGTTCACGTGGACAGTGCCCTCCAACTTGGGCAAGGCCCGGATGTCTCTGGCGGCCATCTCAAAGTAGGTGTCTTTTTCAAACCCCTTGGCGGCGATGACGTCCCAGGCCAGGTTTATGACTTCCTCACCCTGGGTCGTCACCTTCATCTTGACCGTCGGGTTATATAGGAGATAGCGTCTGTCTTCCGACGAAGCCGAGCGCATATAATCGGCCGCCCGCAGCGCGAAAAGCTTCATGGCGACCAACCGGGTGTAGGCGTCGGTGAACGCCTGCTTGACGTGCGGAAAGTCGGTCACGTACATACCATAGAGGCGCCGGTTGGCAGCGTGGTTGATAGCCTCGTACAAAGCGTGGGTGCAGATGCCAATGGACGCCCAGCCCAGGTTGTACTTGCCCACGTTGACGGTGTTGAGCGCGGTATCCCAGGCCTCCCGGCCTTTAGACAAAATCTCGGCTTCGGTGATGGGATAATCGTGCAGGGCAAAGTTGGCCACGTAATTCTGGCTGTTGGTGACGTTCTCGACGCAATCATAGTGCCTGTCGCGGTAGTCGGCCACAAAGAAGACGTAATCGCCGCTGTCGCTCATCTTGCCAAAAGTAGAGACCATCGGCGCCTGGTTGCCGTTCCCGATATAGTACTTTTCTCCGTTGGCTCTACAAGTCCCATCAGGCTGAGCGGTGAGCGTCATCTCGGTCGAATAGATGTCCGCGCCGTGATCCCTCTCCGAGAGACCAAAGGCGAATATCGCGCCATCCTGGAGTAACTGCGCCGCTTTGCGTTTGAGTTCCTCGTTCTTGCTCATCCAGATGGGACCGAGGCCGAGGATGGTGACCTGCCAGGTATACCAGTAGGCCAATCCGTAGAAGGCCAAAATTTCGTTGAACTCGCAAATGCGCCAGGTATCCCAACGACAATCCTCGCCTCCATAGCCCGCCGGCGTCAAGAGCGTGGCAAAGAGCTTTTCCTCCCTGACAAACTCCAAAAAGTCGGAATACCAGACCCGCGCGTGGTCATCCTCCTTGATCTTTTGCTTGCCCTTCTGCTCAAAGAACTGGATGGTCTTGAGCATGATGTCTCGCGATCTCTCGTCGGGATATTCACGGCTGTGCTGTTTGGGGTTCAAGAGCATCATAGTTTCCTCCGGTGATCAGCAATTCCCGTTTTGTAGCCGCGATTTCGTCGGGTTATGGCAACCGGAGGTTGCACGCAATCCGCTATCGCGTGTATTTTCCCGCGTAAAGCGCCCGGCGCGATTTGGGAATCGCGGCTACGACCTGGATTTTCACCCATAATAGGAATTGCTGCACAATAATAGATCAGTGTGCGATAAAACACATCCGCATCATTTCTAACGCAAAGTATACCCGCTTTTGCGATGTTAAGCAACCATGCGCGACTCAATAGCAAACGACCAAGCCGCCAGCCAGCGACATGGTCATCGAGAACTAATGAGCGCGCACTACTCAATCTACGTCCAGCGCGCGACGGATCACCCGCGCCAACTGGTCCACCTCGAAAGGTTTGTAGACCACGTCCAGAAAGCCCTCCTTCTTCAATCCCTGCGTGTCTTTGTCCACGATGTAACCGGTGATGGCCAGCGCCTTGAGAGCGGGATTGATTTTCCCTAGTTCGCTCACCAATTCCTTGCCCCCAATCTTTGGCATCACCAGGTCTGTGATCACCATGTCTACTCCCTGCGCCGTCTGGTAGACCTCAAGCGCCTCCCGCCCGTTCGCCCCGGTCAGCACGCGGTAGCCCAACGATTCCAGCAACTCCCGTCCCCCCTCGCGCAGATACTCGTTGTCCTCCACCAGCAAGATGGTCTCTCCCTGCCCCTGTGGGATGGCTGAGACTTGCTCCTCCTCTGCAACCTCCTCCTGCACCTCATAGGCCGGCAGGTAGATGTGGAACGTCGTCCCCCGGCCCAGTTCCGTCTCCACGCCGATGTGCCCCCCGTGCTGCGCCACGATACCGTCCACCTGCGCCAGCCCCACCGCCCGGCGTGATTCGGTGAGGATGTTCTCAAAGGCTCGCCTCGCGTTCGGGGGCAGATCGGGTTTACCCTTGCGCAAAGGCATCTGGGCATAGAGCATGACGCCGGTCAGCATGTTGTTAAAATCGTGAGCGATGCCGCCGGCCAGTTGGCCCGCC
>DUEK01000096.1 GCA_011192155.1 Thermoflexia bacterium
CCCGTCCCGGGGGCGTCCCATGCAGCAAATAGCCGTTCAGAATGAGGCGCTCTCGCTTACACCGCCCTCGGGGACGAGGGCTGAGAGCCTGAAACATCCAACCCTGCGGTGGGCTGAGTAGTTACCTTCATTGCTGCTTTGTAGAGCAGGCGGAAGAAGAACCGCACACAGGCCCACCACAGACAAAGCATCTCATCACCCTCCAAACAAACACCCCCACCGCAGTGTTGCGGTGAGGGTGGCCGGTTGTGCAAACTGTACCAGCGCTGGCTTTATCGGTCTACAAGGTAGGAGGCGCCGGAGGAAAATCCGCCTCAACCCCCGGTTGTGCCGCTTCTTGACCCGGTCTGACCCAGGCCACCAACTCTATCGTCAGTTTCTCAAAAAAACTGTTGGGCGGCAGATTCCCGGCCCCATAAGTCACATCTACGACGCGCGCTTGTACGCGCAACGACTTTGTCTCCAATACCAGTTCTTCCCCCATCTTGGCCAGCACCGGCTCTCCCTTGGGCGCCAACTTGGTGTGCAGCGCCTCGTCGTGGAAAGCGTACTCGGACATCAATACCATGGTCACGGTGCGAATGTCGTTTTTATCAAACAGCCATACTTCGCAGGCTGTGACCTTGTTGGGCGCGCCAACCCCGATGGTTTCCGAGACACCCACGCCGCACTCGCCCATAAACTCACTGTTATCCATCTCAATGCTGAACGAGGGATCGTAGTGATCATCCCCCAGCGTATAGGTGGTGACAAATTGGGCCAACGGAGGGCCTTCAATTCCCCAGTCAACTTCCCTGGAAGGAGCGACTTCTCGAGCATACCCTGCACCCGGTTCCTCGGCCCTCGATTCGGCTCGCGTTCCTTGAGAGCGGTTGATGATAAAGAGCACGGCTCCCACGAGCGCCACAACTAATAATCCCGCCCCACAGACCAGCGATAGCGAACGCTGCCATCCCCCTCCCGCATCCTCGGCAGGGGCGGCTTCTACGGGCGTGGCTTCTGCGGGCGTGGTTTCCAGAGCTTGCGCCAAGTCTCGTAATTGAATCGCCCTGTCCCCACCCAGGTCATCCGCCATGCTCTGCAACGTTTCAGGAAGAACGTTTCCTTCCCAGAACTCTGCGCCCAGCTTGGCGCGCGCTCCTTCCAGATCGTTGGTATCCGCATAGTACTCGGCGACCCCGACGAGATAGTTGTTCTGAAAATCATCGCGCAGGTGGCTGGGCGTGGCATTGCTCCACTCGACCGGAAACCACCACCAACCGATAGCCAGCCCCAGAAGCAGCCCCAGTATGGCCCCGCCAACTAGCGCCGCAACGGCTATGCGCTGTTGAACGAACTGAAGGAGTTGCCAGATTACGTCCATTTTATCCCCCTCGCCTTGGCTTTACCTTGCTCCCCATTATATCACAAATGTTATTGATGCGCACTTACTTTACCACAAAGTGCCAGCTAGTGCAAATCCAAATTACCGGCCCGTGGGTGTGCCCGCAGGTAGACTTCTCGCGCCCGGCTTTGGCTGACGTGGGTATAGATCTGTGTCGTGGCGAGATTGGCGTGCCCCAGCAGTTCCTGCACGACGCGCAGGTCGGCGCCGCCGTCCAAGAGGTGCGTGGCAAAGGTGTGGCGCAAAACGTGAGGCGAGACGGGCGTGCGAATGTCCGTTTGCTTGACGGCCTTGCTCAGTATAAAGGCCGCTCCTCGCGCCGTCAAGCGTCCGCCTCGGTGATTGAGCCACATCGCCCTGGTCGATTGCTTTTTCAATAGCGCGGGTCGCCCTGCTTCCAGATAGGCGCGCACCGCCTTGACCGCTTGTTGCCCCAGCAGTCCGACGCGCTCCTTTTTCCCCTTGCCCACTATGCGCACTTGAGCCTGTATCGTGTCGACGTCTGTCACGTCCAGGGCCGCCAATTCGCTGATCCGCAGACCGGCGCCGTATAACACTTCGATGATGGCGCGGTCGCGCAGGCCCAGCGGAGTGGATGTGTCTGGGACCGCCATCAGGGCGTCTACCTCGGCGACCGTCAGATAGTTTGGCAGTCTTTTGGGGATGCGTGGAGCGCTGACCGAGCGGAAGGGGTTGCATTCCAACACCTTCTCCCGCACCAAAAAGTCGCCAAAGGAGCGCATCTCTGCCACGCGGCGCGCGATGCTGGCTTTGACGTAACCCACGGCGTCCAATTCCGCCAGGTAACTTCGCAGCAGCGAGCGGTCTATTTGTTGCGGCGAGTTCACTTCCCGCGCCTGGCAATAGTCCAAGAATTGACCAATGTCGTTCCCATAGTTCTTGATGGTGTATGACGAGGCGTTCTTGGCTGCCCGCATATAGGTCAGAAACCGCTCCAACAATTTCTCCATCGCAGTCGCCTTACGTCGTTGCCGCCTCTTTCTCTACTTTCTCCAGCTCGAGCAAGTTGGCGATCTCGACTTCTTCCTCGCAGGCGATGCACTTGGCCCATCCCTTGCGCGCCTCGGCCAACAGCCCGCCGCACGCGGGGCACGGTTGCGGCAGGGGGCGCTTCCAGCTCGCGAATTCGCACGAGTCGGGGTCGCCTTTCTTATAGTTGGCGCAACCGTAGAACGTGCGCCCGCGCCGCGTTCGCTTTTCCACCAACTCGCCCCCGCACTCGGGGCACCGGACGCCGATCTTGATCAGGATCGGCTCAAGATGGCGGCAATTGGGAAAGTTGCTGCAGCCGATAAACTTGCCGTATCGCCCGTGCTTGTAGATAAGTGGATGACCACATTCCGGGCACATCCCGCCCGTTGGCTCGTTGCCCATCTGGACGGAGGGCATCTTTTCCCGCGCCTGGTCCAACGTAGCGGAAAAGGGAGTGTAAAAATCGTGCAGCATGGGCACCCACTCTCGCTCGCCGCTGGCGATCCGGTCCAGCTCCTCCTCCATCTGAGCCGTAAAGCCGACATTGATATGGTCTGGAAAGTGTTCGACCAGCAAATCGTTGACGATGATGCCTACTTCGGTGGGGTGCAAGCGGCTGCCGCGCCGCTCGACGTACCCCCGTTGCTGGATGGTGGACATGGTCGGGGCGTAGGTGCTGGGGCGACCGATGCCATATTCCTCCAACGCCCGCACCAGGGTCGCCTCGCTGTAGCGCGGGGGCGGCTGGGTAAAGTGCTGCTCTGGCAGCAGTTGCAGCAAGTCGAGCATCTCGCCCACCGTCAGCGGCGGAATCTCTTCCCGCTTGCGTTCCTGCTCGTCTTGAGCGTCCTCGTCCTTTGCCTCCTCGTACACGGCCAAAAAGCCCTTGAAACGCAAGCTGGAGCCGCTGGCGCGGAAGAGATAGGGTTTCTCATCCACCCCGGCCGAGCCGGCCAAAATATCCACCGAGATGGTATCGTACACCGCCGGCGACATCTGGCTGGCGACGAACCGCTTCCAGATCAACGAGTACAGCCGGTACTGGTTTCGATCCAGGTGTCGCTTGAGCGATTCGGGCGTGCGCAGGACGCTGGTGGGGCGGATGGCTTCGTGAGCTTCCTGCGCGCTCTTGGCTTTGGTCTTGTACTTGGGTGGCTTGTCCGGCACGAACTCTTTGCCATACTTGCCCACGATGTACTCTCGCGCCTCCGCCTGGGCTTGCTCGGCCACGTTGACGCTGTCGGTGCGCATGTAGGTGATCAAGCCCGTAGGCCCATCCCCCAGGTCTACCCCCTCGTACAGTTGTTGGGCCAAGCGCATCGCGCGCCGGGCCGTGAACCTCAGCCGCCGCGAAGCCTCCTGCTGCATCGTGCTGGTGGTGTAAGGAGCGGAGGGCTTGCGTCGTCGTTGCCCTTCCTTCACCTTGGCCACAGTGTAAGCGGCTTTTTCCAGTTCGGCCACCACGACTTGCGCCTCTGCCTCGTCGTGAAGCTCTAATTCCTCTCCCCGGATGCGGTGCAGCCGGGCGATGAAACTGCGTCGTTCCTTTTCCCGCTTGGCTAACTCGGCCTCGATTGACCAATACTCGACCGGCACGAAAGCCTCAATCTCCCGCTCCCGCTCGACGACCAGCCGCACGGCCACTGACTGCACCCGGCCGGCGGAAAGCCCGCGCCGCCCCATTTTGTCGCGCAGGAGCGGGCTGAGCGTGTAGCCGACGAGCCGGTCGAGGATGCGGCGCGCTTGCTGGGCGTCCACTCGCTGCATATCAACCTCGCGCGGGTGGGCAAAAGCATGCTCAATGGCATCGCGCGTGATCTCGTGGAACTCGACCCGATGCACCGGTCGCGGCCCGATGGCCGGCTTGAGCGCTTGAGCCAGGTGCCAGGAGATGGCCTCACCCTCCCGGTCCGGGTCGGTCGCCAGATAGACCTCGGACGAGTTCTTGACGGCCTGCTTCAGCTCTCGCACCACGTCCTTCCGCTTGGCGGGGACGACGTAGTGAGGTCTAAAGTCATTTTCGATGTCTACGCCCATGCGGTTGGAGGGCAGATCGCGCACGTGCCCCACCGAGGCCCGTACCCTGTACTTTTTTCCCAGAAAGCGGCCCACCGTGCGCGCCTTGGCCGGCGACTCGACGATCACCATTTTAGGTTTCTTGGCTAGTTCGGCTTTTTTGCTCTCGGATACGAATGTGTGCTTGGCCGAATCTAGCCCATCGTGGGCCGGGGTGCGGCCCATCTTGAACATCCCCGCGCCGCACTCCTGGCACGTCCCGCGCGTGGCCGGGGTTCCGTTGCTGGTAAAGACCGGCTTTGGGTCTTTTACCTCACGTTTGGTTTTGCACTTTAGGCAATAGGCTTGCATATTCGTCCCGACTCACAGGTATCCCGTTTCGCCCCGCTCCTCCCTCTCCAGCAAATGCACAATCTCCCGCACCTCCTGCTCCCGCTCCTGGGTGCAGACCAGCAGCGCGTCCTCCGTATCCACGATCACCAGCCCCTCCACCCCGATGGTGGCGACGAGCCGCTTCCCGCTTCTGCCAAAGATTAGTGTGTCCTGTGTATCAATCCCCACGTGTGGCCCAACGACGATGTTGCCCGCCTCGTCCGCTTCCAGTAGCTCTAATAGGCTGGCCCAACTGCCCACGTCCGACCAGCCGATGTCCACCGGGATGACGGCCACACTCTCGGCCCCCTCCATCACTCCATAGTCAATCGTCTGCTTGGCGACCTGGGGCCAGACGCGGCTCAACGTCGGTTCGTAGCCGGGTGTGCTCAGCGTCGCCTGCACCTCCGCCAGTTGGACGTAGAACTCGGCCATCTGGCGCTGGAACTCGGCCATAACGCGATCCACGCGCCAGACGAACATGCCGCTGTTCCACGAGTATTCCCCGCTCTCTACCATCCGCAAGGCTGTCTCCAGGCTGGGCTTTTCGGTGAATCGCTCGGCGTGAAAGACCGGGAACCCATCCACCGTGTCTAGGTTCTCACCCTGCTTGATGTAGCCATAGCCGGTCGAGGGGGACGAAGGCCTGATTCCCAGCGTGACCAGGTATCCCGCTGCGGCGACCTGCGCCGCGGCGGTCAGTACGCGCCGAAAGCGTGTCGTATCAGCGATAAAGTGATCGGCGGTCAGCACCGCCATAACCGCCTCCGGGTCTTGCCGGAGCAAGTGGATGGCCCCCAACCCGATGGCGGGAGCGGTGCCGCGCCCTTCCGGCTCGACGATGAAATTCTCCAGCGGCAGCTCCGGCGCTTGCGCCGCCAGCGATTCTACGTGCTCGGCCCCGGTGACGACGAAAATCTGCTCCGGCTGGAACAGGGGCGCGATGCGGTCGACCGCGTGCTCGAACATGGTGCGCTCTCCAACCAACTGAAGCGCCTGCTTGGGGCGGTCACGGCGGCTGAGAGGCCACAGTCGCGTCCCGACTCCCCCGGCCATGATCAATGCGTAGAATGACATCACTGCCTCCTAAAACGTAATGCGTAACGGCGTAATCTCCTGCGTCTCACGTCTCACGTTTGACGTTTGACGTTTCACTCCACCACATACTCCACGCCCGGCTCGCGGGCCACGATATACTTCATCCCGCCCGCCTGGCGCACCATGCCTTTCAGTTCCATCAACGCCAGCGTGCTGGTCACCTGCGCGATGGGCAGTTCCAATTGCTGCTGCAACTCATCCACGTGCGTTGGCTCAGTCGAGAGATGATCCAACAGCGCCTCCTCCGTCTCGTCGGCTGGGAGCACCTGCCGCGCCTCCGATTGCTCAGCCACCATGGTCAGGTTCAACTCCTCCAGAATATCCTCCGGCTTGAGCACCACCTTGGCCCCATCCTGGATGAGCGCGTTGGTGCCGACGCTGCCGCGCGCCAGGACGGAGCCTGGCACGGCGAAAACGTCCCGCCCCTGCTCGGCGGCAAAGTCGGTGGTGATCAGCGCCCCGCTCCGCGTCCCCGCGTCGGTGACGAGCACGCCCAGGCTAAGCCCACTGATGATGCGATTACGCGCCGGAAAATTGCGCCCCTCCGGCGGCGTGCCCAGCGGATAGCTGCTGACCAGCGCCCCGCGCGCGATAATCTGTTGAGCCAGCTTGCGGTTCTCCGGCGGGTAGACCCGGTCAATGCCGCAACCCAACACGGCGATGGTGCGCCCTCCGGCCTCCAATGCCGCGCGATGCGCTTCACTGTCAATCCCTCGCGCCAGCCCACTGACGATGGTGATGCCGTTGCGGGCCAGTGCTTGGGTCAGTTGGCGCGTCACCTCCCGCCCATAGACCGAAGCCCGCCGTGTGCCGACCACGGCTATGGCCCAGGCATCTTCCTCCGTCAGCGTGCCTTTGACGTAGAGCACGGATGGAGGATCGTGGATTTCGCGGAGCAGGTGGGGATAATGTGCGCTTTCCCAGGTGAGCGCCCGCGCGCCGGCGGCCTCAATTCGCTCCAATTCTCGATCCAGATTGCGCTGGCCTCGAACTTGCAGCAGGTTTTTCAGCGAGCGGCTATCCAACCCGGCGCTGCGCAACGCCTCGGCTGGCGCGCGCCAGGCCCGTTCCACGTCTCCAAAATAGTCGAGCAGCGCCCGCAAGCGGACCGGGCCGATGCCGCGCACAATGTTGAACCCAACCCAATAGCGCAGGTCGCTCATTTTTCATCCTCCGGCAACATACCCGGCAGCGGGCGCACCACCATCAGATTTGAGTCCAAGTCGAGGTCAAGTATCACGTCGTCCAGAGCCGGCAGGAGCAGTTCGCCCCTCGGCCCGCGCACGACGTAGACATCGTTGGCGCCGGTATCTATTACTTCTATCACCTGCCCCAGCAACTCGCCGCCCTCTGTCTCCACCCGCGCGCCGATTAGCTGAAAGTGATAATATTCTCCTTCCTCAAGCGGCACAGCCTCCTCGATGGGAATCCGCACGAGCATACCGCGCAGTTCGTCGGCGCTGTCGCGATCGTTGAGGTTGCCCAGTTTTAGCAAAAGTGTCTCTTTGTGAAAACGACACTTTTCCACCTCGTAGCGGTCTGTTTTCTCAGGAGAATCTGGATGAGCGAGGTAAAAGTAGACGCGCCGTTCTAACCGTTCAGGGTAGTCGGTGATGATTTTGACGCGCAACTCGCCCCATACACCGTGCGGCTTTGACACCTGCCCGACCGTTAAATAGCGAGGCTCAGGTGTGCGTACTCCCCCTGAGCCTCTATCATTCCCACTATCACGTTGTGTAGTAGCACCCATTGGCGCTTAGACGATCTCGACGGTGACCCGCTTCCCTTGTTTGGCGGCGAGTACCCGGACGAGCGCGCGTATGGCGTTTGCAGTACGTCCACCTCTACCGATCACGCGCCCCATATCTTCCGGGCCGACCCGCAGTTCCAAGATCACCGAGGTCTCTCCCTCAATCTCAGAGACGTGCACCTGGGATGGATCATCCACTATGGATTTAGCGATAAACTCGACCAACTCTTTCATTGATGCCATTTGCTCCTCCCTCCTGAGGTAGTTGGTGCGGATGTCATAAACAGTATGGAGACGCAGTAGGGGAGCAGTTCTCCACTGCGATGGAAAGTGATGTCTATTCCTCGGATCCTTTCTCTACTTCCTCCTCACTGCTTTCTTCACCTTCATCTTCCGCTTCGGCAGGTTCTTCAGCCTCAGCTTCCTCTTTGACCTCGGCAGGCTCCAGCTCAGGTTCCACGGCTGTCTCCTCCGGCTCCTCTGCTACGGGTGTTGTGTCATCCTGGCGGGTTTTGGAACTGATCGAAGGTTGCGCCTGGGCCTCTTCATCTGCCTCGACTACCAGCGCTTCCAGAGACTCGCCTTGCTTGAGCCGCTCGAGGCGGGCCATTGTGCCCTTTTGCTTCAACAACCGGGCGACGGCCTCGCTGGGTTGCGCTCCGACGTTCAGCCAGTACAAGGCCCGATCTTCCTTGATCTCTACCGTTTCCGGTTCGGTGCGTGGGTTGTAAAAGCCAATGATCTCAATGAAACGACCATCGCGGGGTGACCGCGAGTCGGCTACTACCACCCGGTAACTGGGTTGCTTCTTGGCGCCTACGCGCCGCAATCTGATTTTGACCATAATACTCCTCTAGTTGTGTTTGAAGAATTAGAAATCCCAAGTTGACGAATTAAAAAGCGACCGCCAGACGGATTGCTCCACTCTCTATCCAACAGCAGCGCCCGCAAGCGAATACACTGCCATAGGGATCTCCCGCTCCGCCTGCCGCCCTATCCTCTTGATTCCCTTTCACGGAAAGTGCCTGTAAATATCCTTACGATGCAGTATCCTGACGAAAATGATCTCGTCTTCCACCACCTCTATCCCAATCCGATAATCTCCCAAGCGGAGACGGTAGAAAGTCGCATACCCACGCATCTTGCTCAAGTGCTCAACCTCTCTCAACGCAGTGACCGTTTTGACTTTTGCAATCACCTGCTCAACCCGTTTGAGCAATGTTTTGTCTTTGATGCCTTTCAAGTCTCTGGCAAAGCTCGCTTCAAAAGAGACCCTCACGCTTGCCCCCTCAAGATGGCTAGAACCTGATCTTCACTGACAAATTCACCTTGCCGACCTTCTCGGATGGCGTTTGCCAGGCCGATTTCTTCGATGGCTTCCAACATCACCTCAAAAAACAGTTCGCGTTTTTCTTCTACCAGTTCAATGAGCACTTCCTTGAGCAATTCTTTGGTTTGTTTTTTGCTGATCGTCAATTCCATTTTACACTTCTCCCACTCAAATCAGAGTCTATCGTTATCCACCTTCCGACGAGTACTTTCCCTCACTTGGCACGGCTAACGATGGATGACAAGCGTAACCCTGCTCTTTGCCAAACAGCAAAACAATCTCGCCGGGTCGGTAACGTCTCATCGCTCAATCAGGTTGATCGTAGATCGCGTCAGCGTCACTATAGCCGGCAAAGAATTGCTCGGCCGCCCCTGCCTCTTGACCCCTACCCAAACATTCGCATCAGCCCGCGCATGCCTTTCTGCCCCTTGCTCAGTTGCTTCATCATCTTTTGCATCTGGCGGAACTGCTTTAGCAGCGCGTTCACCTCTTGCACCGTCGTGCCACTGCCGCGCGCAATGCGCCTTTTGCGACTGCCCTTGATGATGCGCGGCTTGCGCCGCTCCTCCGGCGTCATCGAAAAGATGATGGCCTCAACGCGCTTGAACTCTCGATCAGCGTCCTCGGGCGACAAGTCTGCGGCCAACTGTCCCATTCCGGGTACCATATCAAGAATCTGGCTCATTGGCCCCATCTGTTTGATCTGTTGAAATTGCTCTAGAAAATCCTCCAGATCAAAGCTGGCCTCGCGGACTTTGCGCTCCATCCGCTCCATCTGTTCCTGGTCGAATGTGGCCTCCGCCCGCTCGATGAGCGTCAGCATATCGCCCATTCCCAGAATGCGAGAGGCCAGCCGGTCGGGGTGAAAGACCTCTAGCGCGTCGGTCTTTTCGCCCGTGCCCAGGAACTTTATCGGTACGTCAGTGATGGCCCGCATACTGATGGCCGCTCCGCCCCGGGCATCGCCGTCCACCTTGGTCAGGATTAGCCCCGTCAGCCCGATGCGCTGGTGGAACCCGCTTGCGACATTCACCGCTTCTTGCCCCGTCATCGCGTCGGCCACCAGGAGCGTCTCGACCGGTTTCGTCGCCCGTTTGACATCCTCCAGCTCGGCCATCATCTCCTGGTCAATCTGTATCCGACCGGCGGTGTCCAGAATGACCACGTCGCAGCCGCGCCGGCGCGCCTCGCGGACGCCGTTGGCGCAGATCTTGGGCGGCGGGACGCGCTGCCCCTCGCTATGAACCGGCAGTTCCAGTTGGCGGCCCAGAACCTCCAACTGCGTGATGGCGGCCGGACGGTAAGTGTCGCCGGCGACCATCAGGGGAAGATGCCCTCCCTGCTTGAGTCGCCGAGCTAGTTTCGCCGCCGCCGTCGTCTTGCCTGAGCCTTGCAACCCCACCAGCATGATGACGTAGGGCGCAGGCCCATTCAGTTCCAAGCGCCCCGGCTGACCCAGCGTCTCGATCAGCTCCTCGTGGACGATTTTGACCACTTGCTGGGCCGGGCTGAGGCTTTTGGTGATCTCGGCGCCGACGGCCCGCTCACGTATGCGATTGACGAACTCTTTGACCACTTTGTAATGTACGTCAGCTTCCAACAGAGCCAGCCGAATCTCGCGCAGCACCTCTTTGACATCGCTCTCACGCAGGATGCCACGCTTGCCCAGCCGCTTGAAAACGGCCTGGAGTTTATCGGTCAGATTCTCAAACATCGCGCTCCGACTGGTAGCCAATTAGACACTGGGGCGATTGTAACGGAAAAGACATGTTTCGTCAAGTAGAACGGCGGATTAGAACGCGGATGGGCGGAATTTACGGATCAGAAGATAATCCTGCCCATCAGCGTTCCAAACCGTTCCGCCGATTAAAGACCCACACACCAATAGCCGGAATGGGCGCGATGACCGCCAGCAACACGCCAATCAACAAAATCAACCCGCCCAGTACCGCCGCCGGAGGCGCGATTGCGCCCAACAGGGCCAGCCCCCCGCCCGCCAGGAACAGGAGCAGGGCCAGCGCGCCCAGCACCGCCGAGGTGACATTCGCCTTGCGCGCCGAGGCCCGCCGCGCACCACTCACGCGCCCGCTCTGCCCGTTAACGAGCACCGGCCAGACGCGCTCTCCCTCCTTGTACCAGGTGACGTAGGCCGGCAGCAGGAGCAACGTCCAGTTCAGATCGTTGTGCTCTGCCTGGAGCGCAAAGTCGCGGATGTGGTCGGCTGCGGCGGCCTCCTGGCATTCCGCTTCGGCTGTACGGGCAAAAGCGGCCTCCACGCCGGGCCAGGCGGCCTCCGGCTCCAGCGACGGGATGCGCACGACCGCGCCAGTCACTGCCTCTGGGCTGTATGCGGAGCGCCGGCTCAGGTTGAAATTGCCCATGCGGGCCATCAGTGCGCGGTGATCGTCGAGCGCGGGACCGGCCACGTTCTCGTAGGCGCGGTTCAGGCGGCCCGCGCGCGGCTCCCAGCGCACCCGCGTCTCTTTCACTTCCTGCGAACGCCAGCCCGCGCCATCCCTATACTGATCCTGATGGCTCACTACCTGGTAATCAAAGCCCACGTCGGCCCGCCATGCCGCCTCGACCCGCCCATCCACCAGCCAGAGTGGGATCAGATAGCGGCGCGCCCGCTGTGTTAGCTGGCTGGCTTTCAGATCAGTGGGACGAAACCAGATACCGCGCAACCACCGCTCCAGCACGTCAGCCAGATTGCGCTCCGATACCTCGTAGGGCAAAACTTGCTCCGGCGGTTCCTCTCGCAGATAGGCAGGCTGCGACGCGACCGGCCCCTGAAAGCAGAACGGGCAGACCGACACCGTTTCCCCTTCTGTCACCAAGTGCGCTTCTCCACAGTGAGCGCAATGCACCGCCGCCAGCGGCGCGCCCCACACCGCCGTTACGTCTGTTGCCGTCCTCGTTGTATTCTCCATCATGCTTCCTCCGACGCCCGCGCCTTTTGGAAGAGGATGACCGTCCCGACCAGGCCGGCCACAAACAGAACGAACCCCACCACCAACCCGACAATGCCGATGCCGCCCAGCGGCGTCGCCAACAGCCCCAGCAGCCCCAAGCACGCGCCTGGTGAGAGCATAGCCGCGATAGCCAGCCAGACCCGCAGCCAGGCGACCGGTTTCTGCCCGGCCACTTTCCCCGTCTGTCCGTTGACCATCACCTGGAACGTGCGCTCGTCAAAGCGATAGGAGGCCAAATAGACCGGCAGGAGCACGTAGCGCCAGCGCTCGTCGGCAAAGTCGGTCGTCATCTGCATATTGCGCACGTGCGAAGAGCCGGTGTCGCTGTAACAAGCGCGTTTGGCCCGCTCCCGCATCTCCTCCCTGGCGATCTCCCACGTTTGTCGCAATCCCACGTCGTAGGTCTCGGCCTGCCAGCCGGCCAGGTAGCCGGGGTCGTACTCTGCTAATCCGTGCAGATCGAACGGGGTCGCCTTACCCAGTATGGCGCGGCTGACCTGCGCTGTGCCCGCTACCAAGTGATCGTTGATCGGCAGATGCACGCGCCCAGAGCGCCAGTTCCAATCAATGACAGTGCGGGTTTTCCACTCACCGCCCTGGTAGTATCGCTCGGTTTTTGCAGTGCCGACCTCTGCCTTCCACTTGGCGCGGACGTGAGCGTCAAAGGTCCAAAAGGGGAGGTAGACGCCCGTCATATCCATCAACGCGCGCATGTTCCGCAGTTCCGGCGGGTGCATCCAGCCTTGTCCCAGCCACTCCGCCACCTGCGCCTGACACTGCGCCTGGTCAACGGCGAAAGGGATCAGCGCGGTCGGGCGGAGATCGTTGCCGGGCGCGCTGCGGGCCAAGACGTGGTTGGAGCCGCAAAAGGCGCACGTGCTCGTCAGCACATCCGGCGCAACGGTGACCGCCGCGCCGCAAGACTCGCACGCCAGTTCCCGCCGTTCCTCCCCCCACCCATACTGGGCGCGCTCCACCGTCTCCAACGTGAACTCGAACTCGGCCGCTCGCTGCCCCACCTGCTCGGCGCCCACTCTTTGCGCGCGCCCGCAGTGAGGGCAGGTCAATTGCCGCTCGGCGGCGCTATAGGTGGTGACGCCGCCGCAGTGGGGACATTTGAAGCTGCGTGTCTTTTCTTCCGTCTCCTCCTCGGGAGCAGGGCCGTAGAGTTCGATACCCGTCACCAGCGAAGGCATCTGGATAAAGCCCTCAGGCGGCGGCCACAACGCGGCTTCCGATTGGATCTCGCTCATTAAGCGCCTCCCGTGTGCTGATCAGGCCTGTCTTGCGCCCCGTCAGCCTTTACTTGATTCGTTTCTTGTAGGCCTTGATATAACGCATGGCATAGTCGTCGCGCCCCATGAGCAGGTCGGCCGCCAGGATCGCCGCGCGCACCTCGGCCGCGTTCACGATGGGGCAGTTCAAACCGTTCTGGATAGCCATCGCCAGAAAGGCCCAGTTGATCACATCCCGCTCCGGCAGGCCGAAGGAGATGTTGCTGGCGCCCAACGTCATATTGAGGCCCAGTTCCTGGCGCACCATGCGCATCGCTTCCAGAGATACCACACCGGCCTGCGAGTCGGCGCCCACCGTCAGCGCCAGGCAGTCAATGAGTATATCCTCGGGAGGAATCCCCAACGCTCCCGCCCGCTCGACGATCTTGCGGGCTATCGCCAGACGTTTGCCAGGCTCGGTAGAAATTCCGTCATCATCCATCGTCAGGCCGATGACGGCCGCCCCATACTCGGCCACCAGGGGCAGCACCTTCTCCAACCGCTCCTCCTCGCCGTTGACCGAGTTGATGAGCGGTTTGCCCTCCGGCGCCAGTTCCTTGTGAACGGCCAGCGCGGCCCGCAGCGCTTCAATGTCGGGGCTGTCTATGCAGATCGGCGCGTCCACCGTCTCCATCACTATGCGCACCGCTTTAGGCAGCAGGGCTGCCTCGTCCACCCCGGCGGCCCCCACGTTTACGTCCAACACGTCTGCACCGGCCTCCACCTGAACCTCGGCCTCTGGGCGGATGATCTCCAAGTTGCCCTCGCCGAGAGCGGCGGCCAAGCGTTTCCTGCCTGTAGGGTTAATCCGCTCGCCGATAAGCACGGTCGGCTTTTCAGGGCTGATCACCACGGTTTTCTTCGCACTCTTGAGAATAGTCTCCATCATTTATCTCCTTTATGATATTCGCAAATTCGTCCATTCGCTAATCCTGCCCGCCCATTTGCATCCGCGCTCCCTCTCGCTCTGGAAAGCGGGTCAGCACCGTCGCCTCTACCGGCAGCGCGACCTTGTTGCCACGCAGCAATCCTTCTTCAAGCGACTTGCCGTGCAGCGTAAAGATGGCGATGGGCGTATCCGGTTCGTTATATCTCTTTTCGACAATGGCCAGCCCCAGCAGATACCCCGCGCTATCAATGGAACAACTGGTGACCTGGCCAATCTGCTTCCCTTTCTTATTGACCACCGGGTCGCCCGTGTGCGGCATACGTTCGCCCTTTTGATTGACGCGGAAGCGGATTACCTCGCGCTTGCGCCCCGCCTCGCGGGCCAAGAGCACATCTCGCCCGACGAAAAACGGCTTGTGGTACTTGACGTAACCGGGAAAGCCGGCCTCAATCGGCGAGATGTCGAACGGCCCAGCCAGCTCGTGGCCGTAAAGCGGCAAGCCGGCCTCGGTGCGCGTCGAGTCGCGGCAAGCCAGCCCCGCCGGCTTTACGCCGAACGGTTCCCCCGCTTCCAGGATCGCCTCCCACAGCCGGACGGCGTCGTCGGGGTGAACCATGATCTCGTACCCCAAATCCTCGCCGGTGTAGCCGGTGCGGGCGATGACCAGGGAAATTCCCGCCAACTCGCACTCGATCAGATCGGTGCGGCGAACGCGGGCCAGCGCGGCTCGCAGTTCGGGGTCGCCGGTCAACGCTTGCAGCGTCGGCAGAGAGGCCGGGCCTTGCAGAGCGATGTCGCGCTTCTGCCGCTCGCCCGCAGCCGGGTCTTTTAGATTGCGCAAGGTCGCCTGGGCCTCCACCTCCACCCACGGACGCTGCCGGTCAATCACGACGCGCCGCTCGTTCACCGCGTTGAGCCAATCCCAGTCCTTCTCCTCATTGGCGGCATTGACCACCATCAGGTAGAGATCGGCCCGGCGGCGGTAGATCATCACATCATCAATGACGTTCGCGTCGGGGTCGAGCAGGTAGCCGTACAGCGATTGCCCGTCCTCAATCCAGGCGGCATAGTTAGAGAGGACCGTGTCTAGGAAAGCGGTGGCGTGGGGGCCTTTGACCTCAAACGCGCCCATGTGGGCCACGTCAAAGAGGCCGGCCGCCTCTCGCACCGCCCGGTGCTCGTCGCTCACCGACGTGTACCAGACCGGCATCTCCCACCCGGCAAAGGGAACCAGCTTGGCCCCCAGCTTTTTATGAACCTCGTACAGCGGCGTGCGCTTGAGCTTTTTCTCTGGCTCCTCCCAACGCCACTCCTCCTTCTCGGCCTGCGGCGCAAACTCGTTCAGATAAGATTGCCCCACAAAATACACCTTTGTCAGATCGAACCGCTCCGGCTGCTCCCCAAACAACTCGCTCGCCGCGCGCCCCTGTCCCGCCGCTTCTCCGCTCCCCCGCTCCCCTGCTTCCACCTCCTCCACGACGACCGGCCCCTCCACCTTGCGGAACACGTCCTCATCATCGAAAAGAACGTACCCATCGGCCAAGCCCCGCAGCCAGGCAGTGACCCGGGCCGCGTTCGCGGGCGTCGGCGTGATCAGATAGGCATCGCGCCCCCACTCGTCCTGCTCCTCCCGCGCCACTGCCACTTTATCCATCAACTTGCCGCGCCGGTCGAGCATATAGGCGACGAGGGAATCACCGGGAGCAAGTTCCGCAACGTTAGCGGTGACGACCTGCTGCACAAACTGCCGCGCCCGCCACCCAGTGACCCGCAGCGAGACCCCAAGAATTTCAGAAACCCTTCGGGTCTCAGGGTAGTGAGGATAACCGCTGCGCTCGTACTCAAAATCAATCCCCGCCTTCTCGGCCAGCTTTGCCACTCCGCGCCGCACTTCTTCCAGTATGTCCAACTCGATCTTGCCGCGCGGCAGCGTGCCAATGAGGCCGTTGTAGGCAAAAGGCCGGATGTTGGAGACGACGCGGTGAATCAATCCGGCCAGCACGTCCACGTCCGCCTCGTCCAGCCCGCGCTGCGTGATCCAGGGCACACCCAAGCGGACACCCATCGCCAGCGAGGTCTCAGTATCGCCAGGGATGGTGTTCTTGTTAGCCACGATGCCAGCCAGGTCGAGGATACGGACGGCAGGTTCCCCCCACACCTTGCGGTCGCCCACAGATTTCAGGTCAATCAATAAAAGATGGGTATCCGTCCCACCGTAGGCCAGCCGCAGGCCGCGCTTTTGCAACCCCTCGGCCAGGGCGCGGGCGTTGATGACGATCTGGCGCTGCAATTGGCCAAACTCATCGGTCTGGGCGATGCGGAAAGCCACTGCCAGCGCCGCGAACTTGTTGACGTGCGGGCCGCCCTGCTCGCCGGGAAAGATCGCCATATCAATCTCTTTGGCCAGTTCCTCATCGGTGGTCAGGATCACGGCGCCGCGCGGCCCGCAGATCGTCTTGTGGGTGGTAAAGGTGGTCACGTGGGCCAGGCCCAGCGGGTTGGGGTAAACTCCGGCGGACGCCATCCCGGCAGTGTGAGAGATGTCGGCCATCAGATAAGCGCCTGCCTCGTCGGCGATGGCGCGGAACTTGGCCCAGTCTGGCGCCCAGGGGTAGGAAGTGTAACCAGCGACGATCACCTTGGGCTGGTGTTCCAGCGCCATGTCGCGGATCTGGTCATAATCCAACTTTTCCGTCTGGGGGTTCACGCCATAAGAGACCACCCGGTAGCGCTGACCGGAGATGTTGAACTCGGAACCGTGAGTCAGGTGGCCGCCCTGGAAGAGATCAAGCCCCATCAACGTGTCGCCCGGCTCCATCAAGGCCCAGTAGACGGCCAGGTTAGCGGCCGCCCCAGACAGGGGCTGGACGTTGACGTGGATGTGCTCAGGCCGAATCGAGCCGTGGGCAAAAGCCTCCGCGCAGCGCCGCTGGGCCAGACACTCGACAAAGTGAACGTAATCCACTCCCTTGTAAAAGCGCCGGTCGGCGTAGCGGCGGTAAAAGGCCAACTGCCAGGCCACGTCGTGCAGCCGCTCCTCCGGGGCGCGCGTCATGCGCAGCGGGGGATACCCCTCGGCGTAGACGTTCTGGAAAACGGAGCCTAGCGCCTGCCGGACGGCCCGGGGCGCGGATGACTCGGAGGGAATGAGGATGAGCTTGCGAGCCTGGCGCTCCTCCTCCCAGTGGATCAGATCGCTCACAAACGGCGCCACTTCTTCCAGGTCGGTGCGCAGGAGAAAGTCAGATCGCAGATCGGATGTTACAGATGACATTGGATATACACTCCTTTGCTAGATGCTCAGGTTTCACTACAACGATATCTCAGTTCCTAGCCCCTGACTCTGAGCCGCCGAAAGCGCGGCGCTGGCAGCCGCCACGTCTTGCACAGCCACCCCCACCGATTTGAAGAACGTGATCTCCTCCTCCGTTTCCCGCCCCGGCTTATGCCCGGCGGCGATCTCGCCCAACTCGGCATAGATGTGGGCCTCGGTCATCAGGCCCCGCTCCAGCGGGATCAGCAAATCTCCGGCCTCGGCCAGGCTGGCCTCGTGGTGATCAATCACCACTTTGGCCCGCAGCACCGTCTCGGCCGGGATTTCCTGCATCTGGGGAGTGTATGCGCCCACGCCGTTGATGTGCGCGCCGAGCTGTACGTCGGCATCGTCGAAAACAGGGCTGGATGAGGTAGTGGCGGTGCAGATGACGTCGGCCCAGCTCGCCGCCTCGGACGGCATCCCTACCGCGCGCACCGGCAAGGACAGCCGCTCGCTCATCTCGGCAGCGTAGACCTCCGCCTGCTCCGGCGCGATGTCATAAACTAACGCTTCCTCGATGGGCCGCACGGCGCAGACCGCCTCCAACTGCGTGCGGGCCTGCGCGCCCGCGCCAAAAATGGCGGCGACGGACGCATCCGGACGGGCCAGCAGGTCGGTGGCCGCGCCGGAGGCCGCGCCCGTACGCAACGCGGTCAGGTACGTCCCATCCATCACGGCGGCAGGAGCCCCGGTCGTCGCGTCCACCACCACGATCAGCGCGTGGATGAGCGGCAGTCCGTGGACTGGGTTATTGTTAAAGACAGAGACGATCTTGATCGCCATCTGGTCATCGTCCGCCAGATAGCCCGGCATAAAAAGTGTGACGCCGTTGTGACGAGCCACGTCGAGCGCGGTCCGCAGCGGCGCGTCGGCCCGTCCGGCGGAAAGCTGGGCAAAGGCGTCTTTTAGCGCCTCAATCGCCTGGCGCATCGGCAGCGCGCGGCGCACGTCCTCGCCAGAAAGAATACGCAGCTTCATTGTTGCCTCTCCTTCCATCAAAACTGTCGAAACACCTTGCGCGGCCGCCAGACTTTGGCCTCTGCGTCGTAGGCCGCCAGCGCCAGGAAAATGCCGTCGGGGCCATAGACGCGGGACAGCCCCCCGCCCCGCCGCTCGCCATTCGCAATCGCCTGCCCCTGGCAGAGCCGCCGCACACTGTCCGCATCCAGGTGCAACGCGGGAAAGTGGGCCAGCGCGCTGTCCAGCGGGCGCAGCAAGTCAGGCCAGCAATGTTCGGCGGCGGCCTGGGCGAACTCTTCCAACGTGACCGCCTCCTCCAACAGAAAATCGCCGCTCGCCAACCGGGTCAGGCCGGTGAGGTGCGCGCCGCAGCCGAGTGTCTGCCCCAGGTCGTGGGCCAGTGAGCGCACATAAGTGCCGCGCGAGCACGTCATTTCCAGGGTACATTCCGGCGGCGCCCACTCGGTCAGTTCCAGCCGAAAGATCTCCACCTGGCGCGGCTCGCGCTCCACACTGATGCCCTGCCGGGCCAGCCGGTAGAGCGGCGTCCCCTTGCGCTTGACGGCCGAGTACATGGGCGGCAGTTGCGCTATCCGGCCTCGGAACTGGGACAGCGCCGCCTCCACCTGGGCGCGGCTCGCCTCGACCGCCGCCTCCGCCACCACCTGACCTTCGGCATCGTAGGTGTCGGTAGTGACGCCCAGCCGCGCGCGGGCGCGGTAGACCTTTTGCCCGGCCATCAGGTATTCGCTCACGCGGGTGGCCCGCCCGATGCAGATGAGCAGCACGCCGGTCGCCAGCGGGTCGAGCGTGCCGGCGTGTCCCACGCGGCGGACGCCCGTCAGCCTGCGGACGCGGGCCACCATGTCGTGGGAGGTGGGGCCGCGTGGTTTATCCAGGTTGAGGATTCCGTCGGACGTCACAGTCTTCTCTGTTATACCCTGCTTCCTACTTGCAGCAGCAATCCTCCTGCGAGGTGCAGTCGCAGGCTTCGGCCACAGCCTCGATCTCGACCCGTCCCCCCAACGGCAGCGCGGCTGCCTGCACTGCCGAGCGGGCCGGCGGGTTCTCTGGAAAGAACTCGGCATAGACGCCGTTCATCTGCCCGAACTCGCCCATATCTTGCAAAAAGACCGTGGTCTTGAGGACGTGCTCCAGGCAGGAGCCGCCCGCTTCCAACACCGCCTTGACGTTCTCCAACGCCTGGCGGGTCTGGGTCTCGATATCTGGCCCGGCGAAATCTTTGGTGCCGGGAACCAGTCCCAACTGCCCGGCGGTAAAGATGAAATCGCCCAGCCGCGTACCTTGCGAGTACGGCCCGACCGCGGCCGGGGCTTTGTCTGTAGCAATGATCTGTCTGTTCATTTGTATTATCTCCTGGTATTATGGATATGTAGGGCGCAGCACCGCTGCGCCCCTACGCCCCTACGCCCCTACGCCCCTACGCCCTACGCCCCTACGCCCCTACGCCCCTAC
>DUEK01000097.1 GCA_011192155.1 Thermoflexia bacterium
CCGGCGCACGACCTGCTCGACGGTTACACCTGGCTGACAGTCCTGGAGGACGGGAACGACGCGAGCGACGAGGGGTTTGCCCCCTTTGCGGCCCGCCGTCTGATCCTGACCGAGATGCAGCGGAATCGGGGACAGATGGGCCGATTGGACACGCTCGATCACCTGCACGAGATCGCCATCGCGAACTCTATCGTCACTCCCTACTCGTCAATGCTCGTGCTTGTCAATCAGCAGCAGGAGGATCTGCTGGATGAGCTTGAGGAGGGCGACGACCGCTTCGAGCGCGAATACGAGCAGGTCGGCGAGACCGTGGAGAACGCGCTCACCGTGACGGGCGTCCCGGAGCCGGAGGAGTGGCTATTGCTGGCGCTGGCGGCGGCGATGCTGGTCTGGTACGTCCGCGCTGGCCGGCGGCAACCCCTAAAGATTTTCTGATAGCTGCTCCGAGAACAGACTTGTAGGCGCGAATTCCTATTCGCGCGATTGGAAATCGCGGCTACCAACAAAGGGCACGAAGGACATAAAGTGGTCTATCTCAGGTTTCTTGCGCACACACCGGCAGCCGCACGGTGAATTTGCTGCCCAGCCCCACCACACTCTCGGCGGCAATGGCGCCCCCGTGGGCTTCCACGATCTCTTTGGTGATCGCCAGCCCCAACCCGGCCCCTCGACTGCGCCCTTCGGCAGGCTCAGGACGTCGCTCGGGACGGCCTCCTCGACTGCGCCCGCGCGATTTATCCACCTGGTAAAAGCGCTCGAATATGCGGGAGAGCGCGTCCGCCGGGATGCCCGCGCCCGTATCGGTGACGGTCACTTTGACGATGTGCTTCTCTGCAAGCTGCGCCGCGATGGTCACCTTACCGCCGGCGGGCGTGTGCGCGAGAGAGTTATCCAGCAGGTTGGCAAAGACCTGGGCCAGCCGGTCTCTGTCGCCGGTGACGCGCAGTCGCCCGGCGACGTTCAACTCTAGCGCTGCGTCTGCCGCCTCCGCCTGGGGTGCAAGCTTCTCGACGCATCTTTGCAACAACGGGCCGAGTTCCACCGGGTCGCGCGCCAGCACCATCTGACCGGCGTCGAAGCGGGCCAGGGTGAGCAACTCGTCCACTAGACGGCGCATACGGTTCGCTTCCTCGTGGATGACGCGGGCGGCGCGGGTCTTGGCTTGGGGCGTCGCAGCGGCGCCATCGAGCAGTGCCTGAGAAAAGCCCTGGATAGAGGTGAGGGGCGTCTTGAGCTCGTGGGAGACGTTGGCCACAAAGTCGCGCTGCGAGCGCTGGGCGGCCTCGACCTGATCGGCCATTGTGTTGAAGGAACGGGCCAAGCCTCGTACCTCGGTTGGGCCGGAGATCGGCGCGCGCGCGCCGATCTCGCCGCGGGCGATACCCTCCGCCGCGCGTGCCACCCGCCGCAGCGGCGCGCCCACCGAGCGGCTGATGAGGAGCGCCAGCAAGATGGAGAGCACCAGCGCCACCGCCCCGGCCTGCGCCAGCGGCGGCAGGAGGTTGCTCGCAAACCAGACCAGCAGGAGCAACGGGGTCGGAGGAGAGGCAAAGACGAGCACCTGGCGCTGCCGACCGTCGCCGGGCAGCACGTTGCCAACAAAGGCCCAGCGTTGCCCCTCGGTATCTCTAAAGACCCCCTGCAAGCGCGGAGGGAACGGTGGTCGGAGCTGTGCCATTGCGGAGAAATCGCGCCTCAACCATTCACCTTCGGTGTCGAAGCGAATCTTCCCCGTATCGTCCAACAGAAGGATGCGCACATTGTGTTCTTCCGCTGCCTGGGCCAACAGGGCGCGGAATTGCTCTTTTGTCAGGGCTTGTTGCAGTCCCTCCTGCAAAAGGGACTGCATCGTCGCCCGCTCGGCATCCTCTAGTCGCTGGCTCGCGGCGCGAGTCCACAGCGGGCTAGAGCGCACGAACAGCAGCAGCCCCAGCCCCACCAGCGCCAGACAGACGAGGATGATGACGACGTAGGAGAACAGTAAACGGGAGTTTAGGGAACGGAACATATGAATTGCGAATTTACGAATGTACAAATCACGAACACACCAGCTTATACCCCACCCCCAGCACCGTCTCGATCTCCACACTAGAGCCGGCTAGCCGCTTGCGCAGGTTGGCGATGTGGACATCCACGGTGCGGGTCTCGCCGTAGAAATCGTACCCCCACACCAGATTGAGCAGTTGCTCGCGGCTGAGGACCAGCCTGCGATGCTCGGCCAGCGCCAGCAGTAGATCGAACTCCTTGGGGCGCAATTCCACCGCTTGCCCGGCGATTGTTACCTCGTGGCGAGCCGGGTCTATGGTGACGTCGCCTACGTGGACGGGGGACTCGGTCTGTGCGGCGCGGCGGGCGCGGCGCAGGATGGTCTTGACGCGGGCGACCAACTCGCGGGGATTGAAAGGCTTGGTTACGTAATCGTCGGCCCCCAACTCTAGCCCCACGATCTTGTCCACGTCGTCGTCGCGGGCGGTGAGCATGATGATGGGCAGGTCGGGCGCGGCGGAGCCTGCGCGCACGCGGCGGCAAACCTCCCAGCCGTCCACCTCCGGCAGCATCAGATCGAGCACCATCAGTGCGGGAGGCTGGCGGGCGACCATCTCCAGGGCGGTGGCCCCGTCCCTGGCCGATTGCACACGGAACCCCTCTTGCTCCAGGTACATCTGCGCCAGTTCGATGATGTTGCTTTCGTCATCCACGACCAGGATCGTCTCTCGTGCCATCGCTCATTTCTCCCACCTGCCATTGTAGCCAAGTTAGCTCCAAAATGCAAGCGCCACGCGCACCCTGTGTGCGCACTCTGTGCACGCGTGCCTTGACGAAAGGTCAATTTCGGCATAAAATCGTACTCGTGAAAGAAGTCGCCAAAATATAATGTCTATGAATACATTCAAATTAAACTCCCAAGACCGAACCAGCCTGGCAGCCTTCCTGCGCGACCTAGTGCAGATTCCCAGCCCTTCGACCAAAGAGGGAGCGGTGGCGGCCCGCATCGTCGCGGAAATGGAGCGCTTGGGCCTCCGTGACGCGCGCGTGGATCAAATGGGCAACGTCGTCGGTTGGATTGGGCCAGGTCACGGCCCAGTGCTCATGCTCAACGGCCATATGGATACGGTGCGGGTCAGTGACCCCGAGGCCTGGAGCCGCGAGCCTTTCGTCGCCGCACGCGAGGGCGATGTGCTCTACGGCCTGGGCGCTTGTGATATGAAGGGCGGGCTGGCGGCGATGGTCTATGGAGCCAAGCTCCTGCGCGACGCGGGAGTCGCGCTGAAGGGAGACGTCGTCGTGGCCTGCGTAGTGCAGGAGGAACCGTGCGAGGGGTTGGGGTCGCGGGTGTTGTTCGAGGAAGAAAAAATACGCCCAGATTGGGTAGTGCTGGGCGAACCGAGCAATTTGAATGTTTGCCGAGGACATCGGGGGCGGTTAGAGATGTGTCTCGTCATTCGCGGTCGCTCGGCCCACGCCGCCAGCCCCGCTCTGGGCGACAACGCCATCTACACCGCCGCGCGACTGGTGTTTGGTCTGGAACTTTTGGCCGGCCAGTTGGGGAATGATGATTTTCTCGGTCCTGGCACGCTGGCGGTCACTCAGGTCACTTCCAGAGCTAGCAGTCGCAACGCCGTACCCGATCACTGCGAACTGGTCATTGATCGCCGCCTGACACTGGGAGAGACCGAGACAAAAGCCCTGGCCGAAGTACAGGGGGTCATTGCCCGCGAGGGAGTGCGGGCAGAAGTAGAGGTGACAGAGTACCAGGCCACCAGCTACACCGGCCATGATTGCCGCGCCCGTGAGTTCTACCCGGCGTGGGTAATGGCGGAGGATCACCCATTGGTGATTGCCACCGCGGCCGCCGTGCGAGCGCAGTTGAAGCGCCGGCCACAGATAACACGCTGGGATTTTTCGACTGAGGGGACCTACACGGCCGGCGTGGCCCGTATCCCTACCGTGGGTTTTGGGCCAGGCGACCCCCGCCATGCCCACACCGCCGACGAGCACATACGGCTGTCCGACGTCTATGCTGCCGCGGAGGTGTACGCGCGGCTGGCGATGGAGTTACTGGGAACAGAGTGACAATACAAGGAGGCGCGTGATGGAGTGGGAAAATCTCTCTACCGAAGCGACGCAAGACGAGCGCATTATGGCGGCGCTGGCTCACGCCAGCGTCATTCTACCCTTCTGGGGACTCATCGGCGCCATCGTCATCTGGGCCACGCAGCGGGAAAAGTCGCGCTTTGTCGGTTTTCAGGCGCTGCAAGTGATGGCCTATCAACTCGCCCTCATCCTGGTTGGCTTGCTTGGCTTTGGCTGCTACTTGTGTTCCTTTTTTGGAACGTTTATGCTGATGCCCCTCGGTATGTTCGCTGCCGAGGGCGCTTCCGATGCCGAAGGCATTATGGGCATGCTGGCGGCTATGCTGACTACTTTTTTCCCCTTTTGCGTTATGGGGATATTTATCCTGGTTGGCATCGCCTTTGTTGGCTATGGCCTATACGGCGCGGCGCGCGTGTTGCAGGGGCACGACTTTCGTTATGCCCTCATCGGCTGCCGTCTGGAGCAATATATGAACAGGGAAAAGCCAGCGGTATGAAGAACAGATTGTGCGTCGCTCACGAGATTACCCAGGCCATCGCCGCAGGCCAGCCGATAGTGGCGCTGGAATCGGCGCTTGTCACCCACGGTTTTGCGCCCCCGGCCAACCTAGAAATCGCCCAGCGGATGGAGGAGGCAGTGCGTGAGGAGGGTGCTCTGCCAGCCACTATCGCCGTGCTGTCGGGCGAGCCTCGAGTGGGGCTTTCCGGCGACGAATTGGCGCGGCTGGCCTCCGATCGCACGGCCCACAAGGTCAGCTTGCGCGATCTGCCGCTCGTGTTGGCACAGGGCGCAAACGTCGCCCAGGGCGCAAACGTCGCCCAGGGCGCAAACGTCGCCCAGGGCGCAAACGGTGGTACGACCGTCGCCGCCACGATGCACCTGGCCCATCGCGCCGGTATCCGCGTCTTTGCCACCGGCGGCATCGGAGGCGTGCATCGCGGTCATCCCGAAGATGTCTCTGCCGACCTCCCCGCGCTGGGTTCCATTCCCATCATCACTGTCTGCGCGGGAGCCAAGGCCATCCTTGATCTACCGCGTACGTTGGAGTATCTAGAGACGCACGGTGTTACAGTGATTGGTTACAGAACCGACGAGTTTCCCGCTTTCTACAGCCGCAACTCTGGGTTGGGAGTAGATGCGCGGGTCGAGGCGCCGGAGGAGGTAGCGCGGGTAGCGCAGGCGCGGACGGAGCTGGGACTTTTGTCGGCGCTCCTGATCTGTGTACCTGTTCCAGCGGACGACGAACTCCCAACCGGCGAGGCCGAGGCGGCAATTGGGCGGGCGGTGGAGGAGGCCGAGGCGGCCGGCGTGAGTGGCAAGGCGCTGACGCCGTTCCTGCTGGGCCGCATGGTCGAACTGACGGGCGGGCTTGCCCGTCGCGCCAACGAGTCCCTGTTGCTCAACAACGCTCGCGTGGCGGCCCGCATTGCGCGGGCTTTGTATCCTGCCAGCAATCTGTCAACTTGAGCCACGCCTGGGGGGTTCAGCCCTTGTCTTTCAGGTATGCGCGCCAAGCATTTTCCCCTGTTCTGCTTCTCCTCGTTGCGATGGCGTTGTCTCCCGCCATCATCCACGCTGTCGCCGCCGAGCCGGTTTCTGCTGAGAGCGATGTCCCGTTCACCTTTGTCATCACGGCCGATATGAGGCGTTACTCTGGCCCAGGCGAATATGACACCCCGCACTATTTTAGAGGAGCCTGCGAGTCAATCGCCAATCAGGGTGGCGGCGATTTTATGATCAGCCCCGGCGACATTGACCCTCCGGCCGGCGTGAAGTGGACCATCACACAAACATTGGGAATAACCTACACCTGGTATCCGGGGGTGGGAAATCACGAGCTGCCTGGCGAGGGACGCGAACTCTATTACGGCCACAATATGGATTGGCTGCGCAGCTACGATTACGGGCTCGTGAACCCCGGCCCCTCAGGATGCCCAGAGACTACCTACTCTTTCGATCACGAAAATGTCCACTTTGTGATGCTGAACGAATACTGCGATACCACTGGCGACACGGTCACAGACGGCGATGTGAGCGACCACCTGTACGATTGGCTGGTCGCCGACCTGGACGGCGCAGACACGGAGCATATCTTTGTCTTTGGTCACGAGCCGGCGTATCCCCAACCGGATGCCGATACTGGGAGGAAAGCACACTACTTGGGTGAAAGCCTGGATAAATATCCGTGGCGCCGTGATCCTTTCTGGGATTTACTACGAGAGAGGGGCGTCGCCGCTTACGTCTGCGGTCACACCCACAACTATAGCGCCGTCAAGATCGAAGGCGTCTGGCAGTTGGACGCCGGACACGCGGGGGGGTTGCGAGACCCGGGAGCACCAAGCACTTTTATCCTGGTTCACGTGAACGGCGACATTGTCACGTTCGATACCTACCGCGATGACGCCAATGGCGGTGCATACACCCTTATGCACGAGGGGGTTCTGGACGGGATAGAGACGTATCTGCCGTTGATCGCGTTCGGAGCGCCTATGGCTGCCCAATCTCTCGAATGATAACCCGCAATTACGACTCGTGGTATCCTCTCAACAAACCGGGGATTGGCTGGTGAGAAACCAGGTTTTTCGGAAGAAACCTGGTTTCTTTCCCCGAATTATTGAAAAGATACGACTCGTGGGCCTTGAGGGGCTGCGGCGATTTTGGGCTTTGCCCGAAACTGCGGATGGCGAGCTTTGCCACGCCAGAAATGGCAAGTCGCCGCGCGAGCAGGAGGTATACACGCTGCTGAGGTTGCCGGAAACGCCTTGCAGCGTGCATATCTGCCACTGGTCAGGTTGTAGAAAGATTGACCTGCGCAGGAGAACTGTGTCTGGCGCCCTTCACGGCGATACGCGAATCCAGTCAAAGAGGATCTCGATAGGAGCAGAGAATGCTGTCTCGGGATAGGGGGTTTGATTTCCGCAGTGTGGACAGCGCATAGTGACTCCTTTCCGATTGTGGAGCGTGGACGCGCAGGCATCGCGATACGGATGCTGCTAGTTGGAGACGGCCACATCCACCTCGCCCGTCTCCTCGTCC
>DUEK01000098.1 GCA_011192155.1 Thermoflexia bacterium
AAAATTGAAGGAATCATCCGCCGAACTCGTGGGGATCGTTCTCACCCCCAAGCTGGCGCGCGAGATGCGCTGCGGTTGCGCCGAACAGAACCTGATGGCAGAGGTCAAAGCGGCCTACGAGCGCGTCGCTTCTGGCAAAGACATTGTTCTGCTCGAAGGCGGGGCCTCTTTGCGAGAGGGAGTCAGCCTGGGGCTGGGAGCCAATGCGGTGATAGACGCGCTGGACGCGCCGGCCCTGGCTATCGTCCGCTACCACAACCGAGTCAGCCAGGGGGACGATTGCGTGGCGGCGCGCATTTGTCTGGAGAAACGGCTGCTGGGCGTGCTCATCAACAGCGTGCCGGTAAAGGAACATAAATTAGCCGAGCAGGTGTGCAATCCCTGCCTGGAAAAGCAAGGAATTCAAGTTTTTGGAACCCTGCCCTTGCGAGAGCAACTGCGGGCCATCAGCGTGGGGGAACTGGCGGACGTGCTCAAGGCCGAGTTCCTGGCTCTGCCGGAAGAGCGGGATGCTTTGGTCGAGCACCTGGTGGTCGGGGCGATGAGCGCGGAGCAGGCGCTGCCCCGCATCCGGCGCATATCCGGGACCAAAGCGATCATCACCGGCGGCGACCGGGCCGACATCCAACTGGTGGCGTTGGAAACGGCGACTCAATGTCTGATCCTGACCGGTCATCTGCGCCCTGTGCCGGAGGTGCTGCGCCGCGCCGAAGAGATCGGAATCCCGGTGCTGCTGGTACGTCAGAACACGATGGAGACAGTGGAGACCGTCGAGCGCGTGTTCGGCAAGACGCGGCTGGGGCAATCGGCCAAGCTGGAGCAGTTCGAGGCGCTGCTGGAAGAGCATTTTGACTTTGAGCGATTGTATGAAGGACTAGGCATGGCATAGAGCCATAAGGAGAAAAAATGATCGAAACAGATATTGAATTCATGTTTGCCCGCGAGATTCTGGATTCGCGGGGCAATCCCACCGTTGAGGTGGAAGTAATGCTGATGGGGGGAGACTGGGGACGGGCCGCGGTTCCCTCCGGAGCCTCCACCGGTGTCCACGAGGCGCTGGAGCTGCGCGACGGCGACGAGGGCCGCTACAACGGCAAGGGGGTACGGCAGGCGGTCGCCAACGTCAACACTGACCTCGACGATGAATTCTTCGGCTGGGATGCTACTGACCAGGCCGGCATTGACGCCCGTTTGCTAGAACTGGACGGCACGCCCAACAAGGAAAAACTGGGGGCCAACGGTATGCTGGGCGTCTCGCTGGCGGTGGCCCACGCGGCGGCCAACGCGCTGCAGTTGCCGCTATACCGCTACATCGGTGGCGTGCACGCCCACGTGCTGCCCGTGCCGATGATGAACATCCTCAACGGCGGCAAGCACGCGTTGGACGGCCCCGACCTGCAAGAGTTCATGATCATGCCGGTCGGCGCGCCCACTTTTGCCGAGGCGCTGCGCTGGGGCAGCGAGGTCTACCACACGCTCAAAGGGGTGCTCAAGGCCAAGGGGTACTCTACCGGCGTCGGCGACGAGGGGGGCTTTGCGCCCAGTCTCAAGGCGAACGAGGAGGCCATCGAACTCATCCTGGAAGCGGTCGAAAAGGCCGGCTACGAGCCCGGCGAGCAGATCCGCATCGCGCTCGACCCCGCCGCCAGCGAGTTTTACGAAAATGGCAAATACGTCCTCAAGAAAGAGGGGCGCACGCTCACCAGCGCCGAGATGGTTGAGTTCTACGCCGATTGGGTGGAGAAATACCCCATCATCAGCATCGAGGATGGGCTGGCCGAGGACGACTGGGACGGTTTCGCGCTGATGATGGAACGGCTTGGTGGCCGCATCCAGATCGTGGGTGACGATCTGCTGGTGACTAACGTGACGCGGGTGCAAAAGGGGATTGACCTGCGGGCCTGCAACTCGCTGCTATGCAAAGTCAACCAGATTGGGACGCTCAGCGAGGCCATCGCCGCCGTGCAACTGGCGCAGCGGGCCGGCTGGACGGTCGTCGTCTCCCACCGCTCTGGGGAGACGGAAGACGCCACCATCGCCGACTTGGCAGTGGCGCTGAACACCGGTCAGATAAAGACCGGCGCGCCCTGCCGCTCCGATAGGGTCGCCAAGTACAACCAGTTACTACGCATCGAGCAGGAGTTGGGCGACGAGGCGGTCTACGCCGGGATGGGGGCTTTTACTAACCTGCAACGCTAACCCAGAGGCGCGATCACCGCGCCCCTACAGATCACGGGTAAACAAAATGTCCCGCACCAAAATTGTCTGCACCATCGGGCCGGCATCCAACTCTCCCGACTTGATGCGCGCCCTCATCCGGGCCGGGATGAACGTGGCGCGCATCAACTTTTCTCACGGCAACCAGGCTACTCATGCCCAATCCATCGCCGCCCTGCGAAAAGTCGCAGAGCAGGAAGAGCGATTGGTGGCCGTGATGGCCGACCTGCAAGGGCCAAAGCTGCGCGTGGGGGAAATCGAGGGGGGAGCGGTCGATCTGCGTAAGGGAGAGATCGTGACTCTCACGTCTCGGCCTCAGCCGGGCGCGGAGAATGAGATTCCTGTGCCCCACCCAGAGTTGCTGCGCGACCTGCGGGCCGGTCAGACTGTGCTGCTGGACGACGGGAATCTGGAACTGATCGTCACGCAAGCCAGCGAAGGCTGCCTAAAGTGCCGCGTGGTCGCGGGCGGGCAACTGACCTCTCACAAGGGCATCAACGTGCCGGGGGCCGCACTGCGCCTGTCCACGCTGACCCCCAAGGACCGCGCGGATGCCGCGTTCGCGCTGGAGCAGAAAATTGACTTTTTCGCCCTCTCTTTCGTCCGCCGCGCCGCCGATGTGTGCGAGCTGCGGCAGTTTTTGAGAGATAGAAAGGCCGACGTTCCCATCATCGCCAAGATCGAAAAGCCGGAGGCGCTCTCGGTCTTTGACGATATCCTGGCCGAGGCCGATGGTGTCATGGTGGCGCGGGGCGATCTGGGAGTAGAGACCCCGGCCGAGGAAGTGCCGTTTCACCAAAAGCGCATCATCCGCGCCTGCAACCGGGCCGGCAAGCCGGTCATCACCGCCACGCAAATGCTCCAGACGATGATAGAGAACCCGCATCCGACGCGGGCGGAGGCATCGGACGTTGCCAACGCCATCCTGGACGGCACCGACGCGGTGATGCTCTCCGGCGAGACGGCGGTGGGGGGGTACCCGGTGGAGGCTGTGGAGACAATGGCGGCGATCTGCACCAACGCAGAGGCCCACCTGACCAGCGGCCCGGTGCACGACAAATCCGGCAGCCACGAAACGATCACTGAGGCCATCAGTTGCGCCGCGGTCGAGATCGCCGGCGAAGTAAATGGTACGGCGATTATCACTGCGACAATGTCCGGCATGACGGCGCGCATGGTGGCGCGTCACCGTCCCTCAGTTCCCATCGTGGCGGTGACGCCCAGCCGGGCGACGCTGGCCCGTCTGGCGCTCGTGTGGGGGGTAGAGTCGGTGCTCGTGGAGCCGTTCGAGACCACCGACGATATGGTGAGAATGATGGTGCGTACGGCGCGTCAGAAAGGGGTGGTGGCCTGGGGAGACCCGGTGGTGCTGACGGCGGGCATCCCCTTTGGCAGCGGGGGAAGGACCAACATGCTCAAGGTTCACGTGGTGGGTAAGGGTGAGGAAGCGTGAGGCGTCAAACGTGATGCGCGGGTTGAGGTTGGGGCACCAGTTATGCCGGCGTGGAGGCTTGCTGCTCTGAGGCGGACACTGGCTCAATCACCTGCGGAGTGACGCTCGCGCCGCAGTACGGACAAAGAGACCAGCTCAAGTGAATCGGGTGTTCGCACGCCGCGCAAGCCTTCTTGAGTTGGGTGTGACAGGCCGGACAATACAAATAGCTGCTCTTGACCCGTTGCCCGCATCCAGGGCATACCTCTGGCTCCTCTATGGCCTGCAACAGAGCCTCTTGCTCCAGAGAACGCTCGTAAGCTTCGGCCAGTGTCTCCCGCGGACGGAGCATCAAATATACCACCAGCCCAATAATGGGCAACATGATCACCAGCAAAGTCGCCAATATCTGGGCCAAAAAGTCCCGTGAGCGCGCACGAATGTCGCGAAAAGTCCAAATCGTTATCCCGCCCACAAGCGCGATGCTCACTCCCCCACACACGGTGGATAGAATGGTCAAGTAGAAAGGGATTCTTTCCAGGATGGTCTCCATTGATGACACTGCTCCTTGGTTTCAGGCTGTTGATTAACGAGGCGTATTATACCATCGGCTGGTGTACGAGCAAGTATTCGTGGAGAAAAATTCAGCGCGACGCTTCGGGGATATTTGACAACCTGGTGTAGGTTGTAGTATAGTAGTGACGTGGCAGATAAAGCGACCCGGGCCGAGTATCGGCCAACGATCAAGGACTTGCCCATTGACGAGCGCCCGCGCGAGCGGCTGGCCCGCGCTGGCGAGGGCGCGCTCTCGACGACGGAATTACTGGCCATTATCCTGCGCACGGGCGTGGGCGGCGAAAGCGTCCTGGATATGGCTAGCCGGCTCATATCCCGTTACGGCGGCCTGCCAGGTCTGGCACGGGCCAGTCTGGCCGAGTTGCAGTCCGAGAAAGGGTTAGGGCCGGCCAAGACTGCGCAACTCAAAGCCGCGCTCGAACTGGGCCGGCGTATGCTCCTCACCGCTCCAGACGACCGGTTCATTATACGCTCCCCATCCGACGTAGCGCAACTCTTGATAGCAGAGATGGCCCATCTGGAGCAAGAGCACTTTCGGGTGCTGTACCTGGATACCCGCAACCGGCTGCTCGGCATCGAAACAGTGTACGTGGGCAGCCTCAACGCTTCCCACATCAGGGTGAGCGAAGTGTTCCGTGAAGCCGTCAAACGAAACTGCGCGGCCATCATCGCCGTCCACAACCATCCCTCTGGCGACCCCACGCCTTCGTCCGAGGATGTGGAGGTAACCCGCCGGTTGGTGGCAGCGGGCAGCCTGCTGGATATCGAGGTGCTTGATCACTTGATCGTCGGACAGCAACGTTTTGTGAGCCTGCGCGAGCGCGGGCTGGGCTTTGAACAGTTAGACTAGAGGTAAGGAGGCGACAAATGGCACAGAATTTACTAAAGAACGGAGGGTTCGAAGCCGATTGGGGAGATAAAAAAAGCCATCGCTGCCTGGTCTTTCCCGCGAGTGGCGGCCCTCAAGAGAAAATCATCGGCAACATTTTCACTCCATCGGAGTGGACGACGTGGTTTCTCCACGACCCAGGCACGTGGGATCAACCTGAAGTGCGAGATGCGTGGAAAGAGCATGACGCCCGGAGGGTACACGGCGGCAAGAAGGGTATGTTGCTGTTCACGTTTTACCGTGGTCACGACGCGGGATTCTTCCAGCGGGTACAGGTCGCGCCGGGGACAAAGTTACGCCTGACGGCCTGGGCGCACGCCTGGAGTAACCATCTGAGCAAGGAGGATGGCGGTCGTCCCGACGATGGCCGCTGGTCCGACGGCGCCGGTTACAAAGAGGTAGCCTGGAAAGCCGGGACGATACCGAGTGATACCGGCGATCCACAAGAGGATGCAAAAAGCAACTTTACCTTTTACGTGGGGATTGATCCAACCGGGGGCGATAATCCATTGGCAGACACGGTGGTCTGGGGGCAGGGCTACCACATCTACAATGGCTACTGCCAGGAATTGGCAGTGGAAACGACATCTCAGACAAGTACCGTGACAGTGTTCCTGCGTTCAAAGACTATGTGGAAGTTCAAACATAGCGATGCCTACTGGGATGACGCAGAACTGGTAGCCACAGATCAGGGAACACTGCCGCCGACTCCCCCAACGCCGCCAACCCCTCCGGTGGATCCTGCAAAAACCAGAGGGCAGCCCCGCGTGCAGTACGACCGCACCTACGTGCTGCTCGCTCCTGACGCCAATAAAGCCTGGGCGCTGGCAGCAGTGGATGGATCGTGGCAACACAGATACACCATCGGGGGCAGCGCCGACGATAGCGGCATCGGCGACCTGAACGTGCGGCGGGTGATCGCGGTCAATCCGGCGAGATGGCCCACAGACCTACACGCCTTCTTTAAAGAATATTACGCCGGTGTGGAGTACATACCGGTCGAGGCTAACACTCCGGCTGAACTGGAGAGAAAGTTAAAGGCTCTGTAGCCGGATAACGATCCGTATCCTCTCAAAAAAGAAACCAGGTTTTTGTAGCTTTGCTTACAGAAAAACCTGGTTTCTTGCTACTCCTGCCCGATCAACTCGACCTCGGCGATAAGGGCCTTGTACGTGTGCCCAGATGCGTTGACGGTGATAGAGTTGATCAAGATGGGTGTTTTGCCGTCTTGTGACAGCAGTGGGATCAGATTTTCCGAATCGTAAGAATACCAGGTATCCTCCGGCGCTTGGATGTGGTCATTGCGTATGTTGCAAGTGACGCAGAAGAGCGGGTTGCCAGGGGTGCTCGCGTCTGGCAGCGAGTAGAAGCCTTGTAGCCATTGCTGATCTGCGCCATCAGCATCCTCGTAATCAATCCGCACCATCACTGGACACTCACTCCCCAGTGAACCACACACCGGCACATTGTGATCTTCGATGTATAGCAGGAGGTGCAGTTGCAGGGAACTGAAATCGCGAATGTCTACATTGATCTGTTGCGTGATGCCGGTTTCAGCGTGTCCCTCGCCCTGACGCTCAATGACGATGACGGGGCGGCCTTCTACTTCTGCTTTTTCTACTTTGCCGCCCGGCTCGCCTTCAAATTGAACATCCTTGCTGTAGCTGACCCAGCTCTCATCCAGCGGGGCTGCAAAGTCGCTGTTGGCGACCAGGTTGCGGGCAGCCGACAACGGGCCAAAGATTTGACCATCTCTGATGATGGCCCGCTCTGCTGGCCCAAGCGAGATTGATTGTTCTGTGTCACTGTTCACGTTGGCGTATCCGTCGCGCACCGTGATCTCTGTCATCGTCGCATTGACGTTGATCCAATACGTTCCCTCTACCAACATAGTCGTTCCGTGGGGCGTGTGTACCTCGACGGTCGTAGACCTGCCATCATCGCCGGAGACGCTGATGCGCACTCGTCCAGCCTCCATTTCCAGAGCAACCTGGTGAGGCAAGCGGCTGGCGGTAAAGCGCGGGGATTGCGCTGCAGAGAACGTGATCTTGGTATAATCGTAAAGTTGAACGGTGGCAACGATGGGGCTATCTGCTCCAGGGGCGTGCGTCACGAGCCGGCCGGCGGTGGCGGCGGTGGTGACGATGGTTTGTTCGGGAACGTCGTCATAGTGCTCGGCGACAGAGACCGGCAGACCACGGCCGGCCAGGGTTACACTCAAGGGCGGCCTCTGCACCTCCAGAGTCACTTTTTGCCCCACGCGGGCGTAGAGGATATAGTGACGAATACCCAGGGGCACAGCTACAGTCAGACCGACGCAGGTCAAGAACGAGAGCAGCAAAACGACCCAGGCCAGCCGTTCGGGATTATTTCTCACAAGTATCGCACCCCAAAGTGGTTAAATTCGCCGGTCGGCGTTTTCCAGTGCTCGTCCACTTGTTGCACGAACGCCGAGGGAGAACCCTGGTGCAAAAAAGCTCGAAACTCGTCCAGTGCCTCGCGCGGCCCTTCGGCGACGGTTTCCACCGTGCCATCCCATCGATTGCCGACCCAGCCGGTCAGGCCGAGGCGCTGCGCGGTGCGCGTGGTGTAATAGCGAAAGTTCACCCCCTGCACGCGTCCGTGGACGACGGCGTGTAAGCAAGCCCCCGCTTTCGTCTTTTCTTCCACCTCTCAAACTCCCCACAAGATACGGAGGGGACGAGCTTCTCTCCTATCAAAGCGGTGCAGGCCGGCCTCACGCGCCTGCCGCAAGGCTCGTTCGTATTCCGCGCCCGTGATGCGCCGGTCGAGCGGCGGCAGTCCGGCAGCTTTGTAGCAGGGCCGGTACTGATCCATCACGTTGATGTACGTATCGCGCGAGACCTCTTGCGCCAGAAAGCGGGCGATTTTCCCCGTCCCGGCCAGACCGTCTGGCAACACCAGATGCCGCGCGAGCAGTCCCCGCAGCGCGATGTCGTTTTCGTCCAACATCAGATTGCCTACCTGCCGGTGCATCTCCTTCACGGCCGCCTGGTTGACGGCCGGATAGCGCTCGATTTTCGAGTACCTGCGAGCCGTTACCTCGTCCGCGTACTTTATATCCGGCATGTAAATATCCACCACGCCATCTAGCAACTCTAGCGCCTTGAGCGAGTCGTAGCCACCGGTGTTCCAGACCAGAGGCAGCCGCAGCCCGGCCTTGGCGGCGATGAGGAGGGCAGCCAAGATGGAGGCTGCCACGTGGGTTGGAGAGACCAGATTGACGTTGTGACAGCCTTGCGCCTGGAGGGTCAACATCATCGCGGCCAGATCCTCCGGCGCTGTCTCCTCCCCGTGGCCTAACTGGCTGATGTCATAGTTCTGGCAGAACTGGCAGTTCAGATTGCACCAGGCAAAGAAAATAGTGCCGGAGCCCCGCTGTCCTCGCAGCGGGTCTTCCTCTCCGTGGTGCGGGCCGCAACTGGCGACCAGCGCCCGCGCGCCGGTTTGGCACGCGCCGACCTGCTCGTAGCGGTCCACGCCACACTCGCGGCCGCATAAATCGCAGGCGCGCAAGCGCTCGTATGCGGCCTCTGCGCGCCGCTTCAGTTCGCCGGAGCGGAATAGCGCCAGGTAAGCGGGTTCAATCACAGCGTTACTTTGCAATTTGCATCCTTACCACCGCACCGGTACTTTGCGCACGCGCCGGCGGCGGTCGTGATACTGGACGTAGCCGTTCTGGCGTCCAAAATCATACACTCCCCAAGTAACCTCGACGTCCTTGCGGCAATAGGCGATGACCTGGTCCAGCTTGCCCGCGCGGAACCAGTGTACGGCCTGTATTCCGTCGGCGCTCTTGCCCTCGCCCAGCGTCGCGGCCGCTAAACCGTCCAGTTTGGGCCGCCAGCCGAGCGTCTGGTGAAGGTCGCGCATCATGTCCACCGTCGGCAGGTCGGCCAGGGGATCGTCGGTGTAGGCGCGCAGGACCTCGTAATCGAAGCGCAATACGTTGTAGCCGACCACCAGGTCGGCCTCACGCAGGGCAGCGATGAGGTCGCCCACCTGCTCCTCGGTGTAATCGCGGTAGACGTCCTCGGCCGCGTGATAGGTCACGGCAACCGCCAGGCCCATGCCGCGAATGTTGCCCCAACCTCCCACTTCGTCGGCGAGGTATTGGGTCTCTACGTCAAAAGCGACGATATTGCGCATACTGTCTCCTTCTTCGTCGAGACCCTAAGGGTTTTCTAAAACCCTTAGGGTCTGAGCTTGCTGATCATTGGCGCGGCCAGCAGCAAGCTCAACAGCCACAATCCCACCCAGACACCGATCTGGTCGGCCCAGGCGCGCCAGGGAGCTTGAGGTTCCAGGCTGGCCCGCCACGCGGTCTCCAGCCCGCCGAGACTGACGTTCAGGGCATCCTGCACGCCGCTGGTACAACTGGCGCCGTTGGCATAGGCCGCCAGCAGGGCGCGTATCTTGGCGGCCCCATACCGCTCGCGGATAAAGCGCACCACGCTGCCACTCTGGGCATAGGCCAGGAACGTGGCGTGCGAATCGGGCGGGAAGGGGACGCACAGAGACTCGAGCGGTAAAAGCTGCCCCGCCGCGCGCGCCTCGTCGAGCGTCAGCGTAAATTCTGGCGTAGGCAAGCGCTCGTTAGACATTGCCAGTCCCTCGTCCAACCACTCGGGGACATACTTGTAGCCGGCCGGCGTGACGGTCTGGTAAACCAGCAGATGGGTGATTTCGTGCGGGATGTAGCGGGCCATACGCGAGGTATAGCCATCCTCATAAGGAATGGCGACGATGACGACGCCCAGTTCGGGATGAGCCTGACCGACCACCCACTCGCGCCCCGTGAGCAGCATTGCCGCATCCAGGTTGTGCTGCGCGTCATAGATATAGATGGCGATGGGTTCCAGCGTCGGGGCGTGCAACTCTGCGTTGGCTTCCTCCACGCTGGCCCGCGCGACGTCGAGCGCGGCCTGACCAAAGGCCGGGTCGCCGTGCTCCTCGACCCAGTGGACGGTGATGTCGCCGTCGCTGATCTGCTCCCAGCGGAAGCGGTTGTCTGTGTATTCGGTCTGCTGAGGTTCGGTGGTCAACTGATTGCCCGCGCTATCCTCAATCTGCCACCAGAAGTTGACTGTGGCGAACGGCGGCAGAGGAAAGCGCCGCATATCGTTCGTATAACTGGCGCTGATCTCGCGGCCTGGCTCGAAATCCTCTATCGGCACAGACTTGGTCTGGTCGTCGCCCGTCGCCCGAAAGAACAGATAGACGGCGGTGATCTCGGCATCGGATGTAGCCCGCAGCGTGAAGGTGATCTGCTGGGCAAAGCTATGCTCGGCTTTGCTCTCGATCACGCTGATACCCTCGGCCGAGGCGGTGAGCGGAGCTAGCAGTAAACCTAATACTAAAACAAAGCTGGCGGTGATTCGTAACCCGTAACTTGCAATTCGCAATTCGCAATTCGTCATTTCTCACCAACCGGGTTCTTTGCCCACTTTCGCGATCAAATCTGATAGGTCGCCGTGCATAAACATCAATTCGTCCAGGGCGGCCTCGGCGGCGGCTTGGAGCGCCTCGTCTTTTACATTGCAATAGTGCTCCAGTATCTCTTGCGCTCTTTCGCCCCCGATCTGCCCCAGCGCCCATAGGGCCGCTTCTTGGATATCGGGATCGGCGCCGTCGGCCAGTTCTTCCAACTCGGGCACAGTATCATTCAGTTGCAGTTCACCGCAGGCCCGGGCGGCTTCGTAGCGCAGTTCGGGGTTGGGGCTGCCTAGTTCCTGTTGTACCTGGCGCGCCCAACAATCATCGGCGCTGCGCCCCATGGCAAAGACGGCGCTGACCCGCACCTTTTCCTCCGGCGAGCCGTAAGCCTCGCGGATCATGTCCCTCACGGTCTCGTTGCCGACATAGGCCAGTGATTCCAGCGCCCGTCGCTGCACGTCTAGGCACTCTTTTGCATCCAGGCACGCGGCCAACAGCGCGTCGTAGGTTGTGGTGAATGGATCGGGGTGGAGCTTGCCCAGTTCGCCCAGCAGGATAAAGCGACCCAACGACGTGGCCGCGGCCTCTCGCACGGCGGCGACCTCGTCCTCTCGCAATAGGACCGTCAGGAGCGGGATCAAGCGCACGTCTTGGTCCTCCCACAGGCCCACGATTGCGGTCGCCCGCACGTCGCCGTCCTCGTCTTTTAAGCACAGGCGGAAGACTGCGTCAAAGTTCGCCTCGAAATCCGCCTCGGCCAGTTCCACCAGCCTCGCGACCAGCCGCCGCCGCAACTCGACGGGCCAGTCCGTCCACGCCTCTCGCACGCGCGCCGCTGCTTTTGCATCCAGGGTGGAAAAGAGATACAGCGCTGCATGGGGCGGCATTGCGGCGCTCTCGCGTAACTGGTCGAGCAAGGCGTCTAGCGTTTGCGCCATCTCACTTTAACCACGACCAGGGAATGATGGGGTTGATCAGGTCTTGCAGCATCACAAAGCACATCAAGCTGACCAGGATCACCATGCCCACGAAATGAACCACGGCCTCGCGCTCCGGCGGGATGCGGCGGCCGCGCAAAGCCTCGATGAGCACGAAAAAGATGCGTCCGCCATCCAGGGCGGGCAGGGGAAGCAAGTTGGTCAGGCCCAAAGCCAGGCTGATGAGGGACGCCGTCCGCAACACGGGGGAGGCCAATTTCCACTCGATGCTCTGCTGTAGGCTGATGGTCAGCACTTCGCTGATGCCGACCATGCTGGCGGGACGCGCCTCCTCGGGTGATATATCGCCCCGGGCAAGCATGGCCGGAACCTGCACGGTCATCACGATGGCGGCAACGGTATCTTGAACGCCGGCGCTCAACGCTTCGGGCAGGGAATAGCTCCGTACTCCGCCCTGGTCGGGCCAGGGGGCCATCCAGATACCCAGGTATCCGTGACCTTCGGGGTCGCGGCCCGGCGTCGCCGCCAGGGTCAATCTCTCTTCTCCTCGCAGAATGGTCAATTCGACGGCCTGTTCTGGCGCGGCGCGGATGATGCGGCGCAGGTGCGTCAGACCTTCTTTGATAGGCTCCCCCTCGACGGCCAGGACAATGTCGCCGGGCCGCAACCCGGCCTCTGCTGCGGCGCTCGCCGGTTCCACGTCGCTGATCTTGACCACCCACGTTTCTGGAGTGCCAGAGACGTAAGCGCCCACGATCAGCATCAGTGCGACGATGATGTTGAGCACCGCGCCCGCGGCCAATACCGCCACGCGCCAGCGTTTGGGTTGAGCCGCCAGGCTGTGCGTATCTGAGGGGTCTTCCTCGCCCGTCATCCTCACAAACGCGCCCAGCGGCAGCCAGTTGAGGCTATACAGGGTGCCCGGCTCTAGCTCTGTCACTTGGCCGCGCATACGCACGCCCTCGTCAACGCGCTCGTGTTTGAGCTTTAGGTTGTCGTCGAGGGGGTCGAGCACCTTTAGGCGGCGCAGGACATGGTCGCCGTCCTCCCGCCTCTGGGCGACCCCGTCTACCCAGGCTCCCGCCTCCAATCTGGGAGGCCGCCGCAGGCTTGCGGGCATGATCGCGCGCGCGCCGCCAATCTTGAGATGCCCTTTGCCGTACCACAATTTTAGCATACGGGGCGGAAAGCCAAAGCCGAACTCTTCGACTCGCACTCCCGCCAACTTGGCCAAGATATAGTGACCCAGTTCGTGAATCAAAATGAGAGGCCCCAGCACGACGATCAGTGTGCCGGCCAGCCAGAATACTATGCTGATCCAATCCATTTTTCCACCTTTATTCAGAAGCGGGCGCTCGCGACGCCCGCTGCGCTTGTTATGAAATATCCGTTTTGCAGGTTAATTCCACTTGCTTGTTTCCAATTCACCTGCCCTATTATACCTTTAGCGGGCCAATCTCGCAACATTTTCGACCTGTGCAATTAGAATAGCCACATCCTATTTTCGTATCATCTCAATAATCCGAGGCAAGTATGTAGCGCAATTTGGCAAATTGCGTCCTGGCAAGTTAGCAACTTGCCCTACGTCGACAATTCCCGTTTTGTGGCCGCGATGGTAACTATTGGGCTTTGGATAAGTGTAAATATACTGACAACGGGCATAAAGGAACATTTTCATTAAAGCCGGGGCTGCATTGAAACTCGGCCAAGAAGTTATCCCTTCATCCAGATGGTTGGAGACCGACCGAGGAGGCTTTTGAGGTGATGGGAGCCGGAAACTGGCGCCAAACAATCCACATCTGGCGCACACGATCTATCCGGTCTGTGGAGATAAGATACCGGAGACAGAGGTTATTTTCCCCTATGCCAGAGTGAGTGAACCATCCGGTAGTTTGTGGAAGAAGTTAGTGAAGATAGCTTGAGGGTTGGTGTGTTCCTCGACCAACACTATTTACGGCTTGCCAGAAGTAATTGTGATGCAACCCGCGCAGCACCGGGCGAGATGCGACTTTCCCATTAGCTGGCAACCACTCTGGTCGCTCCGGCTGGC
>DUEK01000099.1 GCA_011192155.1 Thermoflexia bacterium
TCCTTGTGCTCACCTGCTCTCTCCTCCGCTCTCTCGCCTTCGTCAACCTCTACCACTCCCCGCACCCCTGGCTGGCCGCCTCCGAGTGGTTCTACGATCACGCTGAGCCAGGAGCGACCGTGGCCGTGGAGCAATGGGACCACCCGCTGCCGCTGGATGCGACGGGCTACAACGTACGGGAACTGCCCATCTTTGACGAGGAGACGCCGGAAAAGTGGGGGGAGATACGAGAGACGCTGGCACAAGCCGACTATGTGGTCATCGCCAGCCGGCGCGGGTACGGGGCGCTAGCCCGTTGGCCGGAGCGGTATCCGTCCACGGCCCGCTACTATCGGTTGCTATTTGAGAACGGGATGGGTTTCGAGTTGGCGGCCTGCTTCGGGCGCTACCCCCGCCTGGGGCCGCTAGCGCTGGTGGATGATCCAACTGCCGGACTGGATTTCTCGTTGCCCGCACTCTGCCAGCCGGAAGCGCCGTTCCTGTTACGCCTGAGGCGGCTGGACGAGAGTTTCGTCGTCTACGATCATCCGCAGGTAGTGATCCTGCGGCGGTATGAGGCAAAGTAGACGAGGTTTCCATACCTCGCAGTAGCGCGATATGGAAATCGCGCCTACGCTCCCAAGATACGTTGCAGGTTGGCGACTCCCTCGTCGGCCGCCTTTTCGTTCTGCTTGAGCAGAATTTTCTCGGCGAGCTTACCCACGGCGGCCACCGGAATTGTGTACTCCATCCGCAGGGTTATGCGCGTGCCATCCCCTTCCGGCTCCAGGGTCCAGTCCCAGGTGCTCACCATGCCGCTGCGCGTCTCGACGACGTGGCGGCTGGGCGGCGTGTGCTCCACGACCTGACCGGCGACGTTAATGGACAGCCCGGCCATCTTGTAGGTCACTTCCCAGCGGTAGTCGGTCCCCGCGCCGGTAAAGTTGCGCGGGTCAGACAAACCCGGTAGCCACTGGGCGTCGTTGGTGTGATCCGCCAGAAATGCAAAGGCCCGCTCCTGCGGCGCCTCGACGAAAAATCTACGTTCGACTACAGCCATTATACCTGCCTCCTTGAAATCTCCAATAAAACCAACATCCTACCCCTTGATCACGCCCAGCGGGCGCAGGCGAGCCACCTTGCGAGCTATCCCCAGGCCGTGTACCGCCTCGACCACGCGGCTGACATCCTTATAGGCCAGCGGCGCCTCCTCGGCCAACCCCCTGTTGCTGCCGGCGCGGACGATGATCCCTTGCCTCTCTAATTCCGTCTTCAACTCGGTGCCGTGGACTTGTTTGCGCGCCTTGCTGCGACTCATCGTGCGCCCGGCCCCGTGGCAGGTCGAGCCAAAGGTCAGTTCCAGCGCCTTTTGCGTACCCACCAACACGTAGGAGGCGGTGCCCATCGAGCCGGGCACCAGTACCGGCTGACCCACGTCGCGGTAGGCGGCGGGCAGACCCGCATAGCCAGGCCCAAAGGCGCGGGTGGCGCCTTTGCGATGCACGCACAGTCTCATCCTCTGGCCGTCCACATCGTGCTCCTCGAACTTGGCGATGTTGTGGCAGACGTCATAGACCTGGAACAGGTCAAAGTTCTTGACCTTGCCGGCCAACACCTGCTCGAACGCCTCACGCGCGCCCATCGCCAGCACCTGCCGGTTGACAAAAGCATAGTTGACCGCGCACGCCATCGCGCCGTAATAATCTCGGCCTTCGGGCGAATCAATGGGAGCGCAGACCAACTCCCGATCCGGCAGTTTTATTCCGTACTTGCGCACCGCCGACTGCAACCCTTTTACGTAATTGTCGCACACCTGATGCCCAAAACCCCGCGAGCCGCAGTGAATCTGCACCACCACCTGCCCCTCCCACAGACCAAAGGCGTCCGCCGCATCCGGGTCGTAGAGCGCGTCAACCACGTCAATTTCCACAAAGTGATTACCCGCCCCCAGAGAACCGACCTGTGGCCGCCCTCGCTCTTTGGCCCGCGCGCTCACTTTGCCGGGATCGGCTCCATCCAGGCAGCCGCGCTCCTCTGTGCGAGTCACGTCCTCCTGCCGCGCCAGTCCCTTCTTCAACGCCCAGCGCGCGCCTTGCGTCAGCAGTTCGTTCAACTCCCGCTCAGAGACACGCACGCGCCCCTTGCCCCCCACCCCGCTGGGGCAGGCGCGATAGAGAGCGTCTGTGAGATCGCGCAGATAGGGCGCGACCTCCTCTCGCTCCAAGTGCGTGCCCAGGAGACGGACGCCGCAGTTGATGTCATACCCAACGCCGCCAGGGGAAATCACGCCAGTATCCGCCCGCGTCGCCGCCACTCCACCGATGGGAAAACCATACCCCTGGTGAAAGTCCGGCATTGCCATCGCGTAGCCGACGATGCCCGGCAGGGTCGCGGCATTCGCCAATTGCATCACCGTGCGATCGCGAAAAGCGGCATCGAAAAGCTCCTTATCACCAAACAGCCGCGCCGGAACGCGCATATCATCGCGGAAACTCTGCGACAACTCCCAAATGTATTCGTCCACCCGCCGAAAGTCATGCGGCTGCGCTACCCTCAGTGTTACTTTTTGCCGCCTTCTCTGCCTCTGCCTTTGCTTCTGTCTCCGCGCCATCTCCCACCTCCCCTTACGTTTGGCGTTTCACGCTCACACGTCAAACACGATCGTGGTCTCGTAACCCACATCGGTGCGCGCAATCTCTAGCTCGCTGAATGTGACCGCCTTGATGTGTCGCCCGCGCTCTCGTACCGGCCATCCCCGAACGGTGGCCCGCAGCCGGGTCGGGGCGACCTCTAACATATCGCACTCGGCCAAGATGCAATCGTCCCGCTCGCTCAGGTAGAGCAGCTCTCCCAGCCAGGCCACCAGCAACGTCTCGGCGTCGTAAGCCTCCAACTCGATAGAATGCTCGGCCTCCAGTCCCGCCTCGCCGGGGACGCCTAGCTGGCAGGCCAATCCGTGGGCAGCATTAGCGAACAACTCGGCCAGGTCGCGCCCCCAAACGCGAATGGCAACGTCGGCGGTGTGCTCTATCTCCTCGAAACGTTTTTCCATATCGCCCCCATCCTATCACAAACCGCACAATAAATCAAACTGGAACACGGATGAGCAGGATTTAACTGATCTTGGTGTGTTTCATTTATCCGCTAATCCTACCCATCCGTGTTCTCCCCGCCCATCCCTGTTCTGCGCTTGTTGCCTTGATTGAAAAAACGAGTATACTTGTAGCAATCTAGACAAACGAGGCGCAAAATGACTAACCCTACCATACTCACAGACGTTCTCCTCTCGGACGAGGGAGTCAAAATTCGGAACGCGATGGAGACTGTGCAACTCGACGACGGCGAAATTCTGTTCAACCGGGGCGATCCCGGAGACGCTTTCTACGTCATTGACGCGGGACAGATCCGCATCTTTACCTTCGACGAGGCGGGCCGGGAACTGACACTCAACACCCTGGAAGCCGGGGAAGCGTTCGGCGAACTGGCCCTAGTAGATGATAGCCCCCGCTCCGCCAGCGCATCCGCCGCCGGCACGACCGCCCTCCGCCGCTTGAGCCAGGAGGACTTTTTAGCCAGCGTACATACCTCCCCCACACTGTCCCAGATCGTCACCCGCCTCCTCAGCCAACGCGCGCGCCACATGACCGACTATATCGAGCGGCTGGGCTATTGGGCGCGATTGGTCGCCGAGGGGCACTACGACCAAGCGATGAGCAATATCCAAGACGTGGGAGAGACCTCCGACCGCGCGCTCGCCGCCGTCGCCGACGCGGTGGAAACTATGGTAAAGGCGGTCAGAGAGCGAGAGGAGCGATTGAAAAAAGAGGTCGCCCAACTGCGTATCCAGATTGACGAGGAAAAGCGGAAAAAGCAAGTAGAAGAAATCACGGAAACCGACTACTTTCAACAATTGACCAAGCGAGCCAAAGACTTGCGTCAGGCATCTCGCGGTCAGGAATAGCCGCAAACAAAGGCGGGAAAAATGAATAAAAAACAATCGCCCACGTTCTGGAGCAAACTTGGCTTTAACAACTGGAGCATTCGTTTCAAGTTGCTAGTCGTCATGCTCATCCTATCGCTGGTTCCACTGATAGCGGCGGTGTGGATCAGCACAACGAGCAGCGCAGAGGCCATCACTCAGCAGACGCGCATCAGCCTTTCGCGCCTGGCCTACAGCACCGCTCAACGCATTGAGCAATTCCTCATCGACAATCACAACTTTATCCGCATGGCGGCCGGCGCGCCGGAGGTCGTCGCGTTCCTGAGCGCGCCGACCGAGGAGGAGCAATCCCAGTTACAAAACGGCGTGGACGGCGTGGTCGCCAACCTGCTTTCCTCCGATCCCGCCATTGACCTGGTAGGATTCTACGATCTGGAAGGGGACGTCGTCTCTCATAACAACCCCGCCATCGTCGGGCGCAATTATCTGTTCCGCGACTATGTCCAGGCGGCCCTGTCCGGCGAGCAATTCACGTCCGGCATCCAGCGCGGCTGGACGACCGACACACCCGGCATCAACGCATCGGCTCCCGTCGCGGGAGAGACGGAGGTCATCGGCGCCATCGCCACCCGCATCCAGGGCGAATTTCTCACCGACATCCTGAGAAGCACGCTGAACATCGAAAGCGAGGAGATCACGGCCGAAGAGCGAGAAAGCATTGATATTTTCCTGGTCAATGAATACGGTATCATCGTCGGCCACTCGGACGAATCGGACTGGATATACCGCAGCCTGGGTACCATCGAATCCCAGGAAATCCTCGACGCAATTGCTGAGGTACGATTGCTGGGCGGTTCGTGCCCCGAGGGCGCCGACCAATGTGACGCCAGCGAAAAGACGCCCCGGCTGCCAGAGCCTATCCCCACAGCCCAGCCGCTCGCCGACATCCTCCTGAAAGCCATCCAATCCGGCGAGGCCGGCAGCGCCCACTACTGCCACCCCCGCAACGCCGCCGACGCCCCTGGAAAAGATGGACAATGTGACGGCACGCCGCACGTCGTCGGCTACGCCCCGGTGCGCGATCCGTTCGCTCCGGCCAACCTCTTTATGGTCGTCGTGGATGTGCCCGAAGAGATATTTTTGCGCTCCATCGCACAACAGCGGCGGCAAGGTGTCTTGATCACTGCGGCAATGGTTACCCTGACCATCGTAGCATCGCTGGTTGTCGCCAGGACGCTGGCTCAGCCGATCGGCAAACTAGCCGCCGCCGCTCAAAATGTCGAGAACGACGAGCCATTCGAGCCGGAAGAGATCGCCGATGTGACGGCGCAGGGGGACGAGATCGGCAACCTGGCGCGCGTGTTCAGCGACATGGTGCTCTCGCTGCGGGCGCGCATGGCCGAACTGCGCACCGTATACGAGATCGGCCAGGATATTACCGCCACGCTGGAAGTGGATGAGACTCTGCAAGCCATCCTCGACCGGGTGCGCGACGTGGTCACCTACGACGCCGCCGAGATCACGCTGTTCGACCAGCGAGAGCAAAAGTTGATCGTGACCGCCTGGAGCGGCGCGGGCGGTTTCGCCGATACGCGAGGCAGGAAATATGAACTCAACAAAGGATTCACCGGTCTCATTGGGCAGGAACGCCGCAGCCTGCTCGTAGCCGATACCCAAGCCGAAGATGAACGAAAAGCGGTCACGGTAAAACTCACCGACGATGCAATCGTGCGTTCACTGCTTGGCGTCCCGCTCCTCATCCGCGACCGGTTGGTGGGCACGCTGGAACTGACCAGCAAGCGCGTCGGGGCCTTTAACAAAGACGATCAACGGCTGCTGGAAACCATCGCCCCGCAGGCCGCTATCGCTATTGAGAAGGCGCAGCAGGTGCGAGAGCGGGAGCAAAAGTTAAAGAACCAAATCCAGCAACTGCGCATCGAAATAGACGAGGTTAAACGGAGGAAACAGGTGGAACAAATCGTCGAGACCGACTATTTCCAAACATTGCGCGAAAAAGCGCGCAGTATGCGCGAGCATGGCGCGGGCGAAACCACGCCCGCCACCGACGGAGTGTAGCAAAATGCAACCCAAACGGCACACTATGCGCATCCCCCTCGGCAAAGGCAACGACGCGCAAACCCTCGTACTCGAGTACGACCCTCTCGCAGTCTACGCGCCGACGGCCTATTCCTCCGTGCTCCTAGTACGCAACATTGACGTTCAACCCGACGACGTGGCGCTCGACCTGGGTACCGGAAGCGGCGTCTATGCGGTTGGGATCGCCCTGCGCGGCGCGCGGCGGGTCGTGGCAGTGGACATCCACGAGAGCGCGCTAGAAACGGCCCAGCATAACGCGGAACTAAACGACGTCTCGGCCCGCATCCAGTTTCGGCGCGGCTCAATGTTCGATCCCATCGGCGACGACGAAAAGTTCTCGCTCATCGTCTCCAATCCCCCGTGCCTGCCCGATCCTGGCGACATAGATTTGATGATCCCAGGAACGATCATGTTAAGCGGCCCCGATGGCGCCCACCATGCCACCGTACTGCTCGAACAAGGCCCCGCACATTTGCTGCCAGAGGGGCGAATCGTTTTCGTTTACCCCTCCACCTCTAACCCGCGCAAGATTTTCGGGCTGCTCGACCAGCATTACGAGTACGACATCCTGGCCGAGATCGATATCCCATTTTACCTTCATTTCCTTGAACTGTGGGATTACCTGCGAGACCTCAAGGCGCAAGACATAAGCGAGTTCCACGAAAAAGCCGGCGTGCCGTATCGCACCTACTGGCTGATCGAAGCGCGACCCAAACCGTAGATCAGAGGCCGCCGGGCCAACTTGACAGACGACGGCTATGAACACACTAGTACGCCTCTTCAACCGGTTATTCAATATCAAGACGAGAGAGTGGCCACGCGTGCTAATACTCTACTCAATGGCCTTTCTGTTCATCGCCGGCAGCACGTGGGGCGGTCTCTACGTCCAGGCAGCGTTTCTATTTGAAGTGGGCGTAGAGAACTTGCCCCAGGTTCTCGTGGCCAATGCTCTCCTATCCATCGTCGCGATTGCCGTCTATACTCCATTCGTAGACCGCATCACGAACGACAAACTCCTCATTGCCATTTCCATCATCGGCGCAGCCGCCATCGGCATAGGCTATGCCCTGCTTGGACTGGGCATGTCGGGCATCGCCTATCCTCTGCTCTACACACTCTCTATCATCGTCAGGCAAACGTTCAACCTTCAATGGTGGACCTATGTCAACAGTTTCTACGACACGCGCTCCGCCAAACGCATCATCCCAGTGCTCGCCACCGCCGCCCGTGTGGGAATCATCGTCGCCGGGCAGACAATCGCCTCGTTGAACGCCGCCCTTACACCCAGCAGCAATATCATCCTGCTGTGGTTGGGCGCGCTTCTAATTATAGCCCTCATTACCTGGCTATCACCACGCCTGTTCAAAGAGACCAGAAGCAATCAGTTCGAGCACGCGACTTTTAGCGCGCCAACTCGGGACTCGAAACGAGCATCGTCGTTCACCCGCAACATCCGGGAAGGATACCATTACGTCTCCCAATCCCCCTTTCTGCGCTGGATGGCCTTCTCCACATTATTTATGATGCTGCTGTTTGCGCTCCTCGAATACTACACCAGCTACATCTTTGTCCAATCGGGGAACTTTGGCTCTGGGGGAGAGTTATCCAGCTTCTTGGGCCATACGAGTTCTTGGGCCAGCTTGATTCTACTACCCTTTCAACTCTTTCTACTCAGCCGGCTCGTTGGCCGCATGGGTCTGGGAAACGCCAATCTGATTTTCCCGACCAGCACACTCGCCATCTGCGGGGCGCTCATCGGCTGGCCGCAAGTCTCGACCGCGACGCTGGGCTACCTGGATAGAAGGGTCTTTCGCAGCGTATTCCGCAACCCTCCCGATAACTTGCTTTACAACGCCGTCCCGTTGCGCGTCAAGGGACGCGCCCGCGCCTTTATCGGAGGGCTGATCGCACCAATCGGGTCGCTCGCCGGCGGCGGGCTGCTACTGCTGCTGCCGCTCGTGCCTGCGGAGTGGTTCCTGCCAGCCCTCATTGGCGTATCAACTGTTGCATACATAATCAGCGCGTTCGTCGTCCGCAGGCAATACTCGCAGGCGCTCATCACCATGCTGGAGCAAGAGGACTTTTCTTTTTTGCTATCTTCTGCCTCAGAACTGGCCATCACCGATTCGACCACGCTCAATTGGCTGACCAAGAAACTCGATGAAAGCCCCAGCGCCGACTTTACGATCTTTATGGCGAAACTCATCAGCGAGGTCGGTGGGAGCAAAGCTATCCCAATTCTGGCCCAAGTCGCCAAAGCCGGAGACCCCCGCGTCCGCTCGACGGTCATTGACATCCTCGCGGCCTCCGGCGTGCGCGGAGAAGCTGTCCTCCAAGTATATACCGAATTTCTAGATGATCCCGACGGGCGCGTGCGGAGGTCGGCCATCGCTGGATTGGAGCAGGCGGCCGGCGCTGCAAGTGAATGGTTCCTAAATCACGCGCTCGATATGTTGCCCGATCCCGACGTAGACGTGCGCGCCCAGGTCATCCCTCCGCTTGCTCGCTCAGGCGACTTTTTCTACCTGGCCTCGGCCATCCAGTCATTGAGCCAGCTTGTGGAGGGCGAGAACCCCAACCTGCGGGCACGCGGGGTGCGCGTGCTCGGCCAGGTGGGCGATGCCCGTTTCATCCGCAACCTAGTGCAATACCTGGACGACCCCGACGGTCAAGTGCGCATAGAAGCAATCACTGCCATCGAAACCCTTTCACGCGACCAAGTCCCCGACCAGATCGCCGCACTGACGGTGAAACATCTGAACGGCCTGGTAAACGATCCGGTCGAGCAAGTGCGCCGGGCCGCCGTAACGATACTGCAACGCATTGACATACAGGTGGCGCACCAGGTGCTCGTTCGCTTCCTGGCCGATCCTGCGCCTCAGATCAGAGAGGCAACGGCCGACGCGCTGGTTCAGGTTGGCGCGCCCATCATCCCCATCCTCTCCCCCGCGCTCGACGCCGCCGATCCACAGCTACGCAAAATGCCCACCGTCATCTTGAGCCGTATTGATCGAGAACGGTTTGGTCATCTCATCCAGTCGCGTATAGACGACAGCCTGCTCGCCATTTACTATAACTACAACCGGCTGAAAGTATTGTCTCCCTGCGCAGACTGCCCAAGCATCTCTGTCCTGCAGAGCATGCTGCGCGAGCAGAACCACCAACTGACTGGCGATATCTTTTACCTGCTCGCCGCCGTCCACGACCCGGAGGCCGTGGACGTCATTGCGGACTCGCTAGAAAATGAGACCGCGCGCGTCCGGGCCAACGCGGTTGAGGCTCTCGAAGCGCTGACAACGCCGCGTCTGGCTAAACTCATCGCGCCGCTGTTCGATCCTGACCCATCGCCGGCGCGACTGTTGCGCCTCAGCGAAGAATCTTGGGAGATAAGCTATCCAGATACCACCAAGGTCATCCGCCAACTCGCAACCGACCCCGACGACCCATGGCTGCGGGCAGTGATGACGTTCGCTCTGGGCGAAATGGGTGCCACGCTTCAGCGTGAAAAGGAGCAAAGCGACGCGCGCGCTGCCGAGCCGGACAAGTCCCGGCCCGCCAAATCACTCGACGCCCTGACCGGCGCTCTGATGGACACAGAAGAGCGAAAAAGACACAAGCCCCGCCGCCCCAGCCCGGCAGACCTCCTCGACAAACTGATAGGCGATTCTAACGACGACTCTCAGCCCAGCGATCAGGAAAAACCAAAAATGCGCCGCCCTCGCCCATCGGCTCCGCTAGATAGGTTGACGTATGCCTACGGCACTGCCTACGGCCAGCCGCCACTCCCTTTGGAAGAGATTGAATCTATGCTGGAGGCCGCACTCGGCGACCCGGTGAGTGACGTGCGCATAGCGGCGCGCACCGCCAACCGCATGATCGCCGGTCTGCGCGTCACCTACGTGACTCAAGAGGAGGAAACGATGCTCTCGACAATCGAAAGAGTGATTTTCTTGAAGGAGGTACCTTTCTTCCAGGGCATGACGGTTGACCAACTCAAGGTATTGGCCAACATCTGCGAGGAAGAGTTCTTTGCAAAGGACACGCAGATATTCGAACAAGACGACCCCGGCGGCGTGTTATACGTCATCGTCAGCGGGCGGGTGGCGATCGAACGGGAAGCGCAGCGCAAAGGCTCCGTCGTGCGCCTGGCTACTATGGACGCCCATTCCTACTTTGGGGAAATGTCATTGTTCGATCAAGGCCCACGCTCCGCAGCCGCGCGCGCCATCCAAGACACACTGACACTACGCCTGCGCCGCGAGCCGCTCGTCGCTCTGGTGCATCAATATCCTGACTTGTCATTGGAGCTGATCAACGTTCTCAGCCAACGGGTGCGCGAAGCTAACGACAAAATCGCCCAACTGACCCGCTCCCGGCCCCGCGAACTAGATAAACTGTACGATAAGCTGGTCTGAAGTAGGCAAGTGGGCAAGTAGGCAAGTAGGCAAGTGGGCAAGTGGGCAAGTGGGCAAGTGGGCAGGTTTGTGAGTAACAGGTGGAGAGGATATGGCTAAAATTGTATCTGTTCATTCTTTTCGTAGAAGCACGGGAAAATCCAGCATCACCGCCAACGTATCGGCCCAGTTTGCCAAAAAGGGAAAACGTGTGGGCGTCATTGATACCGACGTCAATTCTCCCGGCCTCCACTTTTTCTTCCAGATAGACAGGGAGGAGATAGACAAGACGCTCAACGACTATTTGTGGGGTCAATGTGCCATTGAAGAAGCCGCCTACGACGTGAGCGCCAAACTCGGCGTGGAGGGCTCCATTTACTTGATCCCCTCCAGCACGCGCGCCGGGGAGATCGTTAGAGCCTTGCGAGAAGGATACGACGTAAGCCTGCTCAACAAAGGCTTCCGAACGCTCATTGACAAACTGAACCTGGACTATCTCTTCGTAGATACCCACTCCGGCCTGAACGAAGAGACGCTCCTCTCAATCGCCATCTCTGACACGCTGCTCCTCATCCTACGCACCGACCAACAAGATTTTCAGGGAACCGCCGTGACGGTAGACTTGGCGCGCAAACTGGGAATTCCACACCTGTACCTGGTGGTCAACGAAGCCATCTCCTCCTACGATTTTGGTGCACTGCGGAAGCAGGTGGAGGAAACCTACAATGCTCCGGTGGTCGCCATCATCCCCCTCTCGGAAGTTTTTGCCTCCCAGCAATCCTCCACCATCTTTTCCCTGCGCTTCCCCGACCACCCCTTCTCCCAGCACTTTGCCAATATCGTCGCCGTCATCGAGACACCTGATAAAGTGTAGCGGCTTTGCATCCAGTTGCGGAAAAAGGCAAAAGAGGCTAGAATAGTATCGTTTTCTATAGACAAGTTCCACAAATCCTAGAATAAGGAGATAAAAATGGTCCAGACTATTTCCATCCATTCATTTCGCGGCGGCACCGGCAAGTCCA